>NZ_JBQJIN010000004.1:0-291127 GCF_052078695.1 Lysobacter sp. CA196 | reverse complement strand
GCGGCGGTACGAGCTGTCGCTTGGGCCACGAACAGCTCGACCAGCCTAAGTTGGTCTTTTTTTCTTATCCGACAACGACTTATCGCCATTTCGCATCCTAGATCGAATCCTTATCTAGGACAGCCCCAAGAAAAATGCTTTGTTTTGAATCACAGGCCCGCACGATCGATGCCGACGCAGGGATTTTTCATACGGGACATCCCTGTCCCGATGAAAAACGGCGCGCATCCCTGCGCGCCGCCCTCCGGGTCTTCTTTAGCCATCGTTAATGCGAAGCCGCGCACAGCAATAGCAACAGCAAAATCTTTACGGCAACGGCAACGGCAACGGCAACGGCAACGGCAACGGCAACGGCAACGGCAACGGCAATCGCGATATTCCTGCCAGAAGCATTCCCCCCTTTGAAAAAGGGGGGCTAGGGGGGATTTGCTTTTGCTTGCAGCTTGACCGCGTGCGAGCCCGATCTCACTCCGCCCCGCAGGACTTGCGCACCACCAGGGTCGTCGGCAACCGGATGCTCTGCGCTTCTTCGTCGCGGACGAGTTTCATCAAGGTGTCGACGAGCAGTTCGCCGGCCTGCTTGGTGTCCTGGAAAATCGTGGTCAGCGGCGGGTGGGCGAAGCGGGCCATCGGGATGTCGTCGAAGCCGATCACGGAGACGTCTTCGGGTACGCGCAGGCCGTGTTCGGTCAGTGCGCGCATGGCGCCCAGGGCGATCAGGTCGCTGGCGGCGAATACGGCGTCGAACGGCAGGCCGCGGGCGAGCAGTGCGCGCGCGGCGTCGTGGCCGGCGTCTTCGGAGCTTTCGGCGTCGACCTGCAGGGCGCGGTCCAGGGGCAGGCCGGCTTCGTTGAGGGCGCGCTCGCAGCCGAGGAAACGGTCGAGGAATTCCGGATAGTGACTGGAGGCGTCGCCGAGAAACGCGACCCGGCGCCGGCCCAGCGAGATCAGGTGCGCACCGGCCTGGTGGCCGCCGCCGACGTTCTCACAACCGATCGACAGCCCGGGTTGGTCGGGCAGCACCGCGCCCCAACGGACGAAGCGCGTGCCCTGTTCGACCAGCTTCTGCAGCTTGCCCTGGTAGGCGAGGTAGTCGCCGTAGCCGAGCAGGATCAGGCCGTCGGCCTTCATGCTGTCTTCGTAATCGGCGGCCCAGTCGTCGGACAGTTGCTGGAAAGAGATCAGCAGGTCCTGGCCGTGGCGCGCGCAGGCGCGGGTGATCGAGCCGAGCATCGACAGGAAGAACGGGTTGATGTGCGACTCGTCCGGGGTCGGGTCCTCGAACAGCAGCATCGCCAGGGTGCCCGAGCGCTGCCGGCGCAGGCTGGAGGCGTGGCGGTCGACCTTGTAGTTGAGCTCGCGCACCACCGCTTCGACCCGCTTGCGGGTGTCGGCGTTGACCAGCGGGCTGCCGCTGAGCACGCGCGAGACCGTGGCCTGCGAAACGCCGGCAAGGTGGGCGATGTCGACCGAGGTCGCCTTGGACTTCTTGCGCATGGTTGGAGTGTAAAGCCGGGACTCGGGTTTCGGGACTCGGGACTCGGTTGGAGCAGAAGCGGGGTCGCGGCGGGGGCTAGACTCTTCGAGTTCCGAGTCCCGAGTCCTGGCCTCAATCTTCCAGCCGCGGGTCCATCCAGCCGCGCAAGGCATCGACGACGGTGTTGATCGCCACGATCAGCGCGCCGATCACCAGCACCACGCCCAGGACCAGGGTGTAGTCGCGGTTGAGCGCGCCCTGGACGAAGTAGCGGCCCATGCCGGGGATGCCGAAGACCTGCTCGACCACGGCCGAACCGGTGACGACGTTGATCAGCGCCGGCGACAGCCAGGCGACCACCGGCAGCAGCGCCGGTTTCAGCGCGTGCGCGAACAGCAGGCGTGTTTCCGACAGGCCGCGTGCGCGCGCCGCGCGCAGGTAGTCGGCCGACAGCACGTCGAGCATCGAGGCGCGGGTCAGGCGCGCGCAGTAGGCGACGTTGGGCAAGGCCAGGGCGATCACCGGCAGCACCACGTTGTCCCATTCGCCCCAGCCGCCGGCCGGCAGCCAATGCAGGGTCACCGCGAACAACAGCACCAGCAGCGGCGCGACCACGAACTTCGGTATCGCCAGGCCGAGCCCGGCCAGCAACATCAGGGCGCGGTCGGTCCAGCCGCCCGCGCGCAACGCTGCCCATACGCCGAGGGTCACCCCGAGCAACAGCGCCAGCAGCAAGGCCAGCCCGCCGTTGAGCGCCGACACCGGCAAGGCGTTGGCGATCAGTTGATTGACGGTGTAGTCCGGGTATTGGAACGACGGCCCGAGGTCGCCGCGCGCCGCGTCGCCGAGCCAGGCCAGGTATTGCATCGGCAGCGACTGGTCGAGCCGGTACTGCGCGTCGAGCGCGGCCTGCACTTCCGGTGGCGCGACCTTTTCGGTATCGAACGGCCCGCCGGGTGCGGCGCGCAGCAGCACGAAACACAGCGTCGCCAGCAGCCACAAGGTGATGACCGCTTCCAGCACACGCGAGCCGAGCCGGGCGATGACGCGATGGCGGCTGCTGATATCGGTAGCCATCAGACGGTCACGTCGAACAATCGGCCGACGAAGGTCGCCGCGGCCATCGCCAGCGCACCCCAGAACGCCACCCTCGCCGCGCCGCGCAGGAGCGGCGCGCCGCCGGCCCAGGCCGCGAGGCCGCCGGAAATCGACAGCGCCACCAGAGTGGTCGGGATCGCGACCGCCTCCAACTGCCCGGCCGGCGCGGCCAGCACCGCGGCGATCGGCAAGGCGGCGCCACTGACGAAGGCCAGGGCCGAGGCGAGCGCGGCCTGCACCGGCCGCGCGCGCAAGGTGTCGGTGATGCCGAGTTCGTCGCGGGCGTGGCTGCCGAGCGCATCGTGCGCGGTCAATTGACGTGCGACTTCCTGCGCCAGCTCGGGCGTCAGCCCGCGCTGGACGTAGATATGCGCGAGTTCGGCCAGCTCGCTCTCCGGGTCTTCGCGCAGTTCGCGCCGCTCCACCGCGATATCGGCGCGCTCGGTGTCGGCTTGCGAGCGCACCGAGACGTACTCGCCTGCCGCCATCGACATCGCCCCGGCGACGGTGCCGGCGATGCCGCTGGCGAGAATGGTCGCGGGCGTCGCGCCGCTGGCGGCCACGCCGACCACCAGTCCGGCGACCGAAACGATGCCGTCGTTCGCGCCGAGCACCGCCGCGCGCAGCCAGCCGACGCGTTCGGAACGGTGCATTTCGGGATGCCTGGTGCGCGGGCGCGCTTGCATGGAAGGGGCGCGTGGGGTCATGGCGTCAGGCTCAGCCAGCGGCTCGCGTGCCGGTCCAGGGCGTTCGACTCGAAGCCGCGCACGCGTCGCGACACCAGATGCTTGGAGCTGTAGAAATACAGTGGAATCGCCGCATCGTCGTTGAGCAGGCGCTGCTCGGCGGCGCGCAGCCAGGCGTTGCGCGCGATTTCCGACTTCGCCGCATCGGCCTTGGCCAGGCGTTCGCGATAGGCGAGGTTGTCGTAACCCATCCAGTTCAAGGGGCCGTCGCTGCCGAACGCGGCCAGGAAGTTGCGCGCGTCGGCGAGGTCGCCGATCCAGCCGCCGCGGAACACCTGGGTGATGGTGCGTTGCTTGCGGTTCTGCACGAACACTTTCCATTCCTCGTTGCGCAGGCGCACCTGCACGCCGAGGGTCTGCCGCCACATCGCCGCGACCGCAAGGGCGAGGCGACGGTGCGGCGTCGAAGTGTTGTAGCGCAGCTCGATCACCAGCGGCTGCTCGCTGGAATAGCCGGCATGGCGATACAGCGCGCGCGCCTGCGCCTCGCGCTGCGCTTGCGGCCGCGCCGCCCAGGAGGTGGACGCGGGTGTGTAGCCGGCGATGCCCGGTGGCACGATGCCGTAGGCCGGAGTCTCGCCCAGGCCGGTGACGTAGCGGGTGAGCTTGTCGCGGTCGATCGCCATCGACAGCGCGCGGCGCAGCGCCAAGGCGCGGTCGTCGCAGTCGTGGCGGGCGCAGGCGTCGCTGCGGAACGGAGGGCGGGTGACGTTGAGGCCGAGCCAGAACGCGCCGAGGTAAGGCGACAGGCGCAGTTGCGAGCCGAAGCGTGCGCGCAGCGAGGCCAGCGGCTGCGGCGGCACCACCTCGGTGATGTGCAGGTCGCCGGCGGCGAAGCGTTGCAGCTCGGCGGCGGCGTCCTCGGTGACCTGGAAGCGCACGCGCTCGATCGCGACCGCGGCGGCGTCGTGGAAGCGCGGGTTCTTTTCCAGCAGCAGATTCGCCTGCGGCGTCCATGCGGCGAGCCGGTAGGCGCCGTTCGAGACCAGCTGCCCGGGCCGGGTGTGCTGTGCGCCATGCCGTTCGACCGCCGGCAGATACACCGGGAACGCGATCGGCAGGGTCAGCAAGGCCGGCAGCGAGGCGCTGCGATTGAGTTGGAAGCGGACGCTGCGCGGGTCCGGCGCCGACACTCCGAGCCGCTCCGGCGGCAGCTTGCCGGCCTGCACCGCCTGGGCGTTGTCGAGCGCATCGAACAACTCGCCGAACGGCGCCGCGGTCGCCGGCGCGAACGCGCGGCGGAAACTGGCGACGACCTGGCCGGCGTCGATCCGCTCGCCGTTGCTCCAGCGCAGGTTTTCGCGCAGGACGAAGGTCCAACTGCGGCCATCGGGCGACACCGACCAGCGCTCGGCCATGCCCGGCACCAGCCGGCCGCGTGTGTCCTCGGTCACCAGGCCTTCGTACAGATCGCGCAGGACGTTGCCGCAGGCGATCTCCTGGCAGCGGTGGGCGTCCAGGGTGCTCGGTTCGGGACCGTTGCCGCGTTCCAGTTGCGACGGCGTCGGCTGGGCCGGTGCCGCCGGCGCACATAGCGCGCCGGCCAGAAGCGTCGCCAGCACAAGAGACCCTCGCAGGGACGTCCCTAGCAGGGATGTCCCTAGCAGATCGGCCAGCGACACGGCTGCACCATAGCGTTGCAAGGCGGACGTTGTTCGGTGCAAGGCTGGGTCTACACTGCCGGGGTCTTGCGATTGTAGGCGACGTCCCGCATATCCAGACCTTGATTCAGACAATGTTGCAAGCGGCCGGCCTTCGTACAGCGAGGCGCCGGCCGTGGCCGCTGGACCGTTTCGCGACGGCCGGCGGCCCTCCGCGCCAGATGCGCGAGCAGGGCATCCCGCCTTGCAGCAGGTTTTGCCAGCGAGGTGGATGTGTCCGGTCCCAGCCAAGTCAAAGATATTGAGATTCCCGATATCAAGGGCGGCGGTCGCGCCATGCTCGTCGATTATCTGGCGTCGGGCGCGCGCCCGGACTCGGACTGGAAGATCGGCACCGAGCACGAGAAATTCGGCTTCCGTACCGACGACCTGCGCCCGCCGACCTTCGACGGCGAGCGCGGCATCGAGGCTTTGCTGAAGGGGTTGGTGCAGTTCGGCTGGACGCCGGTCGAAGAGAAGGGCCGGGTGATCGCCCTGACCCGCGACGACGCCTCGGTGTCGTTGGAGCCGGCCGGCCAGCTGGAACTGTCGGGCGCGCCGCTGGCGACCCTGCACGACACCTGCGTCGAAGCCGCGACCCACCTGCGCGAAGTGCGCACGGTCGCCGAACCGATGGGCCTGGGCTTTCTCGGCATGGGCTTCCAGCCCAAGTGGCGCCGCGACGAAATGCCGTGGATGCCGAAGGGCCGTTACAAGATCATGCGCGAGTACATGCCCAAGGTCGGTACGCTCGGCCTGGACATGATGACCCGCACCAGCACCGTGCAGGTCAACCTCGATGTGCGCGACGAGGCCGACATGGTGCGCAAGTTCCGCGTCTCGCTGGCCTTGCAGCCGATCGCGACCGCGTTGTTCGCCGACTCGCCGTTCACCGAGGGCAAGCCGAACGGCTATCTCTCCTATCGCTCGCACATCTGGACCGACACCGACCGCGACCGCACCGGCCTGCTCGATTTCGTGTTCGAGGACGGCTTCGGTTACGAGCGTTATGTCGACTATCTGCTCGACGTGCCGATGTACTTCGTCTACCGCGACGGCGAGTACATCGACGCCAGCGGTCAGTCGTTCCGCGATTACCTCGACGCCAAGTTGCCGGCCTATCCGAACCAGCGCCCGACCCTGAAGGATTGGGCCGACCACACCACGACCGCGTTTCCGGAAGTGCGTTTGAAGAAGTACCTGGAGATGCGCGGCGCCGACTCCGGCCCGTGGAACCGCATCTGCGCCCTGTCGGCGTTCTGGGTCGGCCTGCTGTACGACGCCGAAGCGCTGGATGCGGCCTGGGACCTCGTGCTCGACTTCACCCCGGCCGAGCGTCATGCCTTGCGCGACGGCGTGCCGCGGCACGGTTTCCAACTGCCGTTCCGCGACAGCAACGTGCTCGAACTGTCGCGTCGTGCGCTGGAGATTTCCGCGCACGGGCTGAAGCGTCGTGGGCGTTTGAACCCTAACGGTGCCGACGAGTCGATCTACCTGGAACCGCTGATGGAATTCGTCGCGATGGGCAAGAGCCCGGCCGAGCGCAAGCTCGAGTTGTTCCATGGGGCGTGGGGTGGGAATGTGGACCCGGTGTTCAAGGAATTTGCGTACTGAGTTCGCTGGTCGGGGCGCACCCTCGGTCGCGGCGAGGTAGTCCTGTAGGAGCGGCGTGAGCCGCGACCCAGGGATGGGTAGGCATCGCGCCGCGGTCGTCATTGATCGAAGCCGTGAACTGTCGCAGGGTAGGAGCGACGCAAGTCGCGACCGCGCTGCTTTGGTCTTGCTGCGCTAGCGGTGTTTCTGCTGTTGTAGTTGCTTTTGCCGTTGCTGTGCGCAGCCCAGCACTCGCGAAGGCAATCGAAGACCCGAAGGGCGGCGCGCAGGGATGCGCGCCGTTTTTCATCGGGACATGGATGTCCCGTATGAAAAATCCCTGCGTCGGCAACGTTCGTGCGGGCTTGTGATTCAAAACAAAGCAACTTCTTTGGTTACCTTTGACCGAAGGAACTCCCTGTGGGACTTTTGTTGCTTTAGACAAAAGAAAGTAACCCGCCGCTTTAGTGGCGGAAGCTTTTGGCGTTTGATCTTGTTTGTATGAAAGCCATAAGCAAGTGCTGAGCTTCCGTCCGCTGACGCGGCCGGGTTACTTTCTTTTGCTAAGCCCAAAAGAAAGGTAACCAAAGAAAAGGGCTCTCCTTGCAAGGGCACAAGCCACGAGTGCGATGCCCGCGCCGGGATTTTCCGATAAGACGTCCTTGTCTTATCGGAAAACGCCGCACGTCCTGTGCGGCGCCCTCCGGGTCTCCACTTGACCGGCAAAGCGACAAAGCAGATCAAAATCTTGGCAACGGCAACGGCAACGGCAACGGCAACGGCAACGGCAACGGCAACGGCAACGGCAACGGCAACGGCAACGGCAACGGCAACGGCAACGGCAACGGCAACGGTCGTCGCCGCTTTTGGGTAGGAGCGGCGCAAGCCGCGACCGCGCCGCATCGGCTTCGCGGCGATAGGGGCCGAAGGCTTCTGTAGGAGTGGCGTCCCACGGGATTTCCTTCGGTCATAAGCCGCGACTGCACCGCCTTGATCTCGCGGCGCATCTGGCCGCAAACCGCCACCGCATCGCCTCAATCTCGCACCGCCCCTCAACCCCGCTTCGCACGCGCGCCGCTGCGCAGGGCCGCAATCGCGCCGATCACGATCAACCCCGCGCCAGCCAGGGTCGACGGCCGTGCGGGATGGGCGAACAGCAGCCAATCCAGGGCGGCGCTTACCGGGACGGCGACGTACATCAGCGGGGCGAGGGTGGAGGCGTTGTCCATGCCGCGGTAAGCGAGGTCGCGCAGGGATTGGCTGCCCAGGCTGCACAGCGACATGCCGAGCAAGGCCAGGATCAGCACCGTGGTCGATTCGGCCGCGAGCGGTTGCGGCGGCAGGCGGCTCAGGCCCAGGGCGGCCAGGGGCAGGCCGACCAGGGAGGCCTGCATATACAGCTTGAACTGGTTGCGGAACGGGGGCTGGTGTTGGGCGCTGCGGTAGAACAGCACCTGCGAGGCGGCCATGGCGAAGCCGCCGAACAGCGAGATCAGGGCGGTGCTCTCCAATCCGCGCAACGCGGGCTGCAGGACCACCAGCACGCCGGCGAAACCGATCGCCAGGCCGCACAGCGCCGCCGGGCGCAGGCGTTCCCCCAGCCAGACGCGTGCGATCAGTGGGATGAACAAGGGCCCGGTGTTGTACAGCAGCACCGCGTGCAGCAGGTCCCCGCGCATCGCCGCGAGCACGAAGCAGCCTTGCGAGATCACCACGCACACCGCCCGCACCCAGCCCGGCCGGTCGGCGCCGGACCAGACCGCACGCCAGTCGTCGCGGCGCGCCAACGCCACCAGGCACAGGCCCGGGATCATGAAGCGCAGCCAGGTCACCAGTTCCGGCGGCAGGCCGCGGGTGTAGCGGCTGAGCAGAGCGAGCAGGGCCAGGCAGATCGAGGCGCTGGCCATGAGGCCGGCGCGCAAGGCCAAGGGACGGGACGGAACCAAGGGACGGGTCGGAGCCGGTACGGCGGCGAGCGGTAAGGGGGCGGCAGTCATGTGGTAAATCTATAGGGCCTCTCGATCTGCATGAATCGAGAAATCCAAGAGCAGCGGTAAGTAAACATGACCACTTCCGATCCGCCGTCGCGGCGTCTCCCGCCCCTGCGCGCCCTGCAGGCCTTCGCCGCCGTGGTCCGTTACGACGGCATGCGCCGCGCCGCCGAGCGCATGCACCTGAGCCATGCGGCTTTGAGCCAGCACGTCCAGCACCTGGAGGAAGCCTTCGGTTTGCGCCTGCTGGACCGTAGCGGCGGCCGCGCCCGGCCGACGCCGTTGGGACGTGAGTACGGCGAGGCCTTGATCGCCGGGTTCGAGCAGATCGAGGCCGCCACCGCCCGCTTGCGCATGCGCGGCGACGAGGGGCGGCGGTTGATCCTGGGTGCGCCGACCAGCCTCGGCGTGAGCCTGCTGTTGCCGCGCATCGAGGAGTTTCCGGTCTACGCAGGGCTGGACCTGCAGTTGTTCTGCCCGGCGACCGCGCAGGACCTGGCGCAGGGGCGCATCCATGCCGCCTTGCTGCACCGCGAACCGCAGGCCGACGGCCTGCAAGGCGAGTTGTTGTTCGAGCAGGCCATGCTGCCGGTGGCGGCGCCCGAGCTGCATGCACGGCTCGATCGCGAACGTTGGTGGCAGGACCCGCTGCCCGGCGCGCGCCTGCTGCATGTCGTCAGCGAGGGTTGGCGCCAGGATTGGCCGAGCTGGTTCGGCGACGACCCCGCGACCTGGCCCCTGCCGCATCTGCGCCTGTCTTCGCCGATGCCGGCGCTCAGCGCGGTGCTGGCCGGGCAGGGCATCGCCCTGATGTATCCACGCTTGATCGCCGAGCGCCTGGCCAGCGGCGAGCTGCTGCCCTTGCCGCTGCCGCAGGCGGCGCCGGTCAAACGCGTCTATCTGGCCTGGTTGCCGGAAGCGCAGGGCAGTGCGCGCCTGGGGCATCTGCGCGATTGGCTGGCCGGTTTGTTGCGCGCCGATGACGATGCCGAGCGCGCGACGGCCTAGCGCGTCGAAGCCGCGGCGAATGGCGGCGGTCGAAGCACACTGGCGAAGGCGGCGCCCCTCTGGCGCGGCGTCCGCCGAATCACCACACTACGCCCGAATCGCTCGCAAGGACCGCGTCATGCCATATCTGGGGTTGGGGCTGCACGTCATCGTCGCGCTGTGTTTCGCCGTGCACGTGGTGCGCAGCGGACAGGACCGTTATTGGCTGATGATCCTCTTCATGTTTCCGCTGCTCGGCAGCGTGGTCTACGGTTTCGCGATCTGGCTGCCGGAGCAGCGCCACAGCCAGCATGGCCGCGCCCTGGTCGGCAACGTGCGTCGCCTGCTCGATCCGGACCGCGAGTTGCGCGAAGCGCAGGACGCCTTCGAGACTGCGGCCACCACCGACAACCGCGTGCGCCTGGCCGATGCCTTGTTGAGTAAGCAGCGTCCCGCCGATGCCGTGCCCTTGTACCGCGCCTCGCTCAGCGGCATTCATCGCGACGACCCCGACATCCAGGTCAAGCTCGCCCACGCGCTGCTCGAAAACGGCGACGCCGCGCAGGCGCAGAGCGTGCTCGACGAATTGATCGCGCGGCGTCCCGACTTCCGTTCGCCGGAAGGGCATTTGATCTATGCGCGTGCCATCGCCGCGCAGGGCGACCGCGCCAAGGCCCGTGACGAGTTCGAGACTCTGCTCGGTTACAGCAGCGGTTTCGAACCGCACGTGCGCTATGCCGAAACCCTGGTCGGCTGGGGCGAACTCGGCCGCGTGCGCGAGCTGTGCGTGCAGGCGCAGACGCGGGCGAAGCGCTTGCCGGCCTACGCGCGGCGCATGAACAAGCCGGCGCTGGACCGTCTCAAGGCGCTGGAGAAACAAGCCTCGGCGCCCTGAGGCCTGCCTTGCCGGCAATTGTTTCCGATGAAATCGTTTCGTTTGTAATCGATTGCCGCTAGAACCGATACGCATATCGCTAGAACCGGCGCGCAGCCAAAGCCGGGATGACGGTCGCGGCGGCGCCTGCGCAGACGTGCTGGGTTCGCACGAAAACCGCTTGCGCAAGCGGCATCGTCGTTCGTCGCGACGGTTTCGCATCGGCGGCGCGAGCGCAGCGATGGTCGAAGGTGCGCGCGGCACACCCGGCCGATCCGCAACGCAGTCGCCGCGCCGGTGTTGTAGCCTTGTCGGATGAATGTCCTCCTCGATACCAGCGACGAACCGTTGCGCGCCGTAGACTTCGCTTCCACCGACGCGCTGCTGCGCGACGACGTCAAAATGTTGGGCGCCCTGGTCGGCGAAATCCTCGCCGAACAGCGCGGGCCGGGCTTCCTCGACGAGGTCGAACGCCTGCGCCGCGCCGCCATCCGCCGCCGCGAAGCGCAAGCGCCGATCGGCGCGCTCGCCGACGCACTCGCCGATACCGATATCGAGCAAGCCAGCGATCTGGTGCGTGCGTTCGCGACCTATTTCCAGGCGGTGAACCTGGCAGAACGCGTGCACCGCATCCGCCGCCGCCGCGACTATGAACGCAGCGGTGCCGGCGCGCAGCCGGGCGGTTTGCGCGATGCGCTCGGCGTGCTGTCGCGCCAGGGCGTCAGCGCCGAAGAAGTCGCCGCGTTGCTGCCGCGTCTGCGCATCGAACCGGTGTTCACCGCACATCCCACCGAGGCGGTGCGGCGCGCTTTGCTGGAGAAGGAACGCCAGATCGTCGGTTGCCTGGTCGACGACATCGACCGCGGCCGCACCCCGGCCGAACGCCGCGCCGACCGCGAGCGCATCCGCGTCGCCCTGACCGCGAGTTGGCAGACCGCCGAAGCGCCGGCGGCCAAGCCGAGCGTCGCCGATGAGTTCGAACACGTCGGTTTCTATCTGTCCGACGTGCTCTATCGCGTGCTGCCGGTCTATTACGAAATGTTCGAGGAGGCGCTGCGCGAAACCTATGGGCCGTTCGCGCCGCTGCCGGACGTGCTCGGCTTCGGCACCTGGGTCGGCGGCGACATGGACGGCAACCCCAACGTCGGCGCCGACACCATCGCTGCGACCTTGGCCGGCCAGCGCGCGCTGGTGCTCAACGCCTACCGTCGCGAACTGGGCACCCTGGCCGAGTTGCTGAGCCAGTCGGTTACCCGCGTGCGCATCGACGATGCCGTGCTGGCCCGGGTCGAGGACTATCGCTACCAGTTGCCGAAGGCGGCGGTGCTGCTCAAGCCGCGTCACGCCGACATGCCGTATCGCAACCTGCTCAGCCTGATGGCGGCGCGTCTGCAGGCCACGGTCGACGAAAGCGTGCACGGCTATCCGGATGCTACGACCTTCCTGGCCGACATCGCCTTGATCGAACGCAGCCTGGCGACGAACCAGGGCGCGCACGCCGGCAGCTTCGCCGTGCGTCGTCTGCGCCGTCGCGCCGAGTGTTTCGGCTTCCATCTCGCCAGCCTCGACCTGCGCCAGGATTCGGGCACCCACGATGCGGCGCTGGCGGCTTTGCTCGACCTGCCGGAGTGGGCGACGCTCGACGTCGCGACCCGCGCCGCGCGCTTGCATACCTTGCTCGACGGCGATGCACCGCCGGCACGCGCCGCAGCGGCTCCGGCCCAGCCCACGCTCGATGTGTTCCGCGCCGTCGCCCGCCTGCGCCCGCGCTACGGCGAGCGCGCGTTCGGCCCCTACATCGTCAGCATGAGCCGCAGCGCCGCGGATGCGTTGGCGGTGTTGGCCCTGGCCAAGACCGCCGGCTGCCTCGACCGCGACGGCCGCGTGCCGCTCGATGTCGCGCCCTTGTTCGAAACCGTCGACGACCTCGACGCCGCCGCCGACACTTTGCGTGCGCTGTTCGCCGATCCGATGTATCGCGCCCATCTGCGCGCGCGCGGCAACCGCCAGGTGGTGATGCTCGGTTATTCCGACAGCGCCAAAGACGGCGGCATGGTCGCCTCGCGCTGGGCCCTGCATCGCACTCAGAGCGCGCTGACCACCCTGGCCGCCGACAGCGGTGTGCGCATCGCCTTCTTCCACGGCCGCGGCGGTTCGATCAGCCGCGGCGGCGGCAAGACCGAGCGCGCGGTGATCGCCGCGCCGCGCGGTTCGGTCGACGGCTATCTGCGCCTGACCGAGCAGGGCGAAGTGATCCATCGCAAGTACGGCATCCGCGCGCTCGCCTTGCGCAACCTCGAACAGACCACCGGTGCGGTGCTGCGCGCGACCCTGCGTCCGCGCCCGCCGGAACCGCGCGGCGACGGCTGGCGCGCGATGGCGGCCGAACTCGCCGCCGACGCGCGGGCTCACTATCGCGCGCTGGTGCACGAGGACGAGTCGTTCCCGGCCTACTTCCGCGCCGCCACGCCGATCGACGTGATCGAGCGGCTGCGCATCGGTTCGCGCCCGGCCAAGCGCGCCGGCATCGGCGACATCGGTTCGTTGCGCGCGATTCCCTGGGTGTTCGCCTGGTCGCAGAACCGCGCCGGGCTGACCGCCTGGTACGGCGTCGGCACCGCGCTTGAGCAGGCTCTCGCGCGTCACGGCCGCGATGCCTTGAATGAGATGTCGCGCGACTGGATGTTCTTCGGCACCCTGATCGATGACCTGGAAATGGTGTTGGCCAAGTCCGACCCGGCGATCTTCGAGCGCTATTCCATGCTGGCCCAGGACTTGCCGGAAGGCGACCTGCATGCGCGCTTCCACCCCGGCATCGCCGAAGAGTTCGAGCGCACCCGGCGCGCGGTACTCGCGATCAAGGGCAGCGATGAGTTGCTGACCGGCGACCACCGCTTGCGTCAGTCGATCCGGCTGCGCAATCCTTATGTCGACCCGATCAGCCTGTTGCAGGTCGACCTGCTGGCCCGCTGGCGCGCCGCCGGCCGTCCTGACGATGCCTTGCAGCAGGCTTTGGTTGCTACCGTCAATGGTATTGCGGCGGGTGTGCAGAATACGGGGTGATTGGTGACTCGGGACTCGGGACTCGGGACTCGGGACTCGGGATTCGGGATTCGGGATTCGGGATTCGGGATTCTGCAGTGCCGTGCTCCCAGGGTAGGAGCGGCGCAAGCCGCGACCGCGCTACAGGCGGTTGCTGCGTTTCTTACCGCAGAGCGATGAAGCAACATCTAAAGCTTCCGTCCGCTGACGCGGCCGGGTTACTTTCTTTTGCTGGCCCAAAAGAAAGCTAACCAAAGAAAGGCCTTCCTTGACGAAGCTCCCCTGCGAGTTCGCAGCGCGCGCAGGGATGCGGGCCGTTTTTCATCGGGACAGGGATGTCCCGTATGAAAAATCCCCGCGTCGGCGCCGATCGTGCGGGCTGGTGATCCAAAGAAAAGCAACTTCTTTGGTTACCTTTCTTTTGTTGCTTTAGACAAAAGAAAGTAACCCGCCGCTTTAGTGGCGGAAGCTTTTAGCGTTTGATCCTGATCCTGATCTTGCTTGGTCGATCCGAAGCGAGACCGCAACAACGATGTCGCGGCTCGCGCCGCTCCTACCCCCGGCGAAAGCGCGCCGCTCCGATGGTTGGTGTCGGCCTTGTTGCCTCTGCGCGTCCAGCGGTCGCGACTCACGTCGCTCCTACAGGGACCCCAAGCCTGCAGAGCGAGACCGGACAACGCGGTCGCGGCTCGCGCCGCTCCTGCCCTGGCCGCCCTGCGATCCCACAGCCCCGCTGCACAACCGAGTCGGCAACCCCAAATCCAATCGACCCTGATACTATCCCCCAGTATGGTAACCGGCCAGCCGTGGCCGCTGAGGTGCCGCATGCCGCATTCGCCCGCCGAGAAAAAACGCGTCCTTGCCCGCGTGCGCCGCATCAAGGGCCAGACCGAGGCGCTGGAGCGCGCGCTGGAGCAGGGCAGCGAATGCGCGGCGGTGCTGCAGCAGATCGCGGCGATCCGCGGCGCCATCAACGGGCTGATGTCGGAGGTGCTGGAAAGCCATATCCGCGAAGAACTCGGCCAAGCCGTGTCGTCGCAGAAGAACCGCAGCGCCAGCATCGACGAAGTCGCCGCGCTGGTGCGTTCGTACCTGAAATAGAACTCCCATCGAATCC
Source organism: Lysobacter sp. CA196 (assembly GCF_052078695.1). NCBI lineage: Bacteria > Pseudomonadati > Pseudomonadota > Gammaproteobacteria > Lysobacterales > Lysobacteraceae > Lysobacter > Lysobacter sp. CA196. The sequence goes on along the minus strand of NZ_JBQJIN010000004.1, from coordinate 276,562 downwards.
AGGCGCATCGCACGATCGCGACGCCGCGAACCGCATCCCCTCCCGCCACCGGGACGTCATTGGAGAACGCCATGAAAAGCCGCGCCGCCGTCGCCTTCGCCGCCGGACAACCCCTGCAGATCGTCGAGATCGACGTCGAGCCGCCGCGCGCCGGCGAAGTGCTGGTGCGCATTACCGCGACCGGCGTCTGCCACACCGATGCTTTTACTCTCAGCGGCGACGACCCGGAAGGTCTGTTCCCGGCGGTGCTCGGCCACGAGGGCGGCGGCGTAGTGGTGGAAGTCGGCGACGGCGTGATCAGCGTCAAGCCCGGCGACCACGTGATCCCGCTGTACACGGCGGAATGCCGCAAGTGCAAGTTCTGCCTGTCGGGCAAGACCAATCTGTGCCAAGCGGTGCGTGCGACCCAGGGCCGCGGGGTGATGCCGGACGGCAGCAGCCGCTTCAGTTACAACGGCCAGCCGATCCATCACTACATGGGCTGCAGCACCTTCAGCGAATACACGGTGGTCGCCGAAGTCTCGCTCGCGGTGGTCAACCCGGAGGCGCCGCTGGAGAAGGTCTGTCTGCTCGGTTGCGGCGTCACCACCGGCATCGGCGCGGTCCACAACACCGCCAAAGTCCAGCCCGGCGACACGGTCGCGGTGTTCGGCCTCGGCGGCATCGGCCTGGCGGTGATCCAGGGCGCGGTGCAGGCCAAGGCCGGGCGCATCATCGGCGTCGACACCAATCCGGGCAAGTTCGGGCTGGCCAAGTCGATGGGCGCGACCGACTGCGTCAATCCGAAGGACTACGATCGGCCGATCCAGGACGTGTTGGTCGAAATGACCGATGGCGGCGTCGACTTCAGCTTCGAGTGCATCGGCAACGTCAACGTGATGCGTTCGGCGTTGGAGTGCTGCCACAAGGGCTGGGGCGAGTCGGTCATCATCGGCGTCGCCGGCGCCGGTCAGGAGATCAGCACGCGTCCGTTCCAACTGGTCACCGGCCGGGTCTGGCGCGGCTCCGCCTTCGGCGGCGTCAAGGGCCGCACCCAGCTGCCCGGCATGGTCGAGCAGGCGATGAAGGGCGAGATCGATCTCGACCCCTTCATCACCCACACCCTGCCGCTGGAGCGCATCAACGAAGCCTTCGACCTGATGCATGAGGGCAAGTCGATCCGGACCGTGATCCACTACTGAGTGCGTCGGTGAAGCACGTCCAGGTCATCGACGGCGCCGATAACTGCGTCTACGACGTATATGCGGTCGACGATGAAGATTTCCGATGCTTGTTTCCCGATGGGCAGGACGTCGCTTTCATCGATGAAGTGTTGGCGCGAGGCGATCCGGACAGGCTGGATGCGGTATTCGAGCGGCTCTGGAAGCAGCGCGTGGCCAAGCACGAGATTAGCGGACTGCACGGCTTGCTGTTTTATGGGTTGGAGCACAAGAAGGCTTACTATCCCGACCGCACCGATGCGGGCGCAATCAATCCGAACGGATCGCGCTTGCGTTGAGGTTGAGGTGCGGCGATGAGGTCGCGGCCCTCACCCCAGCCCTCTCCCGCAAGCGGGAGAGGGAGCGCTCAGAGCCAGCACCTGCGTACGCAGGTGCCAATGAAGGCCAACAAGACCACCGAGGGCGTCATGGAAAAAATCGAATCGCACGCCTGCTTCGGCGGACGCCAGGAAGTCTGGAGCCATACTGCGACCACGCTGGGGTGCCCGATGCGCTTCGGCGTGTACCTGCCGCCGCAGGCCGAGCAGGAGGACTGTCCGGTGCTGTACTGGCTGTCGGGGCTGACCTGCACCGAGCAAAACTTCATCACCAAGGCCGGGGCGCAGCAGTACGCGGCCGAGCACGGGCTGATCCTGGTCGCGGCCGATACCAGCCCGCGCGGCGAAGGCGTACCCGATGCCGAGGGCTACGACCTGGGCCAGGGCGCCGGCTTCTATCTCAATGCGACGCGGCCGAAGTGGGCGGCGAACTTCCGCATGTACGATTACGTCGTCGATGAGTTGCCGGCGCTGGTCGATGCGCATTTCCCGACCACCAGCGCGCGGGCGATCAGCGGCCACTCGATGGGCGGGCACGGCGCCTTGATGATCGCGCTGAAGAACCCGGGCCGCTATCGCAGCGTGTCGGCGTTCTCGCCGATTGCGGCGCCGTCGCATTCGCCCTGGGGCGAGAAGGCGTTCAGCGCCTATCTCGGCGAGGACCGCGAAGCCTGGAAGGCCTGGGACGCGACCGCACTGGTGGCCGGTGCACGCGAGAAGCTGCCGCTGTTGATCGACCAGGGCGGCGCCGACGAGTTCCTGGTGCCGCAGCTCAAACCGGAGCTGCTGCGCGTCGCCTGCGAAGTCGCCGAGCATCCGCTCGAGCTGCGCATTCGCCCGGGCTACGACCACAGCTATTACTTCATCGCCAGCTACATCGGCGAACACATCGCGCACCACGCGCGCGCCCTGCACGGCTGAGCCGGTCTTGCCGCGATGGCGCCGTTGCGTATCGCGACGGCGCTCGTGGGGCCGTCGCGATCAGGCGGCGGTCACATCGCGCAGTTCCCAGCCGCTGCCGGCGAGCAGGCGCAGGCGATGCTTGATGACGGCGCCCGACAGCGACGTGGTGACCACCAGGTCCTGGCGCAGGTCGCGCTGTTCGCCGTGCACGCTCGCATCGGCATCGGTCGCGCCGAGGCTGGGGTCGACCTCGTCCGGCTCCGGCTGCTTAGCCCGCCAACGTTCGAACAGACCGTCGTCGCGCAGAGCGGTCTGCAACTCTTCGGCGAAGCCTTCCGCGCTGACCGCGCGGAACGACAGCGAGACGTCGCTGCCGCGAGCGCGTTCGGCATCCGGCAGCGTGATGTAATAACGGGTGGCCATCGGGGTGTCTCGTGCGGAAGTTGCCGCTAGCCTAGGCCGGCGAACATTGTTGGTTTGTGAATGCGCGTTTTGGCAGGCCGCGTCCGCTCAACGCGCCGCGCCGCCGGGCCGTCGTCCGCTCCGTCCGTGCACCGGCGCATCGCGTTCGTCGGCGTATTCGCTGCGCAGGGTCTCGATCAGCGAATAGACCCAAGGCCGTGTGGCCAGCAACAGGCCGACGCTGCGCCGCTTCGACGGCGGCAGACTGAGATCCAGTTCCGCGGCTTCCTTGAACTCCGTTTGCAGGCGCTCCAGCTTGCGCCGCAACACCGCGAGCGAAGCCGCGCCCAGTTCGCGAATGTCCAACGCGAGCAGGGCGTCGGACGACTGGAATCCATCGAGCAGGAACTCGCGGCTGGCTGCGCCCAGGTAGCGCGCGCGCACAGGACCGTCGTCGCGCCAGGAGAAGTCGCGCGGTACGCGCAGGCGCACCTTGTCGCCGGGCAGCAGTTCCGCCAGCGCCAATCGGTCCAGGCGCGCCAGCAGGCGGGTGAGTTCCGGCGCGCTCAGGCCGAAGCCGGCGCGGATCGCGTCGGTGCGCCAGCCTTGGCAGAGCAGGTGGAACACGGTCATCAGCCGCGGCGACCGCGCCAGTTCGGCTTCCTGTTTCGGGCTCAGATGGCGGGTCTCGTCGCGCGCGCCGCGCGCGCGGCGCGCGAGCTCGAAGAAGTCCAGGTCCAGCACGGTGCAGATACGCTCCAGCCGCTCGAGATCGATGCGCCCGTTCGACAGCAGGCGTTTGACCGTGGGCTCCGACACACCCAGCGCGCGGGCGAGGTCGGCGTAGCGCCAGCCGCGCTCCTTGAGCACGGTCTTGAGCGCAGCGAGGAGGCGTTCGCGTTCGGCCATGGCGGGAAGGTGCGGGCAGTCGGGATGCCAGGGATCATAATCCGATACCTGACTCAGCGGAGTTGCGAGTTTCGATACCGGCCGGCGAAGGTGCAACGGCCTCGTCAACGGTATCCGTCATGTCCACCGCCATCGCACCGCCGTCCGCGCCGACCCTGCACCTTAACGACGTCCATTCCGGCCTCAACCGCACCGCCGTCGCCGGTTTGCTGCGGCCGCGCAGCCTGGACCAGGCCTGTGCGGCGGTGCGCGACTGCGCGCGCCTGGGCCGTTCGACCATCGCCGTGGGCGCGCGCCATGCCATGGGCGGCCAGCAGTTCCTGTCCGGCGGCTGGTTGTTGGACACCTCGGGCCTGGACCGCCTCGTCGAGTTCGATCCCGAGCGCGGCTTGGTCACGGTCGAAGCCGGCGTGCAGTGGCCGGCGTTGCTGGAATGGCTGGCGCGGCATCCGCACAACGCCCGCGGCTGGACCATCCGCCAGAAGCAGACCGGCGCCGACGGCTTCAGCCTGGGCGGCGCGTTCGCGTCGAACATCCACGGCCGCGGCCTGGCGTTCGCGCCCTTCGTCGAAGACGTCGAATCCATCGTGCTGATCGACCACCGCGGCGATGCGCGCATCGCCGACCGCGAGCGCAACGCCGAATGGTTCGCCCTCGCCGCCGGCGGGTATGGCCTGTTCGGCCTGGTCGCGCGGCTGACCTTGCGGCTGGTGCCGCGCACGGTGCTGCGGCGCGAGGTCGCGCTGTTGCGGGTGGGCGAGTTGATGCCGCATTTGCAGGCGGCGATCGCCGAGGGCTGCACTTACGGCGATTTCCAGTTCGCGATCGACCCAGCCAGCGACGACTTCCTCGACCTGGGCATCGCCTCCTGCTATCGGCCGCTCGCCGACGCCGAGCCCGACTCCGCGCCGCGCCATCTCGGCGGCGAAGACTTCGCCCATTTACTGCGTCTGGCGCACACCGAACCGGGCCGTGCCTTCGCCGAGTACGCGGCCTTCTACCTGGCCACCGACGGTCAGCGCTATGGCTCCGACAGCCAGCAAGCCGGCGTCTACCTCGACGGCTACCACGCCGGCGTCGACGCGGAGCTGGGGCATTGCGGCTCGGAGATGATCACCGAGTTGTACGTGCCGCGCGCATGCCTGGCCGAGTTCATGGCCGCGGCGGCCGACGCCCTGCGCCGCCATCGCGCACAGCCGATCTACGGCACCGTGCGGCTGGTGCGCGCGGAGCGCAGCAGCGTGTTGGCCTGGGCGCGCGAGGACTGGGCCTGCATCGTGTTCAATCTGCACGTGCGCCACGATGCGGTCGGACGCGTCGCCGCCGCGGTCGCGTTCCGCGCCTTGATCGACGAGGCGCTGGCCTGCGGCGGCAGTTACTACCTGACCTACCATCGCCATGCCACGCGCGATCAGGTCGAGGCGGCGTACCCGCAATTCCGCGCCTTCCTCCAGCGCAAGCGCGAGCTGGATCCGGAGCGGCGTTGGGACAGCGACTGGTTCCGCCACCACGAAGCGCTGTTCGCACGGGCCGGCACATGAGTGGCGTGTCCACCGCGATGCTGGTCGCCGCCGCGACGGTGCAGCACGGTTACGGACGAGTCGAACTGGCGCAGCAGGCGCAGCTCGCCCGCGCCTGCCTGGAGCGCTGCGGTGCCGGCGGCCGCGGTCTGCTGCGGCTGGTCGATCACGTGCTCGGACGCGCCGGCCTGAGCGTGCTGGAAGCGCTGGCCCTGCCGGGCCTGCGCGGGCACTACGCCTGGCGCAAGCGGCGCATCGCGCACTGGGCCGATCGCGCTTGCGCGAACGGCGCGGCGCAGGCGGTGTTGATCGGCACCGGCTACGACGGCCTGGGGTGGAGCCTGGCGCAGCGGCATCCGGCATTGCGGGTGTTCGAACTCGACCGTGCCGATACCGTGGCGATCAAACGCGAGGCGTTGCGGCAATTGCGGGCGGACACTTCGCGCTTGCGGTTGCTGGAGGCCGATCTGGAGCGCGACGATGCGTTGAGCGCGCTGGTGGCAGATCCCGGTTTCGACTCCGGCTTGCCGACTGTGTGCGTGGCCGAGGGCGTGCTGATGTACTTGCCGTCGGCGCGCGCGCAGCAGCTGTTGCGCGCAATGGCGCAGTGTCTAACGCATCCGACCCTGATCGCCACGGCGATGGATCTCTGGCACGGGCGGCCGCGGTTCCGGCGCGAACGGCCGTGGGTGCGCGGCTGGCTGCAACGGCGCGGCGAGCCGTTCCGCTGGGGCTGCGAGCGCGAGGCGATCGGCGCATGGCTGGCAGTGTGCGGCTGGAGCCTGCGTGCGCTGGCCGAGCCGGGCGACCCGGACGATCCCGACCCGAGCCCCGGCGAATGGCTGTTCCTGGCCGAGTGCGCGGCGGCATCGCCGCCGCGCTGATTTCGACTAAGTGCCCGCGGCAGCAAGGCTGCCGCGCTAATCCGACTAAGTGCGCGCGGCAGCATCGCCACCGCGCTAATCCCGACTAAGTACGCGCGGCGGCGGTGTCGCCGCCAGCCCGTCTCAGTCTTCCCCGTCTCAGTCTTCGTCGTGGCCGTGCGCTTCGTGCGGGCCATGGCCCTTCGGGCAATGGCAGACCGAGGTCGGGCCGAACTCGATACCGAAGGTCTGGCCGTCGCGATGGCGCTGCCAATAGAAGTTCGGCGCCTTCTCGCCCAGATTGCCGAGTTCGGCCATGTCGGCGTCGACGTCGAACAAGCGCCCGTCGACCATCACGTAGCGGGTGTCGATGGTCGAGCGGATGTTCTCCAGCGGATTGCTGTTGAGCACCACCAGGTCGGCCTTCTTGCCGGCTTCGAGCGAACCGAGTTGCTTGGACAGGCCGAGATAATCGGCACCGTCGATGGTGGCCGCGCGCAGCGCCTCGAAGTTGCTGAAACCGCCCTGCGGCAGCATCCAGATCTCCCAGTTCGCCGACAGCCCCTGCAACTGGCCGTGGCCGCCGACCTGGATCTTGACGCCGGCGTCGCGCAGCTTCTTGACCGACTTGGCGACCTGCACGTGCCAGTAATCCCAGTCCGGCGCGGTCTCGCGACGGATCGAGCGTGCGTCGAGGGTTTCGCGCGGGAAGAAGCGGTTGAGCTTCTTGTCTTCCCAGACGTTGTCGCGCGCATACCACCAGTACTCGCCGGACAGGCCGCCGTAGCTCACCACCAGGGTCGGGGTGTTGCGCACGTCGGTCTGCCGCCACAGCTCGACCACGTCCTTGTACAGCGGCGCGACCGGGATGTTGTGCTCGATGCCGGTAACGCCGTCGAGGATCATCGGCATATTGTGGTTGAAGGTCGAGCCGCCTTCCTCGACCACCAGCATGCCGAGTTCGCGCGCGGCCTGGTTGATCTGCTGGTGCTGTTCGCGGCGCGGCTGGTTGTAGCTCTTGACCGAGAACGCGCCGTTGGCCTTCATCCGGCGCAGGTGGCTGCGCGCATCATCGATCGAGTTGATCACTGCCTTGAAGTCGCCGTCGGCGCCGTACAGGATCGTGCCGGTCGAGAACACGCGCGGGCCGACCATCTTGCCGGCCTTGAGCAGTTCGGCTTCGGAGAACACGAACTCGGTGGTCGCCGAGGGGTCGTGCATGGTGGTGATGCCGAACGCGAGGTTGGTGTAGTAGGCCCAGTTCTGCTGCGGGACTACTCCTTGGCCGAAATGCGCGGCGTGCGCATGCACGTCGACGTAGCCCGGCAGGATGGTCTTGCCGGTGGCGTCGATGACGCGGGCGCCGGCCGGCACCGCGACCGAGCCGCTGGCGCCGACCGCTTCGATCTTGTCGCCGCGCACCACCACGGTGGCGTCCTCGATCACTTCCTGCGCAGTCTCTGCGTTGCGCATCGTCACCACCCGTGCGTGGGTGAAGGCGACGGTGTCGCGCGGCGCGTACACCGGCAGGTCGAGCCCGACCCGCACGCCGGGTTCGTCGGCGGACGGTTTCGCCGGCGTCGCCGGCGCGCCCGGCAGGAACGCGAAGGCCTGGTTGAGCGGGCGCGAGTAGTAGCGGTCGCCGACCATCCAGTGCAGCGACTTCGAGTTGGCGGCCCAGTGCAGATAGCTGCCGACGTCGGCGCTGACCGGCGTCACCGGCATCGCCTTGCTGTCCTTGCTCAGTTCGACCGAGCTGCCGGTGGTCATCAGCGGCGCGACATAGGCGTTGAACAACTCGGTGAACGCCACCCACTTGCCGTCCGGGCTGATACTGACCGAGTCGACGTACTTGAGGTTGTAGACCTCGCGCGGCTCTTCGCCATGCAGGCCGACCGACATCAACTTTTTCTTCAGGCCGCCGCCGGTGAGGTAATACACGCGGCTGCCGTCGGCGCTGAACTGCGGCGCTTCGCCGCTGTCGGCGACGCGGGTCGGCTTGCCGCCGTCGGCCGACATCACGTAGATGCCGCGATCGGCCGACCACAGGCTGCCGGTGAGACCGCCGCCGCCGGCCTTGGCGTAGACGATGCGCTTGCCGTCGGGCGAGAAGCGCGGGCCGTAGTAGAAGCCCTTGTCCTGGGTCAGGCGCTTGCCGCCGCCACCGCCGGCGCTGGCGACGTAGATCGCGCTGAGCGCTTCGTCCGACCAGGTCGTGTACAGCAGCTTGCCGCCGTCGGCGCTGAAGCTGGGCTGGTATTCGTAGAGGTTGTCGTTGCCGGTCAGGCGTTCGGGCTTGCCGTCGGGCAGGCGCTTGCGCCACAAATGGCCGACGGCGTGGAAGATCAGGGTCTTGCCGTCGGCGCTGGTGGCGACGTCGCGGATCATCTTCGGCGCGAAGCGGCCTTCATCGAGCTTCTGCTCGAAGCGCAGCGGCTCGGCCACGGTCTGTTCGACCGAAGCCTTGAACGCGATCGGTTCGGGTTTGCCGCTGGCGATGGTCACGCGCCACAGCTTGCCCTGCGCCCAGATCACCACCGACTTGGAATCCGGGGTCCAGGAGAAATTCGCGTACGGCCCGAAGATCGCCCAGGCCTCCTGCATGTCGTGCGACAGCCCGTCCCAGACCGGGCGGGTCTCGCCGCTGGCCAGGTCGAGCACGTGCAGCACCGACTTGTCGCGGATGCGTTTGACGAAGGCCAGCGACTTGCCGTCCGGCGAAGGCTGCGGGCGCACCGCGCCGCCGGGTGTGCCGATCACGGTTTCGCTCTTGCCGGTCTCGCGGTCGAAGCGCTTGATCGCGTAGACGGTGTCATGGACGTTCTTGTTGTACTGGAAGGCCGGGCCGGCGCTGACGTCTTCGGAGTAATAGACGTAGCGGCCGTCCGGCGACAGCGCCGGTTCGCCGAGGTCCTGCTGATCGTTCTTCTGCTTGGTCAGCTGCAGGCCGCCACCGCCGCCTGCGGCGTGATAGATCCACAGCTCGCCGGCGCCTAGCGAACGCTCGCCGGTGAAATGCTTGCGTCCGATCAGGAACTGGCCGTCCGGCGTCCACGCCGGGTTGTTGAGCAGGCGGAAGTCTTCCTTGGTCACCGCGACCGCGTTGCTGCCGTCGGCCTTGATCCGCCACAGGTTGTTGCCGCCGCCGCGGTCGGAGGTGAAAGCGAGTTCGCGGCCGTCGGGCGACCAGCGCGGCTGCACGTCCCAGGCCGGGCCGCTGGTGATGCGCTTGGCCTCGCCGCCGCCGATCGGCAGGCGGTACAGATCGCCGAGCAGCGAGAAGGCGATCTCGCGGCCGTCGGGCGACACGTCCAGGTCCATCCAGGTGCCTTCGTCGGTGTCGAAGCGCACCGTCTTGGTCTGGCCGTGCGGCGCGGAGACGTCCCACTTCTTCTCGTCCTTGTCGCCGGGCTTGCTGACGCCCTTGGCGGTCTGCGCCGAAGCGCGCGCCGGGTCGGTGCCGGCCGGTTTCAGCGCATCCTGTTCCAACTGGGCGGCGGGCGCATCGCCTTGTTTCTCGCCTTGTTTCTTGTCCTGCGGTGCGGGTTGCGGCGGGTTCTGAGCGTAGGCGGGAACGGCGAGCGCGCTGGCGAGCGCAAGAACAAGCAGACGGTGACTGGGCATCGAAGCGGTTACCTGGGGCTGACGATGGGTCGAGCCTAACCCGCACCGATGCCCCTCGGCCTGGGCTAGAAGTCGTGCTCGGCGGGGTTTGGCGAGGATGCGAGCGCGCGGACATCGCCGTGTCGCGCGAGCAAAGCAAATCTCCCCAACCCCTCTTTGTCAAAGAGGGGAGCGCTTGCGTCGGCTCAGGGAGGATGAATTTCCTCCGAGCTGTGCCGCTCGACGAACAAGGGATGCTGGCGGCAGGCAGAGCGGAATCGCTTTCGACGCCGGCTCGTGGTGGAAGTTGTGGATCTCTTGCCGGCACTGCTGCCTTTGAAGCGATAGCAACGGTCCGTAAGTTCCAAAGCCCCGAACACGAGGCGATCTTCCCGACAAAACGAATCCACTCCCCTCTTTGGAAAAGAGGGGTTGGGGGAGATTTGCTCTTGGCGCCGCCGCATCCGCATCGGCGCTCCAGCCGCGCCCGCTCAGCCCTTGAAGTCGGCCTGCTCGGCGGCGAAACCGACCACCACCGCGCCCTTGCCGACGTTGACCATGCCGGTCAGGCTCATGACGCTTTCGAACAGCTCGACGTTGCTGTTGCGGCAGGCCTCGCGCAGGCGTTCGAAGCCGGGCAGGGCGCGCAGCTCGGCGAGCTCGCCGCCGTAGCTGACGCACACGGTCGGGGTCAGCAGCCCGGCCTCGGCTTTTTGCGCGGTGAACTCGAACAGCTTCTGCGCGGCGTTCTCGTAGCCTTTGATCTTGGCGACCGGGCCGGTCTCGCCGCGGTTGCAGTGCAGCACCGGCTTGATGTCGAGCGCGGTGCCCAGGGTGGCGCTGAGGAAGCTGACGCTGCGGTCGCCGCGCACGCGGGTGCGCGCGCGCAGGTAGTTGAGGTCGCGCGGGATCAGATAGCCGTGGGTGTGCAGGGCCAAGTGCTCCAGGCGCGCACGGATCTTGGGCGCGCCTTCGCCGGCGGCGCGCAGGCGCACCGCTTCGACCGCGGTGATGCCCTGGGCGGCGAACAGGTTGAGGGTGTCGATCACCCGCAACGCGAACGGCGTGTTGATGCCGGCCGCCGAACGCACCGGCTTGTAGTCGTTGAGGATCGCGAAGCTGGCCTGGTTGGCGTTCTCGTAGACCGGGCTGCGGGTCTTGGTGATCGTCATGCAGAACACGTAGTCGTAATCGATCACGAGTTGGCTGACGAACAGGTCGCGCACCTGTTGCACGGTGAACGGCGTGGTCTCGGCCTCGAAACCGCGCTCGGCCAGGTGGGTATGCAGGAACTGCAGGGTGGCCTGCTCGTTGCGGTGATCGGCCAATACCGCCTGGCCGATGCGCACGGTGATCGGCAGCAGATGGATGTCGTGCCGTTCCAGATAGTCCAACGGCAGATCGCAAGCGGAGTCGACGACGATTCCAATGCGCATGTTCCCCCCCGGGTAGGGCGCGTGGTGATCGGATAGGACCGCAGCATACCTTTTTGAGACATGAGTCACGCGTGAGCGCGCCCCGGGCTTGCGTCGCTCAGGCGCGGCGACGTATCCCCACCGGCAGTTGCTTCAAACGCTGCATCTCCGGGTCGTCCAGCAGTTCGGGATGTTGCAGTGCGTCAAGAGCGAAGTCGTGGGCGTCGTTGCCCCAGAACAACTCATCTCCAATGCTCAACGTAGGGACACCGAAGACACCGGCCACCAACGCGGCCTCGGTGTTCTCGCGCAGCGCCGCCTTGATCGGGTCGGCGCCGAGCGCTTGCGCTTCGACTCCTAGCGCGTCGATCACCGGTGCCAGCGCTTCGACGCTGTCGCCGGCCTCGCCGCGCCGCCAGATCCAGTCGAAGATCGCATCGACCGCCTCGGGGGTGGAGCCGGCGACCAGGCACAACCGCAGCGCGGCGAGCGGATTGAACGGATGCGCCGGCGGGAAGCGCAAGGTCACGCCTTCGCGCCGCGCCTGCCACAGCACGTGCCGATAGGTGAACTCGCGTTTGCCGACGATCTCGGCCGGGCCCTTCTGGCCGCGCGCCTCGAGCACCGCGCCGAACGCCACCGGCACCAGCTCGATCCCGCGTTCGCGCAGCATCGGCTTGAGCTTCTGCCACTGCAGGTAAGAGAACGGCGAGATGAAGTCGAAGTACCAGCGCAGCTTGCTCATGGTCGGGTCTCTTATTTCCAGGCGCCGAGGATCAGGCCGTACAGGGCGAACTGGAGGATGTGGTAGCCGGCGTCGATCATCCACAGCATCAGGCTGCGCTGGGCGAAGGCGTAATTGATGCCGAAGCTCATCGAGACGAAGAACAGCCCGACCACGAAGCCGACCCCGAAGCCGTCGGCGGCTTTGGCGGCGGGCGGCAGGAACACGGCGAACATCAGCGCGGCGAGAAAGCTGCAGGCGATGGCGGTAGCGAACACGCGGCCCGGATGGCCGGGCTTGGCGTCCGGATCGACCCCGGCCTCGCGGCACCAGCGTTTCTTGAACAAGGGCCCATACCACAGCCCGCCGAGCAGGAACGACGAGGCAGTCGCCGCGAGGATCGCCAGCCAGTTGAGTTCGAGGGTGGGCAGAGTCATCGCGCGGGTCTCCTGTGCGTCGGTAACCGACAGGATACGCCTGGGTCATCGGCCGCGGCGGCTGCGACCGAACCCGGCCGCCCGTCGCCCTTAGGGTAGGAGCGGCGCGAGCCGCGACCGCGTTCTTGCGGCCGCGTCGTAAGCGCCGACTCGAGCGCGGAAGGTTCGATCAGCCGCGACCTCGCCCTCGCAGCCGCGTCGCCGTTGCGCATTCGCGGTCGCGGCTCGCGCCGCTCCTACCCAGGGCTCCAGCAGAGGGCGTTGGCCGCTTCGATGAAGCGGCCAGGCCGACGCCTCAGCGCGCCGGCGCCGGATACGCGCGCGGCAGGCCGGTGTCGCCGTGCAGGTAACGGTCGCGCAACTCGGTCTGGCGGCTGCGCATTTCGATCGCGCGGCCGTCCATCCACACTTGCAGGGCCACGTGGGCGACATCGAGCGGGTCGCCGCTCCACAGCACCAGGTCGGCGCGCTGGCCCGGGGCGATGGCGCCGACCTGGCCGGCCACGCCGAAGGCTTCGGCCGGCACCCGGGTCAGGCCGGCCAGGCCGTCGGCCCAGGGCAGACCCGCGGCGACCGCGTTGCCGGCGAGCTGGCGCACCTTGCGCGCGTTGTGCGAGGCGCCGCCTTCGCTGAAACCGACCGCGACCCCGGCTGCGCGCAGGCGCGCGGCGTTCTCCATGCTGGCGCCGACCTGGTCGAAATCGCTCGGCAGGTTGGACAGCGGATTGACGAACACCGGCACCTTGGCGGCTGCGAGCTGCGGCGCGAGGCGCCAGGCTTCGCCGCCGCCGGCGATGGCGATGCGCAGCCGATGCCGCGCCGACCAGCGCAGCAACTGGCGGATGTCGGCGGCGCGGTCGACGCCGAACACGATGCGGCCGCCGCCATCGAGGTACTTGAGCAGGGTCGAGCGACCGGCCGGCGTCAGCAGCGCGGCATGGTGGCCGGGTGCGATGCGACCGCGCGCTTCGTCGATCAACTGGTCGAGGATCATCCACTGCGCCGCGCGCGAACTGCCGCTGAGGCCGAGGCCATCCTTGCCCAGGCGCACGAACAGCACGCGCGGGCCGATCGGATCGGGGCCGCCGTCGAGGCGTTCGACGCCGCCCTGGCCGGCGACGATCGAGCCGCCGGTGGCGGTGCCGACGCCGAGCAGGGTCCAGCCGATGCCTTCGATGCGCGCGACCGGGATCAACACCGAATCCGGGTTGTAGGCCAGGGTCACGTCGAACTCCGGCCGCACCGTCATCTCCTTGGTGTCGGCGCCGAGCGCCACGGTCTGGTCGACCGTGGATTTTTCGCCGGAGACTTCCTCCAGGCCGATCTCGGTGATGCCGCCGAACAGGGTCGGCGTCAGCGGCCGGCCTTCGGCTTCGATCACCTGGGCGCCGGCCGGCGCCGACAAGCCCTTGCCGACCGCACGTACCATGCCGTTGCCGACCAACACGTCGGCGTGTTCGAGCGAACCCTGCGCGGTCGCGGTGTGCACGGTGGCGTTGCGGATCAGGACGTTCTGCGCCGCGGCGCCGAAACTCGCGCAGGCACCGACCAGGGCGAGCAGCAGGGCGCTGCGACGCAACCGGCGGCTTGCGGCGTTCGCTGCACCGGTGCGGGACAAAGCTTCGATCCGGCGACGGTTCATCGCACGCCTCCGGTCTGGGTCGCCGGTTGCCCGAGCAGGAAGTCCGACTTCGGTTGCCGCGACGGGTCGGCACGGTCGTAGACGCGCGCGCCGTCGACATAGACCTGTTCGGCCTTGGCGTAGACGCTGAAAGGATTGCCGTTCCACACCACCACGTCGCCCATCTTGCCGGGCTCGAGGGTGCCGGTGCGCTCGAGGATGCCGAGCGCCTTGGCCGGATTCTGGGTCAGCCAGCGGATCGCCCGTTCCGGCGCGATGTCGATGCCGGCCAGGCGCGCATGCGCGATCACCTTGGCCGCTTCCTGGTTGAGGCGCTGGATGCCTTCTTCCGAATCCGAATGCACGATCGCGCAACTGTTGGCCGGGCGGTCGACGATGGCGATGTTTTCCTGGATGCCGTCGAAGGCTTCCATCTTGAAGCCCCACCAGTCGGCCCACAGCGCGCCGCAGACGCCCTCGGCGGCCAGGCGGTCGGCGATCTTGTAGGCCTCCACGCCGTGGTGGAAGGCGCTGACCTTGAAGCCGAACTCTTTGGCCAGGTCGAGCATGGTGGTCATCTCGTCGGCGCGGTAGCAATGGATGTGGACGAGGATGTCGCCCTTGATCGCACCGGCCAGGGTGTCGAGCTTGAGATCGCGCTTGCCGCCGGTGTCCTTCTCGCTGTCGGCGCCGTTGCCGTTGGCGGGCTTGGCGCTGCTCTGCCACCAGCGCTTCTTCTGCGGCGCGGCGGCCTTGGGTGCGGTCTTGCGCAGGTACTCGCTGGCGTCGATGAAGGCGGCGCGGTAGCCGGCGACGTTGCCCATGCGCGTGCCCGGCGGGGTGTTGCGGCTGCCGTAGACGCGCTTGGGGTTCTCGCCGCAGGCCATCTTCAGGCCCCACGGCGCGGCCGGGAACTTCATCGCCTGGTAGCTGGTGGCCGGGACGTTCTTGAGCGTCACCCCGCGTCCGCCGATCAGGTTGGCCGAGCCGGGCAGGATCTGCAGCGAGGTGATGCCGCCGGCCAGCGCGGCGGCGAAGCCGGGGTCCTGCGGCCACACCGAGTGCTCGGCCCAGACGTTGGGCGTGACCGGGCCGGTCATTTCGTTGCCGTCGGCGTGCGCGCCGACGCCGGGGCTCGGGTACACGCCCAGGTGCGAGTGCACATCGATGATGCCCGGGGTGATCCACTTGCCGCTCGCATCGACGCGGGTGGCGTCGCTCGGCGCGTCGAGGGCGCGGCCGACCGCGACCACCTTGCCGTCGCGCAGCAGCACGTCGGCGTCGTCCAAGCGTTGGCCCGCGCCGGTCAGCACGGTGGCGTGCTGCAGCAATACCGGGCCGGCAGCGATCGCCTTGTAGGTGCTCGGATAGGGATCCTGGGTGTAGCGAGAGGCCGAGGCCGGCGCGGGCGTGGCGGCCTGCACGGCGCCGGCGAGCAGCGCCAGGCCGCAGCCGGCCAGTAACGGTCGAAACATGGATTCCCCCAAGACAGAGCGAGCGACGGACAACCTCGGAACCGTAACGGCCGCCCGCGCCTCTGCCAACCCTGACTATCGTCATGGGCGGTGCGACAATGGCCGGACAACAACAACAAGAACAGGCACCGACCATGAAAGAGAAAGAACAAATCGTCGAAAACTGGCTGCCGCGCTACACCGGCGTGCCCCTGGACCAGTTCGGCGAGCACGTCCTGCTGACCAATTTCGGCGGCTATCTGCACACCTTCGCGCGCCTGACCGGCGCCGAAGTGGTCGGCCTGGACCGGCCGATGCCGAGCGCGACCTTCGACGGCATCACCATGATCAACTTCGGCATGGGCAGCCCGAACGCCGCGACCATGATGGACCTGTTGTCGGCGATCATGCCCAAGGCGGTGTTGTTCCTCGGCAAGTGCGGCGGCCTCAAGCGCAAGAACCAGCTCGGCGACCTGGTGCTGCCGATCGCGGCGATCCGCGGCGAAGGCACCTCCAACGATTACCTGCTGCCGGAAGTGCCGGCCCTGCCGGCCTTCGCCTTGCAGCGCGCGGTCTCGACCACCATTCGCGACCTCGGCCACGATTACTGGACGGGCTCGGTGTACACCACCAACCGCCGCGTCTGGGAGCACGACGAAGCCTTCAAGGAACGCCTGCGCCAGATGCGCTGCATGGCCATCGACATGGAGACCGCGACCGTGTTCGCCGCCGGCTTCGCCAACCGCATCCCCTGCGGCGCGCTGCTGCTGGTGTCGGACCAGCCGATGATCCCCGAAGGCGTCAAGACCGAAGCCTCCGACGCCAAGGTCAGCGCGAGCTTCGTCGACACTCACATCAGCGTCGGCATCGAAGCGCTGAAACTGATCCGCCGCCACGGCAAGTCGGTGCGGCACTTGCGCTTCGACGAGTGATGGCTGCGGCGCCGTGGCCTCTTCGAGTGCTGCGAGCCGTCATCACTGTAATCATCTGCAAGCGCCAACGTACGCAGCCCCTCTCCCGCCTGCGGGAGAGGGGTTGGGGTGAGGGCCACAACGGCTCCACGAGCGCGCCGTGCCCGCCATCGCAGATCCGCCGTGCGGCCCTGAACCGTTTAGCGATGAACGAGCGGATAACCCTGTTTTTATAGGGGTTCTGCGACGCCAAGCACACGACATCGCATGGCCTGAGACCTCGCGCGCCGACACTGTATTCCGAGGCCGGAGGACAGGTCATGGAACAGCTCATCTTCACCATCATCGGCGCCTTGCTCACTTGGGCGTTCTACTTCATCCAGCGTTTCGCCGAACGTCGCGGCACGGTCGACGCGATCGAGCGCGGCAAGCAATTGCTGGCGCTCAAGCAGGAGCTCGACGGCGCTCACACCAGCGTCGAGGAACTGCGCCGTTTCGAAAGCCGGCTGGTCGGCAAGGCCGAAACCGCGGCGCGCATCGCCGACAGTTATTTCAGCAAGGCCGCCGCGGTCGCGCGCGACAACGAGGACGCGCGGGTCAGCGAGGCCGACATGAGCCAGCAGGCGATCGCCGAACTCAGTCGCGAGGAAGTGCGGCTGCAGGGCCTGGTCGCGCACCTGCGCAAGCAGCTCGATGGCGACGGCCTGGCGGCGTTCGAACGGGCGCACGAGGCTTGGCTGACTTTTCGCGAATGCCATGCGCGTTTCGTCTCGCAGTCGTATTCGGCCGGCCCGATCCGTCCGCTGATCCATGCGGTGACGATGGAAAGCATCACCGTGGCGTGGATCAACGAGCTGGAAACGCAGCTCGGCGAGGATCAGGCGGCTTGATGCGCATCGGGACGGCGCCCGATGGCACGGCATCGCACCCATGCCATCGGGTTGCTTGCGATTCAATCGGGTGAATCGCTCGGGTGGCATCGTTGCATTTGTGCCGGTCACGATGCGGCACTGGTCGTCCTCGCAGGGATGAATAGGTCGACGATGTCGGCGCCCGGCGGCGGTGCGGTCTTGTCGGTGCCGGCGGAGAACGCGACAGCTTCGCGCGCGGTTTGCTAGGGTTCGCCCCTGATCCTCAGCGAGAACGCGCATGTCCGTCACCGCGAAAGACGTCGTCGATTTCTGGCGCAATGCCGGCCCCGCCCGTTGGTTCGATCGCAACGACAGTTTCGACCATCAGTGCCGCAGCGGCTTCCTCGACGCGCACCACGCCGCAGCGCGGCGCGAACACGACGATTGGGTCGAGCGCGATGCAGAATCCGCGCTGGCCCTGTTGATCCTGCTCGACCAGATTCCGCGCAACGTGTTTCGCGGCAGCGCGCATTCCTACGCGACCGATCCGCTTGCGCGGCACTACGCCCGACGTGCGCTCGCACTCGGTCACGACCGAAGCATCGAGCCGTCGCTGCGCGCCTTCTTCTATCTGCCGTTCGAGCATTCCGAACAACTCGACGATCAGCGCCGCTCGGTCGAACTGCACCGCGGCCTGCCGCCGAACCAGGACGGCAGCGACGCCGCGCAGTGGGCCGTGACCCATCTCGAAATCATCGAGCGCTTTGGTCGCTTCCCGCACCGCAACGCCGCGCTGGGACGCGAGAGTACCGCCGAAGAGCAGGCCTATCTGGATGACGGCGGGTTCAAGGGCTGAGCCATAGCGACGCTGCGCTTTTAGGGTAGGAGCGACGCAAGTCGCGACCGCAACCACCCGAACCCGCGCCGCGATCCGCCAGTCCGCAGTCGCGGCTCGCGCCGCTCCTACAGGGGCAGCGACGCTGCGCTTTTAGGGTAGGAGCGACGCGAGTCGCGACTGCGCAACCATCCGAACCCGCGCCGCGATCCGCCAGCCCGCGGTCGCGGCTCGCGCCGCTCCTACAGGGGCAGCGACGCTGCGCTTTTAGGGTAGGAGCGACGCAAGTCGCGACTGCGCAACCACCCGAACCCGCGCCGCGATCCGCCAGCCCGCAGTCGCGGCTCGCGCCGCTCCTACAGGGGCAGCGACGCTGCGCTTTTAGGGTAGGAGCGACGCAAGTCGCGACCGCAACCACCCGAACCGGCGCCGCGATCCGTTAGCCGGCGGTCGCGGCTTGCGCCGCTCCTACAAGGTCAGCGACGCCGCGCTTTGGGGTAGGAGCGACGCAAGTCGCGACTGCGCAACCACCCGAACCCGCGCCGCGATCCGCCAGCCCGCGGTCGCGGCTCGCGCCGCTCCTACCCAAAAGCGACGCCGTGGCTCCGGCCCTGGGGTAGGAGCGACGCAAGTCGCGACCACGCACCGACCCGAACCCGCAAAACAAAACAGCCGCGACGCAAGGCGCCGCGGCCGTTCCTCAAGAGCTCGCCGCTCGATCAGTACTTCGGAATCGAAGCATCCAGGTCGGCCCAGGCGTCGATGCCGCCTTCGATGTTGTAGACCTCGCGGAAACCGAGCTGGCGGAAGTGCTCGGCGGCCTGGGCGCTGCGGCCGCCGTGGTGGCACAGGAACGCCAGCGGGGTGTCCTTCGGCAGGGCTTCGAGCGCGTCGGTGCCGCCGTCGAAGCTATCGAAGGCGATGCCGATGCGGGCGATAGCGCGTTCGTCGGCGGGGCGCACGTCGACCAGGCGCAACGTGCCTTCGCCGGCGCGGGCGAGCGCCTGTTGCGGCGCGATCGGCTGCACCGCCGGCGGGGCGTTCGGGTTGGTGATGACCAGGCCGCGGCCGCGTTCGTCGTCGGCCCAGTCGATGCTGACGCCGTCGGCGCGGCGGGCGTTGATCCAGTCGGTCTGCACGCGCACGCCTTCGGATTCGACCGCGACGGCGTTGGGGTCGGCCGGGGCCAGCTGCAGGCGCACGTTGTGGCGCGCGTCGACGTCGAGCTGCACCGCGTAGTTGTCGCCGGCGTTGGCGACGGCGTCGCGCAGCATCTGCGCGGCGGCCGGGGTGATCGTGAGCTTGGGCGGGCTGCGGTCCGGCGTCGGCAGGCCGAGCAGCTCGTGCAGTTCGCCGCTGCCGGCCATCTGTTCGATGATGTCGCTGCCGCCGACCAGTTGTGCGTCGACATACAGCTGAGGGATCGTCGGCCACTCGCCGTATTGCTTGATGCCCTCGCGGATCTCCGGATCGGCCAGCACGTCGACATGGGCATAGCCCTGCGGCAGCAGCGCGTTGAGCGCACCGGAGGCCTTGGCCGAGAAGCCGCATTGCGGCGCGGTGGGACCGCCCTTCATGAACAGAACGACGCGGTTGGACTGGAGCAGGGTTTCGATGCGCGAACGCAGGGCGGGGTCGAGGGACATGGAGGTCAGCCGGACGGGAATAAAGGCAAGGTGGGGGCGGGCAGTCTACGCCGCAAGGTAGGATGCGGCATCCGCCGGCGTCTCGGGCTGCCGCGGAGCCCCTCCCGACCGTCGGAACCGCCCGCCGCGCATGAACGCCATCCTCGTCGCCCACCGTCCGCCGCGCCGTCCTGGCCTCTGGTTATGGCTGTTCCTCGGCTCGCAGCTGCTGATGGTCGCCCTGTGGGTGCGCTACGGATGGACCGTCGGCCTGCCGGCCTTGCTGCTGAGCCACGGGGCGATGGTCTGGGGCACCTTGTGGCCGCGCTCGCCTTTGTTCAGCCCGGTGCTGTCGCGGCTGCCGACCGACCAGCGCGCGGTCTGGCTGACCATCGACGACGGCCCCTCCGACGACACCCTGGCCCTGCTCGATCTGCTCGACGCCCACCAGGCCAAGGCGACCTTCTTCGTGGTCGCGCAACGCGCCGAACAGCGCGCCGACCTGCTGCGCGAGATCGTCGGCCGCGGCCACGACCTGGGCAACCACAGCGCCAGTCATCCTTCGGCGCGGTTCTGGATGCTCGGGCCGGCGGCGATGGCGGCCGAGATCGGCGGCGCCCAGGCGCGCTTGCAGGCGCTGGTGCCGGGGCTGCGCCTGCGCTGGTTCCGTGCCGTGGTCGGCATGGCCAATCCCTTCACTGCGCAGCCGATGAGCGCGCACGGTTTGATCCGGGTGGCCTGGAGTGCGCGCGGCTTCGACGCCGTCGCCGCCGATCCGGCCACGGTGGTGGCGCGGATCGAAAAAGATCTCGCGCCGGGCGCGATCGTGCTGATGCACGAGGGGGCGCGCCATGGCCGCAACGTCGAGACGATGGCGGTGTTGTTGCGGCGTTTGCGCGAGCTGGATTATCGCTGCGTGGTGCCGGTGGTCGAATGAGGTGTGGCGCGGGCCGATCGGTAAGCGCTTAGATCGGAAGGTTCGCGGTCGCGGCTTGCGCCGCTCCTACCCCAAAGCCGTTCCAAGGATAAGAGCGGCGCAAGCCGCGACCGCGATCTATCACGCTACCGCGCAACCCTCACTGCGGACGCGCCGCCACGATCCGCCAGTTGTTGAACGGCGTGCGTCCGAACAACGGAGTGAACTCGACCTCGAGCCCGGCTTCGCGCAAGCGCGCGCGCAAGGCCTCGCCGTTGGGGTAATAACGCGGCATCGCATTCATCCAGCCCAGCGCGCGCGAGAACACATCGACTGCGCGGGTGATGCGCGCGCGGCCGGTGCCGTCGTCGAGGCCGGTGCGGATCACCAGGCGTGCGCCCGGGGTCAGCATCGCGATCATCGCGTCGATGGCACGCGCCTGCGCCGGATAGGGGATGAACTGCAGCACGTCGAGAATCACCACGCTGCCGCGATGCTCGGGCACGACCTGGGCGAGATCGACGGTGTCGAACACGGCATGGTCGAGACCGACGCGTGCGGCGGCGCGGGTGGCGCGGCGGATCTTGGCCGCATCGCTGTCGACGCCGCGGTAGGGCAGGCGGATGCCGTCGGCCTGCAAGGTGTGGGCGAGCAGGCCGAGCCCGCAGCCCAGGTCGAGCAGCGGCGCGCGCGTGCCGCGCAGGGCCGCGCTGACCCCTGGGTAGAGCGGGTCGCTGCCGAGCTTGGCGCGGCTGTAGTAATAGTCCCAGCGATTGCCGAGCGGATGCTCGGGCAGATAGGCGCGCGCGATGCGGTCCGCCTGTCCGTGGGCCATGGCTTGTGCCGCTTCGTTCATTGCTGAGTCCGGGCTCCGTTCGCGGTCGTGCCGCCGGCGGCAGTTTGGCATCCCGGCGCGCCCTGCGCTCGGCGGTCGCCGCAAGGCACACCATGCGACGCGAGTGCGGCGAGCACGAACCGGCCGCCGCAGCGCTTGCGCCGCTTCAGCCCGTCTGCGCTTGCAACAGTCGCCGCGCCACCGGCACGGCAAGCTCGGCCCACTGCGCGTACATCGCTGCCGACGGATGCAGACCGTCCTCGGCGACCATCGCCGCTTCGCTGCCGCGTGCGCGCGAGACCGGGGTGATGTCGACGAAGGCGACCTCATGCCGCGCGCAGATCTCGCGCGCGGTCCGGTTGAAGACGTCGAGCTCGGCGCCGATCGTGGCCGGGCCGCGTTTGTCGCTGGCGCCGAACGGGGTCGCGCCCCAATCGGGGACCGACAGCACCAGCACCCGATCGGCGCGGCCGTGCGCATAGCGGATCGCGCGTTCGAGCAATTCGCGAAACTCGCCGGCGTACTGCGGCGCGCTGCGGCCGCGGTATTGGTTGTTGACGCCGATCAGCAGGCTGACGAAATCCCACTGCCCCAGCGGCTCGGCCAGGTCCAGTGCGAGCGCGAGCTCGTCGGTGGTCCAGCCGGTGGTCGCGATGATGCGCGGGTCGGCCAGGCCGATGCCGAGCCCGCGCAGGGCGCCGGCCATCTGCAGCGGCCAGCGCCCGGCTTCGGGCACGGCTTCGCCGATGGTGTAGCTGTCGCCGAGCGCGAGATAGGACAGCGTCATGGTTGCTTCAAGCCACCGCGGCGCGCTGGGCCTCGACCTGGGCGCCGCGGTCGGCGTAACGGTCGAGCACGCGTTCGATGCGCTGGAACACCTCGCGCACCTCGGCCGGCTGCGGCAGCAGGGTCACGCGGAAGTGGTTGCGATAGGGCACGTTGAAGCTCGAACCCGGCACCACCAGCACGTCTTCGGTTTCCAGCAGTTCCAGCGCGAACTTGTGGTCGTCGAACCCTTGCGCGGCGGCGCCGACCACGGCCGGGAACGCGTACAGCGCGCCGGCCGGAGCGACCAGCTCCAGATGCTGGCTGGCTTCGACCGACTCGATCACCGCGCGGCGCGCTTCGTACAGGCGTCCGCCCGGCTCGCACAGCGGGGTGATGGTGTCTTCGCCGTTGAGCGCGGCCTCGATGGCGAACTGGCCCGGCACGTTGGCGCACAGGCGCAGCGCGCCGAGCAGGTCCATGGCGTGGTGGAAGTCGCCGCTGGCGACCGGGTCGCCCGACAGCACCGCCCAGCCCACGCGCCAGCCGCAGGCGCGGTGCACCTTGGACAGGCCGCCGAAGCTCAGGCAGGGCAGGTCGCCGGCGATCGGCGCGACCGGGGTGAACTGGGCGCCGTCGTACAGGATCGAGTCGTAGATCTCGTCGCACATCAGCAGCAGCTTGTGGCGCGCGGCGATCGCGACGATGCGCTCGATCAGCTCGCGCGGATAGGCCGCGCCGGTCGGGTTGTTCGGGTTGATCAGCACGATCGCGCGGGTGCGGCTGGAGATCAGTTGCTCGATCTCGTCCGGGTCGGGCAGGAAGCCGTTCTCGGGTTGGCAGCGGTAATACACCGGGCGGCCGTCGTTGAGGATGGTCGCGGCCGACCACAGCGGGTAGTCGGGCGAGGGCAGCAGCACTTCGTCGCCGGGGTTGAGCAGGGCGCGCAGCGACAGGTCGATCAGCTCGCTGACGCCGTTGCCGACGAACACGCGTTCGGGCGAGGCATTGGGCGTGCCGCGGCGCTTGTGGAACGCGGCGATGGCTTCGCGCGCGGCCGGCAGGCCTTGCTGATGAGTGTAGGGATCGGTGTTGGCGATGTGGTCGGCGATCGCGCGCTGCAGGTGTTCGGGCGCGCGGAAGCCGAAGGCGCCGGGGTTGCCGATGTTGAGCTTGATCTGCTTGCGTCCCTGGGCCTCCAACTCACGGGCTCGCCGGGCCAGTTCACCGCGGATTTCGTAACGGACTTCGGACAGGCGTTCGCGGGTTTTCAGGGGCGGCAATGACATCGGGGCAGGGCTGGGTCGAAAGAGAGACCCCCAGACTAGCTGAATCGGTCCGGCGAATCAGCCGGGGGCGGCGATTCCAGGCGCCTGCGATCTGCGCCGGCGCGCACGGATTGGCCGGGCGGGCCGCCCCGATCCCGGCCTGCCGGCCGCCCCGGCCCCGCCGGAGAAGGCAAAACCCGCGTCCGGCCTATGTAGAATCGCGCCATGCCCCATCGCTCTCCGCGCCTTTGACTCCTGAACTCGCTGCCTTGCAGGCGATCGGTTGGCCGATCTCGGCCGACGAGCCGTTGCCGGCCGACCCCGTCTGGCGCCAGGCGCTGTTCGACCACCCCCGGGCCCGTCCGGCGCGGGTCATCGAACAGCACCGCAGCGGCTATGTCGTGTCCGAAGGGCCCGACAACGGCTATCGGGTCGAATCCATGCCTGAATGGCAACGCCCGGCGAACTACAAAAAAGGCTCGGTCGCGCCCGAGCAGCGCCCCGGGGTCGGCGACTGGCTGCTGATCGAAGGCGATGAGGCACGCGCTAAGGTCGTGGCCCTGCTGCCCCGGCACAGCGCGATCAAGCGCGGCGCCGCCGGCGAGCACTACAAGCAGCAGCTGATCGCGGCCAACATCGACACCGTGTTCATCGTTTGCGGGCTGGACGCGGACTTCAATCCGCGCCGGATCGAGCGCTATCTGCTGTTGGTCCGCGGCGGCGCCGAGCCGGTGGTGGTGCTGACCAAGGCCGACGAAGCCACCGCCGCCGACGAGAACGCGGTCGCCGATGCCACCGGCGCGCTGATCGAACTGGCCCAGGGCGTGGCGATCCGCGCGGTCAACGCCCGCGACCGCGACGGCAGCGTCGCGGCGATGGCGCCGTGGCTGCAGCCGGGCCGCACCGTGGTGCTGGTGGGCTCCTCCGGCGCCGGCAAGTCGACCCTGACCAACAGCCTGCTCGGCATCGAGCGCATGAAGACCGGCGCGGTGCGCGAAAGCGACGCGCGCGGCCGCCACACCACCACCCATCGCGCATTGATTCCGTTGCCGTCGGGCGCCTGCCTGATCGACACCCCGGGCATGCGCGAACTCAAGCCGACCGGCGAAGAAGACGTCGCCGAGAATTTCAGCGATGTCGAGGCCCTGGCCGAGCAGTGCAAGTTCCGCGATTGCTCGCATGACCGCGAACCCGGCTGCGCCGTGCGCGATGCCATCGAAGCCGGCCGGCTCGACCCGCAGCGTTTCGCCAGCTACCTGAAACTGCGCGACGAAGTCGCCGGCGCGGCGACCAAACTGGCCAACCGGCGCGCGCAGAAAGCCGACGTGAAACCGGTCGGCAAGGCGCCCAGCAAGCGGCCGGACGACAAGCATGGGCGCCGCTGAGCGCTCGGGTTTCGTCGTATCGCGCGGCGCGCGCGGGTCGCTTGCGCGGGCGCCGGAGCAAATGCCAAAGCAAATCCCCCCTGCCCCCCTGTTGCAAATGGGGGGACGGCAGGGGTATGCGAAGGGTGGTGCAGCGACTGCCGCGCTTGTCTGCTGCGCGACAGGTATCGACTACGTAAGACACCCGCAAACGACCGACCCCACCAGACGCCTCCCCCCTTTGCAAAAGGGGGGCAGGGGGGATTTGCTCCTGCTCTTGCTCCACACCGCGAAACACCCCCAAGGCCCCGCCGCATGAGCCTGCTCAGCCCCAGCCTGCACAGCGAAATCCAGCACCACGCTGCGCTCGATGCGCGCATGGTGCGGGTCGCGCGCGGGATCAAGTTGCTGACCATGGCGAGCTGGCCGTCCGGCCTGGAAGTGCAGTTTCTCGCGGATTACGCGCGCGGCACCGCGCAACTGCCGGTCATCGAGTATCCGAAGTACGACTTCAGCGAAACACGGCGCGAACTCGAAGCGGTCGCCGCCGAAGCCGACCCGGATCATCCGCTCGGCGAGTACCTGATCGAATCGGCGCACTCCTGGGGCGTCGCCGCGCAGTTGCTGGAATCGCTGGGCTCGACCGAGGTCACCGCCTACTCGGTGCAATTGTTCGGCAAACCCGACGCGCCGCTGCCCGGGCGGGGGCCGAGCACGCGCGAGGCCGCCAACCATTTCATCTCGATCGCCAACGAGCTCGACCGCGAGCTGATGTCGCCGGCCGAAACCGTCGAGATCTCGGCCACCGCGCTGAGCCTGCAACTGCAGCGCGACCTCGACGACTACTTCGACGCCCGCGTGATCGAGGTCGTGCTCGACCCGGACCTGATCGCCAAGGCCGCGGCCGGCGCGACCCGCATCCGCCTGCGCAGCAGCGCGGCGTTCAGCGACTACGACCGGCATCAGTTGCTCCAGCACGAAGCCTTCGTGCATTCGCTGACCGCGCTCAACGGCCGCGAACAGCCGGTGCTGCCGAGCCTGGCGCTGTCGTCGCCGCGCACCACCGCCACCCAGGAAGGCCTGGCGACCTTCGCCGAACAGATCACCGGCAGCATCGACATCGGCCGCATGAAGCGCCTGAGCCTGCGCATCGACGCGGTGGCGATGGCGCTGGACGGCGCCGACTTCATCCAGGTGTTCCGTTATTTCATCGACGCCGGCCAATCGCCGGCCGACAGCTTCGCCTCGGCCCAGCGCGTGTTCCGCGGCGTGCCCACCAGCGGCGGTTCGGCCTTCACCAAGGACGCGGTCTATCTGCGCGGCCTGGTCGGCGTGCACACCTTCTTCCGCTGGGCCTTGCGCCAACAGAAGCTGCACCTGTGCCGCTGGTTGTTCGCCGGCAAGATGACCCTGGGCGATGTGCAGCGGTTCGAGCCCTTGTTCGACAGCGGCGTGCTGGCGCCGGCGCGCTGGATGCCGCCGTGGATCACCCGCGCCAACGGCCTGGCCGGGATGCTGGCGTTCTCGCTGTTCGCCAACCGCATCCGCCTCGACCAGATGGCGGAGGGCGATTTCAGCGAAATCGGTTGATCGCTTTGCTTCAAGGGGTAGGAGCGGCGCAAGCCGCGAACAACCGAAGTTACGTACGCAAGAGTCTCGTCCGAAGACCAGACAATCGGCCGAAACGAGCACAAGCAGGTTGAGATGTCCGGACTCCGGATAAAGCGCTTGCGTGCACCTCTTCGGTTGGTCGCGGCTTGCGCCGCTCCTACCCTGCGCGCTCTTGCGACAAAAACGGCTTCCGGGCGACGTGGGGGGAGGGGTGACGCCCCCCCCGGAAGCCGGAAAACTCAATTCATGTGCAAGCCGCCGTTGACCGCGTAATCCGCGCCGGTGACGAAGGCGGCGTCGTCCGAGGCCAACCACGCGCACAGGCTGGCGACTTCGTCCGGTTTGCCCAGGCGCCGCACCGGCACCGACGCGGCGAGGCGGTCCAGCACGTCCGGTGGAAACGCGCTGATCGCGGCGCTGGCCACATAGCCGGGCGAGACCGTGTTGACGGTGACGCCGCGCGCGGCGAACTCCTGGGCCAGGGCGCGGGTGAAACCATGCATCGCCGATTTCGCGGTGGCGTAGTTGACCTGGCCGATCTGGCCCTTCTGCGCACTGACCGAGGCGATGTTGATGATCCGGCCCCAGCCGCGCGCCGACATGCCGTCGATGACCTGCTTGGTGATGTTGAACAGGCTGTGCAGGTTGCCGGCCATCACCGCGTTCCAGTCCTCGCGCGTCATCTGCCGGAACAGCACGTCGCGGGTGCCGCCGGCGTTGTTGACCAGCACGTCGATCTCGCCGACCTCGGCCTTGACCTTGGCGAATGCGGCCACGGTCGAGTCCCAGTCGGCGGCATTGCCTTCGGAAGCGATGAAGTCGAAACCCAGCTCGCGCTGTTCGCGCAGCCAGGCGGCCTTGCGCGGCGAGTTCGGCCCGCAGCCGGCGACCACGGTGTGGCCGCCGTGGGCGAGTTTCTGGCAGATCGCGGTGCCCAGGCTGCCCATGCCGCTGGTGACGTAGGCGATGCGGAGTGTCATGGCGCGGTTCCTAGTGATGGACGATGCGAACGGATCGATGCGTTACGAAGCCAGCGGATACAGCGCCAGCGCCAGCGAAGCGAACATCAACACCAGCGAGATCAACACCGCCCATTTCAGGGTGAAGCGCTGGTGGTCGGCGAAATCGACGTTGGCCATGCCGACCAGCAGATAGGTCGACGGCACCAGCGGGCTCAGCAGATGCACCGGCTGGCCGGCGAGCGAGGCGCGCGCCATCTCGACCGGGGTGATGCCGTAATGGCCGGCAGCCTCCGACAAAATCGGCAGCACGCCGAAATAAAAGGCGTCGTTGGACATGAAGAAGGTGAAGGGCATGCTCGCGATCGCGGTGATCACCGCCAGGTACGGCCCCCACGCATCCGGAATCACCGCCAAGAAGCTGCGCGACATCGCCTCGACCATGCCGGTGTTGGACAAAATGCCGGTGAAGATGCCGGCGGCGAAGATCAGCGACACCACTGCGAGCACGTTGCCGGCATGGTTGCCGATGCGGCGGCGCTGTTCGGCGAGGTCGGGGTAGTTGATCACCAGCGCCAGGGCGAATCCGATCATGAACAACACCGGCAGCGGCAGCACGCCGAGCACCAGCGCGGTCATCAGCGCGAGCGTCAGCGCGGCGTTGATCCACAACAGCTTCGGCCGCTTGGTGTCTTCGCTGTCGGCCAGGGTCGGCAGGTTGTCGCTGGCCGTGTCGAGGTCGGGGTTCCAGTCGGCGGCGTGGCCGTCCAGGGTGACGATGCCGAGGCGCTTGCGTTCGCGCAGGCCGAGGTACCAGGCCAGCAGCAGAATGCCGACCAACGACACCGCCATCGCCGGCACCAGCGGCACGAACACGTCGCTGGGGTCGACGTGCAAGGCGGTCGCGGCGCGCGCGGTCGGGCCGCCCCACGGCGTCAGGTTCATCACCCCACCGGCGAGGATGGTCACGCAGGTCAGGTTGAGCGCGTTCATGCGCAGGCGCTGGAACAGCGGCAGCATCGCCGAGACGGTGATCATGTAGGTGGTCGAGCCGTCGCCGTCGAGCGAGATCAGCATCGCCAGCACCGCGGTGCCGACCACGATCTTGACCGGGTCGCCCTTGACCAGCTTGAGGATGCGCTTGACCACCGGGTCGAACAGGCCGGCGTCGATCATCACCCCGAAGTAGAGGATCGCGAACATCAGCATCACGCCGGTCGGCGCGATCTTCTTGATGCCCTCGATCATCATCTCGCCGATGTCGCTCCTGAAACCGCCGACCAGGGCGAACAGGATCGGGATCACGATCAGAGCCACGAGCGGCGACATCCGCTTGCTCATGATCAGGTACATGAAGGTCAGGACCATGCCGAAGCCGAGCGCGGTCAACATGAGGGACTCCGGTGGGGGCGGGAAGTGAGATGAGAAGAGTGAGGAGTGAGAGAAGGCGAAAGCGAGAGCGAAGTGCGGTTACTCACTCCTCATTTCTTGCTACTCACTCCTGCCTCAAAAGTCGTACTGAAACCGCCCGGTCAAGGCCCGGGTCCGATCCAGCGTGCGATCGGCCAGTCGGTCGCGGTTGCGGCTCTCGATCCAGTCGAGCATGAAGCGCAGATTCGAGCGCAGGTGCCAGTTGACGCCGACGCTCGCCTGCTCCATCGACACGTCGCTAAAGTTCGCGCTGCCGTCGAGGTGCTGCTTGCCGCGGATCGTGTCGTAGCGCAGCGCCAGCTGCCAGGCGCCGCTGCTGCGCGCCGGCTTGACCCGGGCGAAACGGCCGGTCTTGGCGTCGTAGGGCATCGACTCGCCGGTCAGGAACCAGCCGACCAGGCCGTAAGCCGAACGCAGTTCGCCGCGCTGCACGCCGTCGTCGAAGTTGGCGCTGCCGAGTTCGGACTGCACATACAGCGGTCCGTGAGACAGGCCGAATTCCAGCGAGTATTTGTCGACGTCGGTGTCGAGCCCGCGATTGAAGTTGATCAAGGTCGCGCGGCTGTTGTCCGAAAGATGACCGGCCGGGCGCGGAGCGATGCGTAATGCGTTGGCGCCGTCGCGGCCAGGGTGGTCGTAGGCCTCGCGCGCCAGCGACAGGCCCAGATGCAGGGTGCGCTGCTCGTCGCGCAGCGGCGTCCAGGTGCCGCGTGCACCGGCGGCGCGGCCCTTGACCTGCCACACGTCGATGCTTTCCAGGCTGTAGACGCTGCCGGCGACGGTGTAGCCGTCGCCCGCGGTGATCCAGGCCGCGCCGAGCCGATACAGCGGCGCGACCGAGCTGGCGAACATGCTGCGCTCCATGAACACGCCGTAGTTCGAGCTGATGCGGTCGTCGAGGGTGAAGTGCTGCTTGAACTGGCCCAGGGTCAGCTTGCCGGCCTTGAAATCGCGGGTGACGTAGACGTCCTTGGCTTCGATGCTGTCCCTGGAAAAATCGTCCTGCAGGCCGGCGAAGTCGCCTTCGATCTTGTAGCCCCAGCCGTAGAACTTGCCGGAGACATCGAGCCACAAGCGGCGCACCTCGGTGTCGTCGCCGTTGCGCAGGCCGCGCGCATCGTTGTCGAAATCGGCGAAGTCCCAGTGCAGGCGGCCGCCGAGTTCGGCGGTGACCGGGCCTTCCTCGGCCAGGCACGGCGCGGCGAACAGGCACAACGCGGCGCACGCGGCGGCGTGACGGAAAAGCACCATCGTAGGCATCTCGTTTCCCTATTTTTCTGCCGTTTTTTCGACGACAGGCGCGTGTTCGTGCGCTTATAGTTGCTTAGGCCAGGACGGCCAGCCGCAACCCCTCCAGCGCAGGCTAGGCGGGCGAAGCTGTCATTGACCTGTCATTGGACCTGTCATCGCCGACGAGATCGGCCCGGCGATACCTGACTTCGGCAACTGCGAGGGCTCCCATCCAATGCGTATTCTGTTGGTCGAGGACAACGCGGATCTGGCCGACGCCATCGTCAGGCGGATGCGTCGCGACGGCCACGCGGTCGACTGGCAGTCCGACGGCATCGCCGCGGCCAGTGTGCTTCGTTATCAATCCTTCGACCTGATCGTGCTCGACATCGGCTTGCCGCGGCTCAACGGCCTCAGCCTGCTGGCCGGCTTGCGCGAACGCGGCGACACCACGCCGGTGCTGATGCTGACCGCGCGCGATGGCATCGAGGACCGGGTCAAGGCGCTCGACGTCGGCGCCGACGACTACCTCGGCAAGCCTTTCGATTTCCGCGAGTTCGAAGCCCGCTGCCGGGTGTTGCTGCGACGCAACCAGGGTCGCGCCGCGGGCGTGATCCAGGTCGGTACGCTCGCCTTCGACGCCGCCGCACATCGCGTCAGTCTCGACGGCGAAGTCATCGAAGTGCCGAACCGCGAGTTCCGCCTGCTGGAGATCCTGATCGGGAAACTTGGCCAGGTGGTCAGCAAGGACGAGATCGGCAACGGCTTGTTCGGTTTCGACGACGAGGCCGGGCCGAACGCGATCGAGTTGTACGTCGGGCGTTTGCGCAAGCGTTTAGCTGCCGCACCGTTGCGCATTCTCACCGTGCGCGGCGTCGGTTACATGCTCGAAGCGGCGCCAACGCCGGAGCGGGCCGTTGCGGAGCTGCCCGATGGCTGAGCCTGCGCGCAGTTCGCCGGCGAGGCACGGTTCGATCCGCCGCACCCTGCTGGTTTATCTCGGCGCCTTGTCGCTGATCGGCGCGGTGCTGCTGTTCGTCGCCGCGCGCAGCTACGGCCGCGCCGCCGCCGACCGTTCCTACGATCACCTGCTGATCGCCTCGGCGCTGTCGATCGCCGACAGCGTGGCCCTGGTCGACGGCCAATGGCAGGTAGACCTGCCGTACGCGGCGCTCGATCTGCTGGCGATGGCGCCCGAGGACCGGGTGTTCTACCGCGTCGCCAGCCGCGAAGGCGCGACCATCACTGGCTACGACGACCTGCCGTCGCCGCCATCGCCGCCGCTCGACGGCCAGCCGCGGCTGTTCGATGCGCTGTATCGCGGCGAACCCACGCGCTTCGTCGCGGTCTCGCGCTGGGTCGCCGGGCCGGCCACGCAGGGGCAGGCCATCGTCCAGGTCGGCCAGACCCGCATCGCGCGTGAAGCCCTGGCCGACGACGTGGTGCTGCGCGCCATCGTCGCCATCGTGGTGCTGTCGTTCGCGGCCCTGGCCTTGGTCTGGATCGGCGTGCATCGCGCGTTGCGGCCCTTGCAGAAACTCGAACGCGACCTGTCGCTGCGCGAACCTTCGGACCTTAAGCCGGTCGCCGGTGAGGTGCCGCTGGAACTCGATCAATTGGTCGGCGCCTTGAACCGCTTCATGGCGCGGCTGTCGGCGAGCAACGAGACCCTGCGCGCGTTCATGGCCGATGCCGCGCACCAGATGCGCACGCCGCTGGCGGCCTTGCGCGCCCAGGCCCAGCTCGCCCTCGACGAGGACGACCCCGCCGAGCAGCGCCGCAGCCTGGTCACCATCGAACGCAACGCCAGCCACATGAGCCGTTTGCTCAACCAGTTGCTCAGCGATGCCAGTGCGATCCATCGCTCGCATCTGCAGCAGTTCGAGACCGTCGACCTGGCCGAGTTGCTGCACCAGGCGCTGTACGAATCGATCCCGCAATCCGGCCCGCGCCCCGACGTGCGCCTGGCCGCGACCCAGGGCCCGGTATTGGTGCGCGGCGATGCGCTGTTGCTGCGCGAGGCGATCAAGAACCTGATCGACAACGCGCTCAGGCACGGCCAGCCGCGGCCCGGCAGCGAAGGCGGGCCGCTGCAGATCGCCCTGACCGTGGCCGAAGGCGAGGGCGCCTCGACCGCAGTGTTGACCGTGGCCGACCACGGCCCCGGCATCGCCCCGGCCGACGCGCAGACCGTATTCGAGCGCTTCGCCCGTGGCCACGATGCCGCCGCCGGCGGCGCCGGGCTCGGCCTGGCGATCGTCAAACGCATCGTCGACAGCCACGGCGGCCGTATCGATCTGTCCAACCGCGTCGGCGGCGGCCTGATCGTCACCCTCAGCCTGCCGAGGAGCGCGGTTTGAATACCGAGTGCGGAAAATTGAGGAACGAGTGCAGAACAGTGAGAAACGAGAAAAAGCGTTACAGCGCCGCGCGCTGCTTTTGCCTTTACTCGTTCCTCATTCTTCTCAACTCGTTCTTCGCTCCAACCCACGCCGCGCCCGGCGACGTGCGCCTGTTCAAGGCGCCTCAAGCGCGCAGCGCGCAACTGCGCATCCACGGCTCGACCGACATCGAGAACTTCGCCGCGGTCATCGCCGACTACCAGCGCCTGCATCCGGGCACCGAAGTCGAATACTCCGACCTCGTCGCCCAGGACATCTATACCCGCCATATCGCCGCCGGCCGCGGGCCTGTCGCCGACCTGCTGATCAGCAGCGGCATGGACCTGCAGACCAAGCTGGCCAACGACGGCCACGCGCTGGCCCACCGCTCGCCGGCCACGGTCGGCCTGCCGGCGTGGTCGCATTGGCGCCACGAAGCCTTCGGCATCAGCTACGAACCCATCGTCATCGTCTACAACAAGCGCCTGCTGCCGGCGGCGCGGGTGCCGCATACGCGCCGGCAACTGCTGGCGCTGTTGCGCGACCCGGCCGCGCCGCTGGCCGGCCGGGTCGGCACCTACGACGTCGCCCGCAGCAGCGTCGGCTACCTGCTCGCGACTCAGGACCATCAGCTCGGCAGCATGGCCGGCGCCCTGCAAGCCGCGCTCGGCGACAACCGCGTGCGCCTGGAAGAGCGCACCGGCGCCTTGCTCGACCGCGTGACAAGCGGCGAACTCGCCCTGGCCTACAACGTGCTCGGCTCCTACGCCCAGGCCCGCATCGACGCCGGCGCGCCGCTCGGCATCGTCCTGCCCGAGGACTACACCCTGGTCCTGCTGCGCACCGCGCTGATCCCGCGCACCGCGCCGAACGCGACCGAGGCCGGGCGTTTCCTCGATTACCTGCTGTCGCCGCGCGGCCAGGCCATGCTGGCCCAGCAGGTCGGCCTGCAGCCGATCCGCGCCGCCGACGGCGCGCCGCTGTCGCCGCATGCGCGCGACGGCGCGCGGGTGCGCGCCCTGCGCCCGATCCCGCTGGGGCCGGGCCTGCTGGTCTATCTGGACGCGCTCAAGCGGCGTCAATTCCTCGATGCCTGGCGCAGCACGGTCCAGCCCGGACCCAAGGCGGCCGCCGATGCACCCTGAGCCGCGGTGCTCCGGCCCGGCCCGCCCATACGCCGGCGTCGGTTCGCTGCCGCGTCCGATCGCCGCGGCCGGCCCGCGCCGGGTTCGGCAAAGCGCCCGCGCCGTCGTGCGGGTACAACTCCAAAGTACTAAGGCTTTCGCCACCGCGGTCGCGCGAATCCGCGTCGGCGATCCTTTAGACTGCAAGTCCACCTTTCCTCGCGCCCTTGCCACGGCAGCCATTCCCTGATGTCCGACAACGATCTGAAAACCGCCGCGCTCGACTACCACCGCCTCAGCCCGCCGGGCAAGATCAAGGTCACCGCGACCAAGCCGATGGTGACCCAGCGCGACCTCGCCCTGGCCTACTCGCCGGGCGTGGCCTACGCCTGCGAGGCCATCGTCGAAGACCCCAACGCCGCCAGCGAGCTCACCGCCCGCGGCAACCTCGTCGCGGTGATCAGCAACGGCACCGCCGTGCTCGGCCTGGGCGACATCGGCCCGCTGGCCGGCAAGCCGGTCATGGAAGGCAAGGGCGTGCTGTTCCAGAAGTTCGCCGGCATCGACGTGTTCGACATCGAAATCGACGAGCGCGACCCCGACAAGCTGGTCGACATCATCGCCTCGCTGGAACCGACCTTCGGCGGCATCAACCTCGAAGACATCAAGGCCCCGGAGTGCTTCATCGTCGAGCGCAAGCTGCGCGAGCGCATGAAGATCCCGGTGTTCCACGACGACCAGCACGGCACCGCGATCATCGTCGGCGCCGCGGTGTTCAATGCGCTGGAAGTGGTCGGCAAGAAGATCGAGGACGTCAAGCTCGCCACCAGCGGCGCCGGCGCGGCCGGCATCGCTTGCCTCGACATGCTGGTCGCCCTGGGCATGAAGCCGGAGAACATCCTCGCGGTCGACCGCGACGGCGTGCTCTACACCGGCCGCCCCAATCTGGACCCGGACAAGGCCCGCTACGCCCGCGACACCGACAAGCGCACCCTGGCCGACATCGTCGCCGGTGCCGACGTGTTCCTCGGCCTGTCGGCCGGCGGCGTGCTCAAGGCCGAGATGGTCGCGACCATGGCCGCCAAGCCGATCATCCTGGCGCTGGCCAACCCGTATCCGGAAATCCTGCCCGAAGACGCCAAGGCCGTGCGTCCGGACTGCATCATCGCGACCGGCCGTTCGGATTACCCGAACCAGGTCAACAACGCGCTGTGCTTCCCGTACATCTTCCGCGGCGCGCTCGACGTCGGCGCGACCGTCATCAACGAAGAAATGAAGCTGGCCTGCGTGCGCGCGATCGCCCAGCTGGCGCGCATGGAATCGTCCGACCTCGGCAGTGCCTACGGCGGCGACGTGCCGACTTTCGGCGCCGAGTACCTGATCCCGCGTCCGTTCGACCCGCGCCTGCTGGTCATGCTGGCCCCGGCCGTGGCCAAGGCGGCGATGGACTCCGGCGTGGCCGCGCGTCCGATCGTCGACATGGACGAGTACGAAGAACGGCTCAGCCAATACATCTACCGCACCGGCCTGCTGATGAAGCCGGTCTACGACCGCGCCCGCGCCGACCGCAAGCGCGTGGTCTATGCCGAAGGCGAGGAAGAGACCGTGCTTCGCGCAGTGCAGACAGTGATCGACGAAGAACTGGCGCACCCGATCCTGATCGGCCGCCCCGACGTCATCGAGACCCGTATCCAGCGCCTCGGCCTGCGCATGCGCGAAGGCGTGGATTTCGAGTTGACCAACATCAACGACGACCCGCGCTTCAACGACTACTGGCAGCAGTACCACGCCCTGACCGAGCGCCGCGGCGTCAGCCCAGCGGCGGCGAAGAACCTGCTGCGTTCGCGTCCCACCTTGATCGCGGCGCTGATGGTCGAGCGCGGCGAAGCCGACGCGATGATCTCCGGCTTGGTCGGCCGCTTCCACAAGAAGCTCGGCTACATGCGCAGCATCTTCGACTTCGACCCGGGCGTTTCCGGCACCTCGGCGATGACCGGCGTGATCAACGACCAGGGCGCCTGGTTCTTCCTCGACACCCATGTGCAGGTCGACCCGACCGCCGAGCAGATCGCCGAAGCGACCTTGCAGGCGACCTACCGCCTCAAGCTGTTCGGCATCGAGCCCAAGGTCGCGTTGCTGTCGCACTCCAACTACGGCAGCCACGACAACCCGTCGGCGGCGAAGATGCGCAAGGTCCGCCAGATCATCAAGCAGCGCCAGCCCAAGCTCGAGATGGACGGCGAAATGCAGGCCGACACCGCCTGGGACGATGCACTGCGCAAGCGCATCTTCCCGAACGCGACCCTGCACGGCCGCGCCAACCTGTTCGTGCTGCCGAACCTCGACGCCGCCAACATCACCTACAACATGGTGCGGGTGATGACCGACGGCGTCGCCATCGGCCCGATCCTGATGGGCCTGGACAAGCCGGCGCACATCCTGACCCCGGCCTCGACCCCGCGTCGCGTCGTCAACATGACCGCGATCGCCGCCGTCGACGCCCAGATCCGCGCCTCGCGCGAATCCGAGCGCAAAGGCCTGGGCGAAGTCGGCGGCACCTGAGCCGCTGATTCACGGCGGTAGCCGGCTGCGTCGATGGCGCAGCCGGCGCTGCGACATCGCAGTTTGCGTCGTCATTGCCAGGTCGTGATCGCGACTCACGGCGCTCCTACAGGGCGCAACGCCGCGCCGTCGCGCAAAAAATTCCCCTCGCATCCTCATGCCGTTCCCCCCTTTGGAGAGGGGGGCGGGGGGATTTGCTTCTGCGCTTCGTTCGCACCGGCGATTGATTTGCGCGGTCGCGGCTTGCGCCGCTCCTACCCCAAAGCCGCGCCAGCAAAGGGTAGGAGCGGCGCAAGCCGCGACCACGATGCCGGACGCTAGCGGCGCAACATTCAACGCCCGCGTAGCCTCGCGACAGCACCCGCGCCCGCACCCAACCCGATTACATCGAATCAAAGCCCCTCTCCCGTGAACGGGAGGCGGGTGAGGGCCGAGCGCCGATAAACCACCTCACTCCAACGCCACCTCACCCGGCAACCACTTCAACGCAAACTCCCGCAACAACTTCACCTTCGCCGACCGCCGCAGATCCGGATGCGTCGCGAACCACAGATCCGCGCGCACCTGCGGCAACGGCGCCGAAATCCGCCGCACACCCGGCGACGCATCGGCCAGATAACATGGCAACAAGGCCCGTCCCAATCCTGCCTCGCAGGCCGCCAACGCCGCCGGCAAGGTATTGACCCGCATCGCGATGCGTTCGGCCGACACCCGGTCGCTCAACCATTGCGCCGACGACAGATGCGCCAGGCTTTCGTCGAGCGCAACCCAATCGCCCTGCGCCAAGGCCGCTTCATCGAGCGTCTTACCACGGCCACCACCACGCCCGCTGTCGCGCCCCGCAGCTACATACGCCGCGATCGAAATCGCCGCGACCTTGCGCGACGACAAACCTTCCGGCGGCAACACGCTCGCACGTAGCGCCACATCGGCGTCCTGCTGCTGCAGAGTCAAGAACGCATTGGCCACGACCAAATCGCAACGCAGCCCCGGCTGCTCGGCACGAAACGCGGCGCACATCCGCGCCGCGACCGGCGCCAAAGTGTCGGGCAGCGTGATACGAATCCGCCCCTCGGTGCGCGCATCGCGCCCGGCCAACTCGCGCTGCAAGCGCTCGGTCTCGACCAGCACGCGTTGCGCGCTGGCAATGGTCAGCTCGCCGGCATCGGTCGGCGTATAACCGCGCCGACTGCGCCGGAACAGCGCCGCGCCGACCCGCGCCTCGACCGCGGCCAAGCGCCGGAACGCACTCGAATGGTCCAGCGCCAAGGCCTTGGCCGCGCCGGTCAGGCTGCCGTGCGCGCCGATCGCGCGCACCAGCTCCAGGTCGTCCAGGCTCAATCGTTCGTGTCGCATCTGCAAGCAATCCTTGTCGGTTCGCCGTGTTGGCGCGGCATCGGGGTGCGCGGAAAGTATCGGCTTCCTTACTGGAGTACGCCATGAAGCTCTACTACACCCCCGGCACCTGCTCGTTCGCCCCGCACATCGCCATCCGCGAACTCGGCCTCGACGCCGAACTGCGCCGCGTGCGCCTCGGCGCCGAACCCTTGGTCGTCGCCGAAGACCGCGATTTCCGCGAGATCAACCCGCTCGGCTACGTGCCGGTGCTCGAACTCGACGACGGCCGCGTGCTGACCGAAGGCGTGGCGATGCTGCTGCACTTGGCCGACCTGAAACCCGAGGCCGGCCTCGCCCCCGCCGTCGGCACGCCCGAGCGCGACGAACTGCATCGCTGGTTGAACTTCGTCAGCTCGGAACTGCACAAGACCTTCAGCCCCTGGCTGTTCCACCCCGAGTACGGCGAGCAGGCCGCGAATGTGGCGCGCGAACGCCTGGCCAAGCGCCTGGCCGTGGTCGAGCGCCACCTCGCCGATCGCGACTACCTACTGGGCGAGCGTTTCAGCATCGCCGATGCGTATCTGTTCACCATCGTCGACTGGGTGCGCCCGCTGAAGATCGCGCTCGACCCGTATCCGGCCCTGGCCGCCTACCTCGAACGCGTACGCGCCCGCGACAGCGTCGCCGAAGCCCTGCGCCGCGAGAAAGCGCCATGATCGGCGAGGCGATCAAGCCCTCGGTCGCCTGGATCATGCTGATCGCCGCCGGCCTGATCGATGTGGCCTGGGCACTGACGATGAAACTGTCGCAGGGCTACACCAAGCCGGGCTGGACCGCGGCCTCGATCGTCGCCCTGATCGCCTTCGTCTGGCTGCTGGGTCGCGCCCTGACCGCCTTGCCCGTCGGCAGCGCCTACGCCGTGTGGACCGGCATCGGCGCCGCCGGCACCGTGCTCATCGGCTCGATCCTGTTCGGCGAATCCATCACCCCGCTGCGTTTGGGCGGCGTGGCATTGATCGTCGCCGGCATCGTGGTGTTGCGTAGTGCGCCGGGTTGAGGCGCCCTGGATGATCTGTCGATGCTGAAGTTTGCGCAGTAGGCGAAACATGGCGGTCGCGGCTCGCGCCGCTCCTACCCCAAAGCGACGTAGCAAAGGGTAGGAGCGGCGCAAGCCGCGACCGCGAATCCGCAACCACCGCGACCCGATCAGAAGCCCGCATTCCGTCAGTCCACAACGGCTACTTGGGTAGGAGCGGCGCAAGCCGCGACCACGAATCCGCAACCACCGCGACCCGATCAGAAAATCTGCGCCCGAACCAACGCAACCACGACCCCGGCAAACCGCGTCGATATCAGAAACCTCCTTCCGCCCAGAAATCCCTAGACTCCTTCCCTGCATCACCCACCGATTCCCCTGCCCACACCGCGCCCCAATGCGGGTATTGCCGCACGTCATCCACCAACCCTGCCCGAACCGGATTCATCACCACATACCGCGCCGCGTCGATCAGCGACTCCTCCCGCTGTAAGGCATGGTCGTGATACGCCCGCGCCCATACCGCGTCCAACACCGGTAACCCGTACATCGCCGCCCGCACCCGTCGCGACGCGCAGCATTTCAATTGGCGAACCAAAGCCGGCAACGAATCCCGCGGCCCCAGCTCGACCAGGCCATGCCAGTGGTCCGGCATCAACACCCAGGCCAACAAGGTCGAGCGTTCCCACGAACGCCGATCCAGCAACGCCGCGATCGCGCACCGCGCCAGCGCCGCGTCGGCGAACAAGGCACGACGCTGCTCCGTCGTGAACGTCACCAGATACACGTGATGTGCTTCCGACACCCGTCCCCGCCGCAACGCGGCGTGACCGGGGGCTTTCACGAGAGATTGATCGAGCATGCAGGCAGGTTGGTCCCGCGCCGCAAGCAGGCCCATCGGGAAACGAGCACGCTGTGTGTGGGGTTTCGTCCCGCCCCCGTGTCGTGCCCCGAGCCGCAAAGGGTAGGAGCGACGCAAGTCGCGACCGCGTCATCGCATAAGCCGACGAAACCCGCCAAATCCGACGTGCCGGCCGTCGGAGCCGTTGCCATCCCAGGCCTTCGCCGCCGCCCGCATCCCGCGGTCGCGGCTCACCATAAACCGGCGAAACCCGCCAATAAGCGATAGCCCGGCCAGCCGATGAAGAACAATCGCCACCCAAGCCATCGCCGCAACGGGCAACCCCGCGGTCGCGGCTCGCGTCGCTCCTACCCTAAGAGCCCAACCCCCAAACCACACGCCCGCGTATCCCCCGCCACCCGCCAACCTACCCGCCAACCCAAGCACACCCCTAGCCAAAACGGACTATTCCACCCCTTACACCCGCAACCGCAAGCCGTAACCCCGTCACCGTTTGTTAGACTCGGTGCTCTAATCCGTCCCCCACCTTTGAGGCGCGGCCACGGGGCCGCGAGATCGATGAATCAGCCGCTTGCCAGCTCTCTGCACGACCTGCTCCAGAACGACCCCGATCCGACCGAAACCCAGGAGTGGGTCGAGTCCGTACAGGCCGTCATCGCCCGCGACGGTGCCGAGCGCGCGCATCAGCTGCTCGAAGGCATGGTCGAAGTCACGCGCCGCGCCGGCGCGCACCTGCCGTTCCAGCCCACCACCGAATACATCAACACCATCCCGCCGCACCTGGAGGCCAAGAGCCCCGGCGACGCCGCGATGGAATGGCGGATCCGCTCGCTGATCCGCTGGAACGCCATGGCCATGGTCGTGCGCGCCAACCGCAAGCCCGGCGACCTCGGCGGCCACATCGCCAGCTTCGCCTCGGCGGCCACCTTGTACGACGTCGGCTTCAACCATTTCTGGCGCGGCCCCGAAGGCGACCACCCCGGCGACCTCATCGGCATCCAGGGCCACAGCTCGCCCGGCATCTACGCGCGCTCCTTCCTCGAAGGCCGCCTGAGCGAATCGCACCTCGACAACTTCCGCATGGAAGTCGACGGCCGCGGCGTCAGCTCTTACCCGCACCCCTGGCTGATGCCGGACTACTGGCAGGTGCCGACGGTGTCGATGGGCCTGGGCCCCATCAGCGCCATCTACCAGGCGCGCAACTGGAAATACCTGGAAGGCCGCGGCCTGATGCCGAAGTCCGACCGCAAGGTCTGGGCCTTCCTCGGCGACGGCGAGACGGACGAGCCCGAATCGCTCGGCGCCATCTCGGTGGCCGGCCGCGAAGGCCTCGACAACCTGGTCTTCGTCATCAACTGCAACCTGCAGCGCCTCGACGGCCCGGTGCGCGGCAACGGCAAAATCATCCAGGAGCTGGAAGGCCAGTTCCGCGGTGCCGGCTGGAACGTCATCAAGACCGTCTGGGGCAGCTACTGGGACCCGCTGCTCGCGCGCGACACCACCGGCAAGCTGCGCCAGCTGATGATGGAAACCGTCGACGGCGAATACCAGAACTGCAAGGCCTTCGGCGGCAAGTACACCCGCGACAACTTCTTCGGCAAATACCCGGAAACCGCCGCGCTGGTCGCCAACCTGTCCGACGACGACATCTGGCGCCTCAACCGCGGCGGCCACGACCCGCACAAGGTCTACGCCGCCTATCACGAGGCGGTGAACACCAAGGGCATGCCCACCGTGATCCTGGCCAAGACGGTCAAGGGCTACGGCATGGGCGCGTCGGGTGAATCGCTCAACCCGACCCACGGCACCAAGAAGATGGACGACGAAGCCGTCCGCCTGTTCCGCGACCGCTTCAACATCCCGGTCAGCGACGAGCAGCTGAAAGACGGCGCCGTGCCGTTCTTCCACCCTGGCGAGAAGTCGCCGGAAGTCGAATACATGCTCGAGCGCCGCAAGGCCCTCGGCGGCTTCCTGCCGCAGCGCCGCCGCAAGGCCAGCACCGCGCTCGAAGTGCCCAAGCTCGAAACCTACGACCGCCTGCTCAAGAGCACCGGCGAGCGCGAAATCAGCACCACCATGTCGTTCGTGCAGGCGCTCAACATCGCCCTGCGCGACAAGCAGGTCGGCCCGCGCATCGTGCCCATCGTGGCCGACGAAGCCCGCACCTTCGGCATGGAAGGCCTGTTCCGCCAGCTCGGCATCTATGCCCCGCACGGCCAGAAGTACAAGCCGGTCGACCGCGACCAGCTGATGTACTACCGCGAAGACACCACCGGCCAGGTGCTGGAAGAAGGCATCACCGAAGCCGGCGCGTTCTCGTCGTGGCTTGCTGCAGCCACCAGCTACAGCACCAACGACCTGCAGATGCTGCCGTTCTACATCTATTACTCGATGTTCGGCTTCCAGCGCATCGGCGACAGCGCCTGGCAGGCGGCGGACATGCGCGCGCGCGGCTTCCTGCTCGGCGCCACCGCCGGCCGCACCACCCTCAACGGCGAAGGCCTGCAGCACGAAGACGGCCACAGCATGGTCCAGGCCGGCCTGATCCCGAACTGCCGCAGCTACGACCCGACCTTCAGCTATGAGGTGGTGACCCTGCTCCAGCACGGCATGCAGCGCATGCTGACCGAGCAGCGCGACGAGTACTGGTACCTCACCCTGATGAACGAGAACTACACCCACCCGGACATGCCCGAGGGCAGTGCCGAGGGGATCATCAAGGGCATGTACCTGCTGAAGGACGCCGGCAAGCCGAAGAAGGGCGAACTGCGCGTGCAGCTGCTCGGCAGCGGCACCATCC
This sequence comes from Lysobacter sp. CA196, assembly GCF_052078695.1. NCBI lineage: Bacteria > Pseudomonadati > Pseudomonadota > Gammaproteobacteria > Lysobacterales > Lysobacteraceae > Lysobacter > Lysobacter sp. CA196. The sequence continues at coordinate 234,470 of NZ_JBQJIN010000004.1, read as the reverse complement.
TGCGCGAAGCCATCGCCGCGGCCGAACTGCTCGACAAGGACTTCGGCGTCACCGCCGACATCTGGTCCTGCCCGAGCTTCAACGAACTCGCCCGCGACGCCACCGACGCCGAGCGCCACAACCGCCTCAACCCGGAAGCCAAGGCCCCGCGCAAGCCCTACATCACCGAGCTGCTGGAAGGCCGCCAAGGCCCGGCGATCGCCGCGACCGACTACATCCGCATGTACCCGGAACAAGTCCGCGCCTTCGTGCCGATGCGCTACACCGTGCTGGGCACCGACGGCTTCGGCCGCAGCGACACCCGCGCCAACCTGCGCCGCCACTTCGAAGTCGACCGCTACTACATCGCCCACGCCGCCATCGCGGCCCTGGCGGCGGAAGGCAAGATGACTGGGAAGGATGTGGCGAGGGCTATCAAGCAGTACAAGATTGATGTGGAGAAGCCGAATCCGTTGGGGGTTTGAGCGGCTATTGAGACCAAAAGGGCGGCCTAAGGCCGCCCTTTTTTTAAGTGCGTTTCTGCTGAAAAAACGGTATAGGATCGCCGAGTAATGTCACGTGGCTTCTAGTGTCTTCGACTAGCTAATCAAGGAGGGTAGGCGATGTTTGCTCGCAGGCAATTTCGAGATATTGATCTTAGTGACGAATTTTTTGATTAATTGAAGAATGACTACGCAGAGTTTCCGCAATGGTTCGCACGTAAGGCGGACGACTACGCATATGTCCTAACGGATGATGGTGCGGGACGCATAAGTGGTTTTTTATATCTGAAGTTAGAGGAAGGGCCTTTGTTGGACGTGAGTCCGCAACTTCCACCTGCGCGGCGAATAAAAGTGGGTACATTAAAGATAAATGCCCATGGCACAAAGCTCGGTGAGCGCTTTATAAAAAAAATATTTGACCACGCTCTCCATGAGGGCGTTGGCGAAGTATATGTGACTGTCTTCCAGCATCACGACGGCTTGGTCAGGCTTTTAGCGCGATATGGGTTTGAAATGCGCGCTCAGAAGACAACTCAAAACGGTGTGGAGCTTGTGCTAGTCCGCGTTTTGCATGTGCCGTTCACTGATGTGGTTGCCAGCTATCCGCTGATACCCGTCGGGGCTGGAGAGGCTTATCTACTTTCTTTGCAACCTCAATGGCATACGCGTTTGCTACCGGATTCAATACTGAGGAACGAAAGCGCTGATGTTGTCCAGGATGTGTCCCACACAAATAGTATCCATAAGGTCTATTTGGCCGCCATGGATGGGATGCAAAATCTGCGACGCGGCGATGTCTTGCTTATTTATCGTACTTCCGATAATCAAGGGTCAGCCAGGTTTCGTTCGGTCGCAACGTCTATATGCGTCGTTGAAGAATATAGATCAATATCTTCTTTTGTTTCTATTGATGATTTTATCAAATATTGCCTGCCCTATAGTGTATTCACTGAGACTGAATTAAGGGAGTTCTGGCGGCATCGTCGCTATCCTCATATAATTCGCTTTACGTATAATGTCGCTCTTAATCGACGCGTCACTCGCGGAGAGATGATTGATGAAGTAGGTCTCAGTGAAGGGGCTTACTGGGGTTTTATGCCGTTAACGGCGCAACAATTTACCAATATCGCCAGAAGAGGAAGCATCGATGAGAGTCTTATTGTCCATCAAGCCTGAGTATGCCGAAAAGATTCTCGGTGGAGATAAGCGCTATGAGTTCAGGAAGGTGATTCCGAAGGTCAGTGGAGTTACTACGGTGGTCATCTACGCCACTAAGCCTGTTGGCAAGGTGGTTGGTGAGTTTGATGTGGATAGTTTTATTTCCGAAAAGCCGAGTGCCTTGTGGACAAGAACCTCTGAGTTCTCTGGAATTACAAAGAGTTTTTTTAATGAGTACTTTCGTGGTCGCATGACTGGTCATGCTATTAAAGTTAAGAGGGTCAGACGTTACGCGCAGCCGCTTGATCTGAGTGCTGTGCTGACCAATGGAGTAGCCCCGCAATCTTTCTGTTATCTGGCTTAAAGCGTGCTGCCCTTTTCGATAAAAATGGATAGTTTCAGTGTGCAATTATTCAAATTGAATTTTTTGGCTCGAGTCGGAAATGGCAGAGTGTGACGAATTCCTCTGTAGTAAATCCAGGATAGTTTCGTTGCATTTCTTTAAGTAAGCCATTAATGACCCGGCATCTGGGGTCATGTTCAAATTCGATATCCTTCGATGTCAATGAATTAAATCTCTTTAGCTCGGTTTGCAAGGGAAGCGGCATCGATAGTTTTCCATTGCGAAGGCGAATTCTAGCTTGTGCAACCGAGTACCATTTGTCCCCCCTGCGGACGGTAGTGTTTTGTCCTATATTGAATGTCGGATTTTTAAATTCCAAAATGGGAAGCTTTTCTGTGTTCATGCGAATGCGCGGATAGTTTATTTATCTATTCGGGTCAGCTAAATCAGCGGGGCGGGCTCATTGCTCGAATGAGCCTGGTTCTTTCGGTCATGTACATTAATGTGTCACCGCTGTGATGCCTTATCGCTAGGGCGCCAGGAGTTGCGTAAGTGAGCGGCTAGTAATCCGTACGGACGGTCTGCTACTGGTCTTCGGTCTTGGGGTACTCCAAATATCCCAAACGCTGCCAGGGGATTGTCGTCGACGGGCGGATCTAGGGCGGAAATAACGAGTTTGTTGTCTTCTTGATAATAATTTAATGCAACGCCTTCATTAGCTAAGTACGGACTTCCCACCGCGAGCCCCGGCACTGAGGTTCTTGCGCTTACGGTCCAATTGCAGTTCTTGAGGGCCCCTTTCTGTTTGGACGGAGATGCAGACAGCATTACGGCACCAAGCTCAATTCCATGAAGATCTAGAGCCCCTTCGCTGACGCGTATAAGCTCCGCTTCGGCTATCACGCAATAGCTATTCATCCAAACGGTGATTTTAATAGTTCGGCCAAGCTGTCCACTAGGTGGGCCGATGATAATTTTGACATCCTGCACTTCGGATACATTCACCCGAAGTCCTGATTCGGCCATGTCAGATATCAATTCTTCGAGATTAGACGCCGAGACACTACTATGTGTAGTTGCGCAGCGAGTCTTTAGGAGTTTTTCGACGGGAAATTCAGTCGCGGCTGTTACATATAGGCCGTGACTGGTGCTTAGCCCTAGGCGCTTATCTGGCTCAACAAACTTCAGTGCGATATTGCAATTGGCCGTTAAGTTTCTTATTTCGTCAGACCAGCAGCCTAATAATTCTAATAAGAACGTTGCAGTTTGGTCAGTTAGGTTGGTTTCTATTCGAAATTTTGATTCAATCAAATGCTTCGCAATGAAGTACTCCATTATAGATCTGTGTGCGAATTTATACCGTCCATCTCCGGTTCTATTCAAGAGTGAGCGAGATGCTACGAGATCTGACGATATAGGTACGCCTGAGGCGTTGGCCAATGCGCTAAGCTCATCTTTGCTCATTGTTTCGTCTGCGCCTCGAGCGCGCCGCCCATGCAAATCAATAGCCAACAGTTCAGATAGGCTCAGAAGAGCTAGGGGATCTACCCAGTTAGATTCTCGATGAATCCATGCATAAACCATCGCAGTATAAACATCGACTGAGTTGCGTATTTCCGCATTGCTCTGGAGCAAATCCGGCATGTGAGCCAGCAACATTGGCCTAACACTGAGCGATGGTATTTTTTGTACTAATTTTTTTGCCTGACTACGGCGGCGAATGTTCATGAGCCCAGGGAATCTACTGGTCAAGTAGTCTTTCACTTGATTCTCATCAAATGGTGATAAGTAGGCCCGTAAAAAGTTGTAATGTTTTGTCTGGCCTAACGGCACCGGTCCAGGTTTTGCTACCCCAGTCTGCTTGGGTATCTGCTCATCGCTTCTAAAGAACTGTGATCGGCAAGTAATGATTACAGTTCGGAAGCTTTCTGCCAGTATTAGAAGGTGCTCCATTCGTGCGATGACATCTCCTTGCGCGCGAGGGTCTTCATCAAGCGCATCGAGAAATAGGTTTGTCTCCGCGCGATCGGTCATGCTGACTGCGCGTATTACGTCATCGGCACTGTTCTTGCTGAGTGGAATAAAAAGTATTTTTTTCTTTCGAAGGTTAAATATTCTGTAATTGTGATTTAGGTAGTTAAGTAGAAACGAAGTTTTTCCCATGCCAGAGTCAGCAAATAGCAGCATGTGCTTTTGTTCAGAGTGCTCGACGGACAGGAAGCGATCTATCATTGTGAATAGATCTGATCGAGCATTTATTAATGAATGCGAGGGCTCCAAATCATTTGAGGGGTCTACGCTAGAGAAAAATGGTCGCACGTAGAAACGAGTGGCATTTCTCACAGCTTGAGGATCTAGAAGAGAGGACGCAATGCGCTTTCTTAATCGAAATTCTTTTACGAAGGATGCGCCTGTTCTGTATATGATCCTTGGAATTCCGAGTCCCCAAATGATCAGGGCGGCGATTAACGCTGCTAATACGTCCTTTAATACGTCCATTGTATTTCCCCCATGGATAGTGAGCGACGGCAATAGCTCTACTTGGATCACGATGTTTCGCCGCGCCCATATAGTCGTGGCTTTCTCCAACCGGATCTTACGGTGACGGTTTATGTTGGCGCCAGTTCTTACGACGGTTAGTAATACATTTGACGTGCGCTGAACCCAGAATTGGCAAAGCCTACTTTCGCTGACCTGCTTCCGAGGCGGGGCTAGACATGAAATTACGTTTAACGTAATTTACGCTCCGGGGGTTTGAAGCCATCCTTCTACACATGGCCCAGACCGAAGTACACGCTCGCTCCATCTTTGCCCAGCGCTTGAAGCAAGCCAGGGAAGATGCCGGGCTAACTCAGAAGGAGCTGGGCATGACCATAGGTCTACCGCAAGAAACCGCGGCCGTGCGGATCAACCGCTACGAGAAGTCGGTCCATGACGCCGACCTCGCGACCGCGCGCCGCATCGCCGAGGCCTTGGGCGTCCCGCTCGCCTTCCTCTACGCCGAAACCGACACTATGGCCGAGGCCATCCTGGCCTTGGGCCTGTTGTCCAAACCCGAGCAGCGCAAGGCCGTGGCCGACCTTAAGGCCCGCTTGGTGAAGGCCAGCACGGCATCCGATAGGGCGTAACCGCAAGGCCCACGAGTCGCACCCGATCCGCGCGACGCGATGTGCTTTTGCCCGCGCTCGGTCGCTGCTCTAAGCTGGTTCCCGTGATCGGGAGCGGGCGTTCAAGGAGAGCGAAACTGTGAGTAGCGCAGGCGTGTTCGGTAAAGATCTGGCGACACTGGCTGTCGCCATGGCGTTGTTGATGCCAGCAGCTTGCTCGACCGCCCCGGCGCGCAGCACCCCGGAGCACGCCACGCCTGCATCCGCCACCCGAATGGACGATTTCGTGCGCTGGGCCTTGCAGGGGCCGTCGGGCTACGACCAAGCGCTCGCCGAGCTGATGCGGCTCTACCGGGCCCAGGCCACCAGCCAAGACCCGCCGAACGTATACGCGCGCAACCCGATCCGTTTGGCCGACCACTTCGTCATCGCCGGCGTCCAGATCGATAACCAATACTGGTATCGCCCGGTCGTGGCGATCACGGTGGCCGGGCAGCCTTGTTATCCGATGGCCCAGGCGGCGGCCGTCGCCGGAATCGAACTTCCCCCGCCGGGATCGGACACCGGCTCGCCGGGCCGTAGTGTCAGCGCGCGCCGGAACGACATGGAGCTGACCTTGACCGAGTCGCGCAGCGACCCGCGTTGCGTCGAGGACATCGGTTTTCTGCACTTGAAGACCGAGCGGCGGGCTGGGGTGAAGTAACCGCCGTTGTTTTTGAAGGACCAAAAACCATGACTGAACCTAAAGGATCGCGCTTGGCCGAGCAGCCGGGCTTCCAGGCGTTGCCGCAGCGCACGCGCGACTGGATTCTGCAATCGCCCCACGCCACCGCCGATTTCGCCGGATTCTTCGAAAAGGGCGGCCGTGTCGAGCCGGCGCCGCACGTCGACCTGCCGTATTACCACGCCACCGAGCCGCCGAAGATTTACATCAGTGCAAAGATCTATGCCGATCTCACCGGGCCGGATGCCCCCAATCGGATCGACACCGAGCTGCGGTTGTTCGCCACCCTGGCTCACGAGATCGGGCACGACAAGCACCATACCGGCACCGAGCCGTTTCGCGGCAAGACGGCAGACGAGTACGTCGAGTACCGAAGCCGGCTTGAAGCGAAGACGGTATTCAACGCCTACCCGATCTTCGACGATCTGCAAAAAAGCGACCCGGCGTTCCGCGCCAAGTGGGATGCGATTGGCTACGGGCGTGGCAGTGGTTTGGAGCCGGCCGGTATCTACTCGGAGTGGAAATCCGGACGGATCGACGACGATGCGGCGATTGCGCGTCTGGCGGCACCTATACCCAACTTCCCTTACACGCGGCGCGAGCCGCTGACCGACCTCAGCGGCGACGGCGTGCTGACCCAGCGCGATGCCTACCTGCGCGACTTCGCCATGCTGGTAAAGCACCCTGTTTCGGAAGAGCGAATCGAACCCACCTCACGCCGGCAGCCACAAGGTGCCGCGCCAAGTTCTCCCATCGAGCCAGGCCATCGCGACCACGCGCTATACACCCAAATCGCCGGCCATGTACGTGACCAGGACCAGCAACACGGCCGTCAATGGGACCAAACCAGCGAGCGCCTCACCGCCAGCCTGCTAACCCTGGCGAAGGAGGCCGGCTTGACCCGCGTCGACCACGTGGTCTTCAGCACCCGCACCGGTCAGGTGGCTGCCGGCGAGAACGTCTTCGTCGTGCAGGGGCGGCTGGACGACCCCGCCCACCTTCGCGCGCACATGAAGACCGAAGAGGCCACGCGCACCCCGGAAAGCGTCTCGTTCGCCAAGGTCGAGGCGCTGAATGAGCGTGCGCAGGGGCAAGCTTCGACGCAGACCCAGACGCAGGACGAACTGGCCCGTGCGCCCTCCATCGGACGCTAACGACATCGTCGAAAAGGCCGCCCACGACGCCGATCTGGCGACCGCGCGCCGCATCGCCGAGGCCTTGGGCGTCCCGCTCGCCTTCCTCTACGTCGAAACCGACACCATGACCGAGGCCATCCTGACCTTGGGCCTCTTGTCCAAACCCGAGCAGCGCAAGGCCGTGGCCGACCTCAAGGGCCGCCTTACGGAGTCGGTAGCCACCCACGGCAAGGTTTAACTGGTCGGGTTCGTTGTCGGCAGGTCGATCGCGATATTCTTTCGTGCGATGGACAAGATCTCACCGCAGCAGCGAAGCTGGCAGATGAGTCGTGTCGGCCGAGCTGATACGGCTCCTGAAATGGTCGTCAGGCGAATAGCGTATGCGCTGGGCTATCGCTACCGGCTACACGATCGGAGATTACCGGGGTCACCCGATCTCGTCTTCCGTTCTCGACGGAAGATCATCTTCGTGCATGGCTGTTTCTGGCATCGGCATGAAGGTTGCCGCCGTACGACGATGCCCAAGACGAGAGAGGATTTCTGGAGAGCGAAGTTCGATGCGAATCAGGCGCGGGACTGCAGAGACCTAGAGGTGCTGAATGCGTTAGGGTGGAAGGTGCTAACCATTTGGGAGTGCGAGACCAAACCAGGAGCCGAACTGGCGGAGCGGATTCGTGTATTTCTGGAAGACGATGCGCGTCAGAATCCGGCGAACCTGGACGCATAAAGAGTAGAGATCCGGCCGATCATGTTTGCGTAGTGATCGCCGTCGCTCGTGGTCGGGGCTGGAGGTTCTGTGGAGATAAGACAGGGGCTTCCATCGTTCTTGAAGTCGATCAGAACGATACCCATTGCATCGAATCCCTGGGTGCCGGGTGCAGAGCGGCGCCGAATTTCACGCATCTTCGCGACGGTCCGCTCGGCGGCTTTAGGCTGCGGCTCTCTATTCCAAATCATCGACTCGGGAGTGGCCAGATGCTTATTTTTGCTGGTCGAAAGAAAATGGCTGGATGCGTTGATGGTTATCAGTGCGGCAGCGATGGCTGCGTCCGTATCACCATGAATGGTTTGATGACTGGAATCCAGCTCGTCGTGCAGCCGGGGTAGTGCTTTTACATGGGCGGTCATGGTGGCTTTTGCTTCGAGAGCGACGCTCACGTTGCCCACCGGCACCACGGGTACGCGGGGCAACGAGGCGAGTATGTCTTGCTCGTCCGGAGACAAAATTATGCCGCAGCTATCTGCAAGGTCATTAAATGTTCTTGTTGGACCAGCCACTGCTCCGGCTTTTCTGGGCGTTCCGATCACCAGGTCCAGAACTTTCGTTCTGGCAGTTTGGAAGTCACGCATCCCGTGATTGATGCCGAAACCGATCTTAGAATCCTGCGCGTGCCGTCGAAGCAGCGGGCAGTGATTTAGTAAGTCGAACATCAGCGCCCAGCAGGCAATCTTGGAGTGGCGGTCGCTTTGAGAATGGTACTGCCAGTTGTTGCCGAACTTGTCTGGGATTGCGGTGGCGCTCATCGAGCGCGCCATGATCTCAAGTCCGTGCATCCACGATCCTTTCCACAGTTTGATTAGGCAGCGCGACTGGAACGGGGCCCTGTGTCACGCATGCCGGCGAGATGATTCCGAAGTGTACGCAAGAATTCGGGGGGGAAACGCAAGCCGCCGCGTTCCGCTCGGCTCAGGAAGCCTGCCGTAGCCTTCTCGGACAATGGGGAAAGAGGGTGGATCAGGAAGCCCTCCAGAGACTGATAGGTGCGTTGAACCGGCCATTCGCTGGCCTCCACGCGCATCCTCCCCCCGCCGACGTTCCAGGCAGCAGTAGGCCATGACTTCGCCGGCGTCATGGGAGCGGTAGGGAAATCACCGATTTCCCCAGGCTTGGCCATGCGCTTGCCGATCCACTCCGCGGCTCTGACGCTGACTGCGTTGCCGACCAACTTCCAGCGACTGCTACGGCGGGCCACGGTCTCGGCGGGTTTGGTCCAATCGATGGGGAAGCCCTGCAGGCGTTCGGCATCCCGAAGATCGGGAGTGCCTACCGTGCCGTCGGGGAGCACGATTGCGGGAGGGGAGGGGATGCCGAGGGCTGACCCTCCTTTGATGGTTGGGATGGCATCGACTGCCCAACCTAGGCCCCGAATGCCTTCCGTCCAATAAAACCCGCAAGCGACCGAGCGGAAGTCGCCACGCTCTGCCTGCTCGCCGGCCTCATCCGCGAACAGGACGGTGCGTGGGTCGTCAACCAGGCTGGCAAGAAAATAGACGCGTCTGCGCCTCTGAGGAAGGCCGAATGCTCTTGAATCGACTACGCGGTATGCCCATTTATAGCCGAGATGCTCGAACGCCGAGGCAATTACGTCCATTGCCCGACCGGCCGATAGCTGGAGCATGAAGGGCACGTTCTCCAACAGTACGTAAGGAGTGCGTTGTGCTTCGATCAGTCGAACGACCTCACCGACTAAACCCGATCGGGCTCCTTCGATGCCCGCGGTTTTCCCTGCTTGGCTCAGATCTTGGCAGGGAAACCCCGCTACGACCAACGTCGTTTGCTTGGGCAGACTCTTAAGCGACCGGACATCATCGTGGTGCGCTATGTCGAATCGACGCTGAAGTACCGCCGACGCAGCCGGATCATTTTCGCAGAGAAGTGTCGTTTCATGGCCTGCGCGCGCAAGACCACGTTCGAGTCCGCCGATGCCGGCGAAAAGTCCTGCGATGCTGTGTTTCATGCTCTGATTCGGACCCACTTCAAGCTGCGTTGTTGGCCGTGCCCGCAGCTGACCGAGGCTAGTTTCGTTCATTTCAACCACCTTGTCTGCATCTGCCCAGGTTCATGCCTCGCAGAATCACAGGCTGAGACTGGGATCGTTAGACCGATATCTGCCATCTGTCCTTGGGGCGGGGCCGATCTGGCGACCGCGCGCCGCATCGCCGAGGCCTTGGGCGTCCCGCTCGCCTTCCTCTATGCCGAAACCGACACCATGGCCTAGGCCATCCTGACTTTGGGCCTGTTGTCCAAGCCCGAGCAGCGCAAGGCCGTGGCCGAGCTCAAGGCCCGCCTGACCGAGTCGGTCGCCACCCGCACCAAGGCCTGACCCTCAGCGGTGGAGCGGGCAGGGCAGTACGTTCGGGTTATAGACGGCCGCCCGGCCGGCGCCGAGAGTGCGCGCATCGGATCTGCCGGATCGAGGTGGCGCTATGGGATGGCAAGCAGTGGTGTTGGGCGTCCTGGTGATGCTCAACCTGGCGGCAACGAGGGTGGTGCTGTGTAGCGGCGGGTTCTCGCCGTCTCAGCGACGATGGCAGCTCGCTCTGATCTGGCTGGTGCCGATCATTGGGGCGGTGGTGTGCGTGCACCTGGCGAAGACCGATGCACGCGAGGTCGGCTTGATGCTCTCGCAACACGACCCGAACCAATACCCCAGCGACGGTGCCTACGTCGACGATGGCCCATCGATTTGCGGTTGTGTCGGTGGAGGCGAGAGCGGCGATTGATCGGATCGGTTCTGCGGTCCGGGCAAGCTTAGGCCTCGACGGGTAACGCATGATCAGCGCCTGGGTAATAACACCGATCTGAGCTGGACTGAGCGGCGTAGCGCCGAGGCGGGCATCGGCCATGAAATGCGCCCCTCGGCCTGAAGGGTTAAACACCCGGACGCCATCTTCCGGCAGCCGCGGGCTATCGATCCACCAGCCCGGCAGCGCGACCGCGGCTGTCACCGGGACCGCAATATTCATCTGACGCAGATAGGCGGCTAGCCAGCCGGCTTGCTGCCGTGCCTGCGCGATGGCCTTTGCGTTGACATGGTCCGGAAAGCGTAGCCGCTCGCCGTCGTAGGCCACTTTGAAGTGATCTTTGCTGCCGGTCTTGGGCGGCTTGCGTACCGACTTGGTTTCGATCACGAAAACGGCGTGGCGGCCGATCACAACGTGGTCCAGATTGAAGGACTCGCAGGGGACGTCATGCAAGACCGTCGCCCCCAGCCCGATCAGCCGATTCAGCTCCTGCGCGACGAACATTTCGGCCTTCAAGCCGTCCATCCCGCGCCGACGTGCATTGCCGCTGACGATGACGCGACGCAGGGAGAACGCTGCCATGACCAGGAAGGCGGTTAGAAGCAGGACTTCGCTCGTGCCGAACTTAGCGCTGCTCCATTCGACCTTTGGCAGCGCCCACGCCGCGAGAAAGTAGGGGCCAAGAAAGAATAGGGCGATCAAGCCGCCCAGCATCGAGTCGGTGTGATCTTCGATGCGCTTGCGCAACTGTTCGCCGGCTCCGTGGATACGCCGGTCCGCAAGTGGGGACCGGCGGCCCTGACGGTCGCGCCACAGCTTGTAGCCCCAGAGCGCTCCTATCCCGATCAGCGTCGGGATAAAGATGGACGCGGCCATTGCAAGAACAAGAAGGATCGAATCCATCAAATGTCCCTATCTGTGTCGGGTTTACCAGCGCAGGCTCTTATTTGAAACGGCGGATGACAAGGGCAGGGCGCTCAGATTGAGCAGGTAAGAAGCCTGGCAGCGCCAGGATGTCGGGTGCTCGTTTAGACTGCTTTATCTATACGGCCCAGTCTTAACCAGAAGCCCAGTGCAGGTCCGATACCTCGGGGCCCTCCTCCCGCCTCAGTCGTGGCTCACGCGTCTACGAGCCATGTCGCAACCTGCAGTTGCGATAAAGCAGCGGTGAGAAGGAGAAACCAGCGAATGACGTTGCCGCCACTACAATCCCGCAAGTGTGCCTAGTTCACGATTCCTTGTAGACAAAACCCGGAATCAATGTGGTCTATCAAAATACGCATTGTTTCCACGGGCGGGGCTAGCGTACCCTCGGCCCTAATTTCGAAGTCATAGGCATGAGGCAGCCATGGACGGAGCGCAAACCTTACGCATGAAGCGATTATTGCCGCCGCGGTGGCTTGCGCTATGCGCACTGCCCGCTGCCTGCCTCGCACTAGCTGCCTGCGCGCAAGCACCGTCGAAGACGACGGCTTCGCCCCAGCCTTCGGAATCTCCTGCTATGACCTCGCCCGATACCTTCAAGCCCAGCCTTGCCAGCGACTACCCGGACATCACCCCCGAGGAGATGGGCCGGCGCTTCCTGAAGCTGGTCGACGGTCTCAAGAGCGTCGACGCGCTGACGCCGGAGTATGTGGCTGCTCAGACCAACCTGCCTTTGAAGTACGCACCGGCTGGCAAGGTCCACTCGTTCACCCTTCACGAGCCCAAGTCGGGCTGGTACTACGGGCTGGACTACTACCAGAGCCCCACAGCGGGATGGAAAACCGTCAGCGTGGAGTTCAACAACCCGGCCAACCCTAGTGCTGATATGGCCCCGGTCTGTGGATTGGACTTTGATGGCTATGCGGCGGCGCTCAAGGGCATGGGCTTCACGATGACGCCTACGTACGACATGCACGGCAACGTGGTGGAGTACCACTTCTATCGCGGCGAGCTCGACGTGTCGGTGGGCTATCGCGAGCAAGCACGCTCGACGCAGGCCGAACAGACGCACTTCTGCGTGGAGTCGATTTCGGTCCACGGAGCGAAGTGACATGCCCGAGGCGAATGCGCAACTGCAGGCGGCTATCCACCGTCTCGCGGCTCAGCCTGGCGTAACCGCGGATCAGGTGGCGCAGCTGCAAGCGGCCATCAACGCCGATCCGGACCTGCTCGCCGGTTTGAACGCCATAGCCCAGGCGGGGCATTTGAAAGACTTCGCGTTGCCGGCACCGGGCACCGCACCGAGCCTCATTGGCCGCTACGATCTCGCAGCCGGTACCGTCACGCTGCCGGCATCGAGCTTTCAGGCGGCGGGTACGGCCGCAAGTGCCGACCTGGTGGCGAGCTTGCGGGTACAGGCAATGTCGGTCCAGTTCGCGCACGGAACTTATCAGGATGCTGCTGGAACCCAGCAGCCGATAAGCCAAGACATGCTGAACAATTTTCAGCAGGCCATAAACGATTCGCCGGTGCTGGCGCAACAAGTGAAAGCGGCTGCGACAGCGCGACCGGAGCCCCACATCAAGCACTTTACGATTGCCTCAGCCGAGTCCGGCTTGGGGGGCGGTTACGAAGGAGTCAGCAAAACCCTCAGCGTGCCCGCGGTGATCCTGCAGCCGAACGCGAATGGGCGATTCGACAGCAACAACTTGACCTTCACGATCGGGCACGAAGTCGGTCACGGATTCGTCTATGCGGATTACGCTAGGGCATTGACGAAATTTGATAACGACGTGATGCGCATCGCCAAGGACGCCAACCCGATCAACGACTACACCGCGCCGATCGGCGAACGAATCCAGGCAGCCCGAGAGAGCGAAGCCCAAGCGCAGGTGGCTGGTTGGAACGCCTTGGTGAGCAGGCACCAGCAGGCGGGTTCCAGCCTTGATGACCTATACCGTGCGAGCAAGCGTACCCACGACTTCATCGAGTATGACGTGGCGAAAGGGCAGGCGGTTCCGAGGCAGGGCGTCGTACTTAACAACGACATGACGCTGCCGGAAACCCCGGATAACCTTGCTTCAGTCGGTAAGTACTACTTCGACAAATTCCCGAAAGGCCATACAGGCGTTCCTGTCGACCAAACCGCCACGCTTGGTCCGCACCGTGAAGCGGACAACATCAATTACGCCGGCAGGGGCGCTATCTCGCGTGCGATCACCTTGGACAGGACGTTCGCGCACGCGGTTGACGGCGTCGAGCCACAGATGCACGTCAACATGGCCCAGTTGCGTTTGGACGAGCGTTTGATCGAGCGCCTAGGCCTGGCTATCCAGGTCAGGCCGGAAGAACGTCAGCCTTACTACGACACCAGCCAGAGTCCGGCTGCGCTGCACCACTTCGACCACACGCGAAGCGGTCCCAGCCAGAACCAACACATCCCTCTTGAGCCGGTACACGAAGTCGCGCCAGTACCAGCTAGGCCGAGCGATCCGACTCAGCCTTCCCATCCTGACCATCGGTTGTACGGACAGATTCGCGACCTGGTCCGTGACCAAGATCAGCAACACGGCCGCCAATGGGACCAGACCAGTGAGCGTCTCACCGCAAGCTTATTGGCCCTTTCCAAGGACGCTGGCCTAACCCGCGTCGACCACGTGGTCTTCAGCCAGAAGACCGACCACGTGGCGGCCGGGGAGAACGTGTTCATCGTGCAAGGCCGGCTGGATGACCCTGCCCACATCCGCGCGCACATGAAAACCGAGGAAGCCACACGCACACCGGAAAGCGCCTCGTTCGCCAAGGTAGAAGCGTTGAACGAGCGAGCGGCAAGTCAGGTTATGACGCAGGCGAAAAACCAGGTGCAAGAGGACATCGCTCGTGGGCCGTCGATGGGGCGCTGAAGTGAGCGCACGCTGTCGTAATCCACGCTCAACGAAGTGCTGGCTGAGGCCATTGCTGTCCAAGTCCGAGCCGCGCAAGGCCATGGCCGACCTCAAGACCCATCTGACCGAGTCGGTCGCCACCCGCAGCAAGGCCTGACCTTCCTCTCGTCGTTTCATCATGGGCTCGGCAATGCAATGAAAGCCTGTACGTTCTATCCTGCGTCGTCCGCGATGACCTACACAGGCGACGAATGAAACTCTGGGGCTACAGCAAGAAGGAACGAGAAGCAGGCGAGGTCCGCCTCATGGAGCTGGCGGAAGCCAGCTTATTGGCCACCCCGGCCGAGCTTCGGCGTATCGCCGCATTCCTGAGCGACGCGGCCGACAATATGGACCGCATGGGCAGCGACTACGATCACGAACATCTGGGCGATCGCCAGCCCGGTTTCGAGGACTCGCCGCACTTGGTCGTGGCCAGGGCGAAATAGGTGCGCGGATATGTGGTTGCATCGGAAGCGGCATGCCGCAGTCCCTGTGGCATGCCTTACTCACATTCGGATAGAGCAATGACGACACTGCAGTACCACGATGGCCAGGACGTTCGGCTGGGCGACACCATTCGCTGGGGAGACGAGGCGAGCGGGGTCGTCGTGGTGATGATCGCCGAGCAAGAGGCCATGCCGGGCTACGAAGCTGCGGAATGGGCTTACCTCCAGGATGGCTGCATGATCTTGTCATCGACTACCGATCTGGTCCGCTACCACGCACAGGGGCTGGCGTGCGATTCCAACCTCACATTGCATGCCCGCATGCTTGAATAACCCTTGAAAAGGCGCGTATGATCCCGCCGACCTGATCGCGCCATGCTGGTGCTGCCGCCCACCGGGCGCGTACACGAAGTAACGCCGGCGACGCCGGCAAACACCTTTAGTCCTCATCAGCTCCTATGCTGCAGCCGGCCTCTCCGGCCGCGGGTGCTATCCCGCTTGGCATTATTCGTCCATCAACTCGCGGCCGTGCCGCCTGATTCCATGACCAATGCACCTTCGCTCGACACCTGGATCGATGCCTTCATCGAACTCCACGCCGATTATGAAACTTCCGAACTGAACTCAGATCACCCGCTGTGGTGGGCGATCGAACGAACGATCTTCATCCTCAAGCCCGTAGATCGCGAAACGATGTGGCAGTTCGTCATAGGAGTATTGGCTCGAAAGCCACACGCATTCGTCCTTGAATGCCTGGCGGCAGGGCCGCTCGAGGACATGATCGCCCACTTCGGCGACTACTTCATCGAGCGTATCGAGTACACGGCTAAGAGTGATCCGGCGTTCCGCGAGTTGCTCCACGGAGTGTGGAAGAACAGGACTCCCGATGCGCTGTGGCAACGCATCGAGATCGCCCGTAGTCCTGGCGATGCATCACCTGCTGCATAAGCGCATCTGACAGAATTTTTCTCAATGGCGTCGGCGCTCTGGACAGAGTGCCGACGCTCGAATGCGCTTCATCCGGCAAGACCCCGCATTCGATGAGCTTCATTAAGGCCTGCGGCGTCGGGATGCTCCTAGCAAGGTGCGGCCGAGTGTGGAATCTGCACGTCGTAACGGCGAGCCGCCCGGCTGAAATTTGAGTATCGAGGACTGCCCAGGAGCAATAGCGCAACCCGGAGTTGCGACCGCGTAGCTGCATGGGGGAAGCCGAAGTGGCAGACCCCGCCGCGGCAGCCTCGTAGGTGTGCTTAGTTCTCGATTCGTTGTAGACAGAACCCGCTATCGATGCGGTCATCCGGATTGCGCATTGTTTCCGGGGCACGGGCTGGCGTAACCTCGGTCTTGATTCCGAAGTCATAGGCATTTGGCAGGCATGGACAGGCCGCGAAACTTGCGCATGAAGCGACCACTAATGCCGTTACGGTGGCTTGCGCTGTGTGTATCGCTCATCTCTTATCTTGTATTGCCTGCCTGTGCGCAAGCATCGTCGAAGACGAGGAGCGTTCATCAATCTTCAGAATCTGCCGCTATGACGTCCGATACCTTTAAGCCGAGCCTTGCTGGCGACTACCCGGAAATAACGCCCGAGGAAATGGGGCGGCGCTTTCTGAAGTTGGTCGATGGGCTCAAGACGATCGACGACCTGACTCTTGAACGCATCCTCGAGCAGACCAAGCTGCCGATGAAGTACGCCCCGTTGGGCAAGGTGTATTCCTTCACCATTCACGAGCCGAAGTCTGGCTGGTACTACGGAGTGGATTTCTATCAGGACCCAGGCTCCAGTAGAAAGACGGCGCGCTTGGTATTCGGTAACCCAGCTGATAAAGAGGCCGACATGGGGCCGGTTTGCGGCGTGAATTTCGCCGCGTACGCTTCCGCTCTGCAGGGAATGGGTTTCACGATGGCGGACATCCGGGATGAGCTCGGGCGGGTCGAAGACTATCGCTTCTATCGTCCTAAGATCAGCGTGATGGTGGCTCATCGACATCAGGCGCGTTCACCGGAGGAGAAGTTAACGCTCTTCTGCGTGGAGTCGATATCGATTCATGCGGCGAACTGATCATGGCGAATCCCAATCATCAACTGGAAGTCGCAATCGGCAAGCTGGCAGCGCAGCCCGGCGTAACCTCAGATCAGGTGGTGCAGTTAAGAGCCGCGATTGAGGCCGATGCTCAGCTACTGTCCCGCCTGAATCAAGATGCGCAGGCGGGACATTTGCGGGGTTTCGCCTTGCAAGGGGCGGGTGGCCCGGTCAATCTGATCGGGACGTACGACTTGCAGTTTGGGGCCTTCGGCTGGGTTTCGACCGGGTCGGGTTGTGCACGGGCGGGGGTAACCAAGGGGCCGCGGGCGTGCAAAGGGCGGCACTCGCGAGGGTATAGTGCTCCCCTCGATGTTGCGGTTTCGTCCCGCGAGCACCGAAGCTTTACCGGGAAGGCACACGCAGCTTCCGCACTACGCCGTCGAAACTTCTGGGTGTGCTTTTGTATTGTGAAGGCGACCGGCGCTTTCTCTGTTCGTCGCTGCCGGGTTCGCTTATGCTCGCCCCGTCTGCAAAGCGAGCGGTGCATGGAATGCGCAACTTTCAGTTTCGTCCGTTTCAACCATCGGCCCGTTCGGCCGCACGATTCGGTGCGCTTCGCGCAATTGCGTCGGCAGCCGAGCCTCGGCGGCTCCAGGCGGATCTCGGCTCGGCCCGCGCGCGCTCCGCGATCCACCGTGCGTCACGATCCCTGTTAGCGGCGACGCTCCTGGTATTGGGCAGCGCTTGCGCGCACGAGCCTACAGCCAGCCCCCCCATCCCCTACAAGGAGCCGCATGACATGACGTCGACTGAACCTTTTCGGCCCAACTCGCCCGCCGAGTATCCCGAGTTGACCCCGCTGGAAGTCGGCAATCGGGTGCTTCGGCTGTTGGATGGTTTGAAAACCACCGATGGTTTGACTCTTGATGAAGTAGCAGCCAAGACCGGGCTCCCACTGAAGTACGAGCCCCGAGGCAAGGCCCATGCGCTGATCATCAAGCTGCAGGAGTCGCCCTGGTTCTACAGTGTGGTCTATCGCGGCGCCAAGCCGCCCATAGCGGTCGAACTGAACTATGCGTACGACGGCGATACCCCGCCGGCCGGGGAGCCGCTGTGCGGATTGGAGTTGGAGGTGGTGGCTAAACGGCTGAAAGATAACGGCTTCATGATGCGAATCGATGAGGATGGGATAGGCCAGCCACTCGCATACATCTTTCGTCGTGACCGCGTCGATGTGCAGGTGGTGCTCGCTCCGAGCATTTCCCGGGGACAGTCCGCCACGTCGCGTCTTTGCATCGGCCAACTGATGATTACTTCGGCGGATTGAGCATGGCAGGGATGAATCGGCAGCTGGATGCTGCAATCGATGCGTTTGCAACGCAGTCTGGGGTAACGGCCACCCAAGCCGAACAGTTGCGTCGATCTTTGCAGGCGGATGAGGCCCTGCTAAGAAGCCTGAACGACGCCGCCAGGCAAGGGACTCTGCGCTCCTTCGCCATGGAATCGAATCAGGACGATCCCGTGGGCCGCACGGATATCGCCAGTGGGACCATGCGGCTACCGCCTGCGGCCCTCTCATCGCCGGAGCGCGGCACGGCCACCTCGTTGCACACGGCGCTGAAGCTTCAGGAAATGTCCCTGCGCTTCGGCAACAGTGAGTACGTGGACAGCCAAGGCCGAACTGCGCGCGTATCTCAGGAGATGGTCAGCAACTTGCAGCAGACTCTGGGTGCGTCGCCGTTGCTCCTCGATCGCACCGAGGCGGCCATCAACGCCAGGCCGGAACCGCACCTTAAAAGCTTCACGGTTCTTGCTGGGGATCAAGGCATGGGGGCGGCCTACGACGGCGATGTCAAGACCATGCTGATTCCGGCGTATCGGCTTCAGGCCACGACCGCAACGAATCCGCGAGGCTTCGATAAGGTCACGATGGTCTACGCCTTCGCCCACGAAATTCAGCACGGCTTCAATCACGAGCGTAAGCAGATGGCGTGGCGTGAGTTCAAGGCGGAGGTGCGTCAAATCGCCAAAGACGACAATTCGGTCAACGACTATACCCAGCCAGTGGCGACGATCATCCGTGCCTCGCGTGTCGATGAGGCCGAGGGCGAGATCGCCGGCTGGAACGCCGTGCTGAGCATGAAACAGAAAGCTGATCCGTCGTTCGACCTGGAGGGAATGAAGAAAATACCGGGTGCGCGGCCCTATCTGTTTGTTACGGCCGGTTCGTCCAACGTGGAGCCGGTCGGACGCTCCGGGCTGAGGTTCAATGAAGATGGGTCGGTCACGCCCTCCGCCGAGAACGTCGAAGCGATGGGGAAAAACTACTTCGACCGTGCCTCCAAAAAAGGACTGGCCGAGTCTGCCGAACGCGTTGGGCTGGGACCGCACAAGGAATCCAACTACCCCAACTACTACGGGCGAAACGCGATCGAAGAGCTGATTACCCTCGACAGAAAAGTCGCGAAGACGGTGGGCGGTGTCGAGCCGCGTATGCAGCTGAACATGGCGGTACTTGGCTTGGAGGAGAATCTAATAGAGCGGCTCGGGCTGCGGGTTGATCCCCATCCGCAAGAGCGTCAGCCGTATTACGACAGCAGCGAATCACCGCCAGTTCTTCGCCATTTCGACCATACGCGCAACGGCGCCAACTTGAACCAACACATTCCCGTCGAACCCGTAGCCGACGTCTTGCCTGTGGCTGCCAAGCCTAGTGACCCGAGGCAGCCCTCGCACTCGGACCACCGGATGTACGGACAGATCCGCGATCTCGTGCTTGCCCAGGATCAGCAACACGGGCGTCAATGGGACCAGACCAGCGAACACCTCACCGCCAGCCTGCTTGCCCTGTCGAAGGAGGCCGGGCTGACCCGCGTTGACCACGTGGTCTTCAGCCAGAAGACCGACCAGGTGGCGGCCGGGGAGAACGTCTTCATCGTGCAAGGACAATTGAACGATCCTGCTCATGTGCGCGCGCATATGAAGACCGACGCGGCGGTGCAGACGCCCGAGGCCGCATCGTTCCAGAAGGTCGAGGCACTGAACGAGCGGTCAGCGCAGCAGGCGCTCAACACGCAGCAGAATTATCAGGCGCAAGAGGAAGTGCAGAAGTCGTCTGGGATGAGCCGATAAGACGCGTCTCGATGGTGGACGTTGCATCGGTTTTCTGCTGAAAACCTTGCCCGTAGCGACTACGCGTCATCCCCAAAAAAACCGGGCCGCTTTCGCGGCCCGATTCGTATCTATAGCTTGTCTGTCGCTTCAATCAGTCACTCAACAAACCGCGCCGTCCCCACGTCGTACCACGGGGTGCACAGCAGCTGCCTTCCGGTGCTGGTGTCGCCGGCCGCGGTCCAGATGGGGCCGTGGGTGGTCTTGACCGGGTTGCGGAACTGCTTTTCGTCGAACGTTGCCACCGCGACGCACCAGCGCAGGCGCTTGGGGGCGCTGTCGGTGAAGCGGTGGACGAACTGGTCGGCGAGTTCGCCGCCGGGCTTCAGTTCGACGGCGAGCGGGGCGGCGCCCAGCGGGTCCATCGCGGCGGTGGCCGGGGCGGGGCCGGGGCCGTGCAGCAGGACGGTGCCGTCGGCCTGTTGCTCGACGCGCGGGGCGCCGACCGGGCCGGGGTTGAAGGCGGCGCCGGCGCGGTCGCCGTACACGCCGCGGTCGAACACGGCCAGGGCGCGGTCGGCGCTGCCGTTGCGCAGGCGGTAGCGCACCAGCACGGTGTTGGCGTCGGCGCTGTAGTGGAACTCGGTGTGCAGGCTCACTTCCTGGCCGTCCTGCACGCGCAGGCGGGTGTCGGCGGTGGCGGTGGTGGTGTCGGGCTGGGCGTTCATTCTGGATTCTTCTGCAGGATGCGGTAGGCCATGCGCGCAGGCGGCGGCGAGCGAGGCGGCGAGCACGGCGGAGGCCCTGAGCGCGTATCGCGGGCGGGCGGCGGTCGTGTGGTTCGGAGTCATCGGGCGGCTCTCGGCATGGATCGGTGATTCACAAGGTGATGTGGACGCGCCGCGCAGCTTGGAGGGCTGCGCGCGGCGGTCGCTCATCGGCGCATGCCGCCGGCGCTTTGGGCCGGTTCGGCTTGTTGCTGCTGCGCCTGGGCCTGCGTTTGCGCCTGGGCTTGTTGTTCCTGGCGGTCGACGGCGTGGATGGCTTCGTGGCGCATGGCCTGGCCGGGCGCTTGCTCGGCGAGCGCGCGGGTAGCGTCGCGGGTAGCGTTGCGGTCGCCCGATTCCATCGCCTGCAACAGCGCGTCCAGGTGGGCGTGGTTGTGCCCGCCGTGGTTGCCGTTGCCGGTCGCGCTAGGGTTGCCCGGGGCGGAGAACGCGGTCTTGGCGTCGACGCTGTAGTCGGGGCGGCGCGCCAGGCCCATCTCGTCGCGCATGCCGTTTTCGGTCAGGTTGCGCGGGTTGGTCTTGGTGTTGGGGGTGGCCGGGTTGCGGTCGAAGTCGAAAGCAACGCCGCTGTTGTCCAGGCCCACCGCCTGGCGTTCGAAGTTGCGCACGGCGCCCGAGTCCGGGCCGGTGCCGCTGTACACGCCCTGCTGCAGGGTGCCGCTGGTGATGTTGTAGGCGTGCGACCCCTCGTGCTGCAGCACCACGGTCGGGCTTTCGAAGAATTCGCTGTGGAACGACGGGTTGTAGCTGATCACCGAATCCATGCCCGGGCCGGCGGTGGTGACGCCGGTGGTGGCATCGGTGCGCAGGAAGGCGTCGGCGGTCAGCCCGGGGCCGGCGTAGCCGTTCATCTCGTTGGCCAGTTCGGCGATGCTGACCTTGTGGCCGGTGCCTTTGGTCGGGTCGGCGATGCGGTCGAACTCGCCCAGCATTTCGCGGCCGTTCGGCGAGGAGCGAAACATGTCGAGGTCGGCCTCGACGCGCTGGCGGAACGCATCCGACGAAGTGGCGGCGATGCTCACCGTGGCACCGACGTTGGCGGTCATGTCCACTTGGACCTGGGTGTTGCGCGCGCCGCGCGCGGCGGTGACGGTGTCTTCGCCGCTCTGACCATAGACGGTGTCGCGGCCCGCGCGGTTGTCGACGGTGTCGGCGCCGGCGCCGGTGTAGACGCGGTCGTTGCCTTGGCCGCCGCGCAGGATGTCGTTGTCCTGGCCGCCGGACAGAATGTCGTTGCCCTGGCCGCCTTCGAGGGTGTCGTTGCCGCGCCCGCCTTCGAGGTAGTCGCGGCCCTGGCCGCCACGCAGGATGTCGTTGCCGTCGCCGCCGTAGACCACGTCGTTGCCGCCGCCGGCGTCGATGGTGTCGTTGCCGGTGTTGCCGAACACGTCGTCGCGGCCCAGGCCGGTGCTGATGGTGTCGTCGCCGGCGCCGCCGTCGACGCGATCGCGCCCGCGGCCGGTGGTGATGGTGTCGTTGCCGTTGCCGCCCTGCACGTCCATGTTGACGCGCACGTTGGGGGCGGCATGGATGATGTCGTTGCCGTCGCCGCCGCGCACGCCGAGCTGCTGCTGGGCGGCGAGGGTGATCTCGTACGGTTGGCCATTGATCTGCACGTCGAGCACGCCATTGGCGCGCTGGCTGACCTGCACGTTGTCGTCGCCGGCGCCGCCGTTGATGACGAGCAGGTCGCTGAACTGATCGCCGCGGGGCACTTGTTCGCGGCTGATGACGATATCGCCCTGGCGGAACAGTTCCTGCGAGACGATGCCTTTGCCGTCGGGCGTGCTGCGCGACAGATCGGGCGGCGGACTGCCGGGCGGGACGGTGCCGCCGTTGATGACGGTGGGAGCGGGGCCTGCCATAGAAATTCTCCTTGGCGTTGTAAGGCTGACGGATGGGTAAGCCGCCCGGCGCAGCCGTTTCCTGCCGGGAGACCGAATTTGCCGACTATAGGCGGACTGCGGGAGCGAAGGAAATCGGGGTGTCCGACCGACGCGACCAACGGTCCTGCCTGGCTAGGCGGGGCTGCGTCCCGCTCAGGCGGAGGGGCCTGAAGTGGGAGCGCAGTCACAAGAAACGCGATGGGTTCCATCATCCGGCCACGTCGGCCGTATCGAGGGTCCGGGATCGCGCCTGTTCAGGGATATCGACGCGCAGCGCTTCAGAACGCGGCGGTGGAGCCTGCGGGGACGTCATTGCGCCGATCCTTGCGGCGCGTGCCCGGCTGAACAGGCCGCCGGCCTTGCCGTATCCTGCGGCCCCATGCCCACCTATATCGCCTTGCTGCGCGCCGTGAATGTCGGCGGCACCGGAAAACTGCCGATGGCCGAACTGCGCGCGATGTGCGAGGCCGCCGGCTTCGAGGACGTGCGCACCTACATCGCCAGTGGCAACGTGGTGTTCCGCACTGCCATGACGGCGAAGCGCGCGCAGGCGGCCCTGGAGCAACGCCTGGCCGCGTATGCCGGCAAGCCGGTCGGGGTGATCCTGCGTACCGGCGCGGAGATGGCGCGCGCCTTGGCCGCGCAACCCTTCGTGGGCGCCGCGCCGAACCGCACGGTGCTGATCTTTCTCGATGCGCCGCCGCCGGCCGATGCGCTGGACGCAGTCAGGCACCGCAACGACGAACAGATCGCGCTGGGCGAGCGCGAGATCTACGTGCACTACGGCGACGGCATGGCCGATTCCAAGCTCGTCATCCCGGCGGCCAAGGCCGGCACCGCGCGCAATTTGAATACGGTGGCGAAGTTGATCGAGATGGCGGGCGGTTGAGGGGCGCCGTATCGCCGGCCCGCTGAAGTCGGCCTGACGCGATTCCCACCTTCTGAAAGGATTCGGATGAAACACCGTATTGCGCTCTGCATCGGCGTTGCTGCGTATCAGCCCGCGCGATTTTCACTTCCCAACCCGATCAACGATGCCAAGCGTATCCATGCCGCGTTGCAGTCGCGCGGGTTCGATTCGACCTTGCTCACCGATCCCACCGCCGCGCAGATCACGGCCGCCGTGGAGGCGTTGCGGGCGAGGGTCGACGGGCACGCCGGCGATCGCGTTTTCAGCGTCGTCTATTACGCTGGGCACGCGGTCGAAATAGGCGGCTTCGGCGTGTTGATGCCGGCCGATTCGGTGTTCCCCGCGACCCCGCAAAGTCTCGCTCACGGCGGCGTGCCGGTGCTCGAAATCGTCGATGCGCTCAAGGCCGGCCACGGCCCGAAGGTCGTGATAGTCGACGCCTGCCGCGACGCGGTGCGGGGATGGACGCAGCCGCAGATGCTCGATTTCACCCATCTCAGCGAGCGGGAAACGAAGCGGCCCAAGCGAGCGGCCGAAGCCAGCGATGTCGTCATCGCCTACTCGACCAGCGCAGGGCAGAAGGCTTACGACGGTACAGGCGCCAACAGCACTTACTGCCAGAAGCTCGAAGCGGCGCTGCTGCGGCACGATGCGACGATCGTCGAGAGCCTGGGGCATTGCGGGCAAGAGGTGATTACCGAGAGCAAGGCGCTGCAGCGGCCTTGGATCTATACGAACGTGAGCGGCAGACCCGGGTTCAGCGATTTGCCGGTGTATGCGCTGGCGTGGTCGGCGGCGCTTCACCATCCGACGATGGCCAGCACGCGTCTGCACGAGCGTGAGATGGATGCCGCGGTCGTAGTGAACGCTAAAGGCCACATGCAGTTGGTGACGGACGGGGTCGTTAGAAACTTTGTGAGGCATCCGAAGAAGTACACCGTTGCCTCCGTTCGGGAGGGCGAGGTGTTGCTCGCCGGACGGAATGTCTTCGTGTCGCTCGATGCTCCCGACTCCAAGCAGAAGGTCGTGTTGACGCCCGATGCAAAGCTTAAAATCAAGTGCGCCGATCCCTTCGGTATCTGCCAGTCGCCCGACGGTGTGCACGCGGTTGTGTATGGACTAGGCGGTTACAGCATCCTGCGTCGTGAAGGCGAAGGCTGGCAGCTGCTTTTTTCCGAGAGCCGCTCTTCGGATGTATATGGCGCAAAGTTCCAGTCCAACGATGAGCTGCTCTTGTGCGGAGGAAGCTCGGACTCGGTCGGCCGCCTGGATCTGAGCGCCGAAATTCCGGTGCGCACGAGTATTCCGTTTGGGCGTCGTCAACACGTCTACGATTTGGCCTGGGTGCAGCACACGAAGCACCTGATAGCCGTTTGCGCTGCAGGCGAGGTGATCCGGATCGAAACGCAGACCGGCAAGGTGGAGCGGCGGTCCATGTTCGAATGGCCCAGTGCCGATGTGCCGGGTGCGTATGGCCGGTTACGGCATCATCGGCTCTCGTCCGACGACGCGAATCTCTTTCTCGCCGATCCGGAGCGGTTCGACGCCGAGTGCGGCGAGACCGTCTGGCATGAGACGGGATACCAGGGGAAACGGCCGAGCTATCACCTGCTTTGCTGCGCCATGACCAAAGACCCGAGGCTCCTTGCGATAGGCGCCGACCAGGGGCTGGTGTTCCTGGTCGACGTCCGTACTTTCGAGCACGTGGCGACGCTCGATGCCGGCAGCAGCATCGGCGTGGGGCTGCGGTGGATGACCTGCTCGCAGTTCGACGGCGCTATCCATGCGCTGGGAAACGACGGAGTGATCCGCTGCTTCGAGCCGATCCCGCCTTTCGTGTAAGGCGCCGAGCCGAGACTCTCGTCTCGTTCGGTGGCTGAATCCGGGCTCAAGCCGCTGCCGGCAAGGTCTGATCCGCGGGCTCCTGCCGCTTCCGGCCTCCCGCCCGCCGTACTAGACTCCATCCCATGCGAAATCCACTGCAAGATCAATTGCTCAAGGCTGGCCTGGTCAAGAAGGCCCAGGTGTCCCAGGTCGCGCGCGAGCAGGCCAAACAGCGCCAGGGCAAGGCGCGGCCCGCGCCCACCGCCGAACAGATCGAGAGCGAGCGGCTGCGCGCCGAACGCGCCGAGCGCGACCGCGCGCTGTCGGCCGAGCGCAACGCTCAGGCGAAGGCGCACGAGCTGCGCGCGCAGGTCCGCCAGATCGTCGAGACGAACAAGGTCAAGCGCGAGGGTGAGATCGCCTATGGTTTTACCGACGAAGGCAAGATCAAGAACGTGTTGATCAATACCGCGCTGCGCACGCAGTTGGCAAGCGGCGCCCTGGTAATCGCGCGCCACGACCAGGGTTACGAACTGCTGCCGCGCGCCGCCGCAGAAAAAGTGTATGCCCGCGACCCGTCGATGATCGTGCTCGATCATGCCGCGCCCAAGGTCGAAACATCGCCGAGCGAGGACGACGAGTACTACGCCCAGTTCCAGGTGCCGGACGATCTGGTCTGGTGAGGCCTTCGCGGTGACCTGTGCGTGCTCATCGCACGGACAGGCCCTGACGACCTGAAACCCTCGCCATGCATCCGCCAGGGCCGATGACGGCACGCACTTACCGCTTCGCCTTGCGTTCGATCGAAGAACGTTTCGGCCCCGGTAACTTCGACGATGCCGGCGACGCGATCGTCGCCGCGTTGCGCGATTTCTGCGATCAAGCCGATCGCTGCAGCGTCGATTTTAGTTTCGACACGGCGCATGCCAATCCTTGGTTTCATGCCTTGGTGGTAGCGATAGACCCATTGCCGGAATCGGTGTGCGCAGGGTTCCTGGCACGGCTTGGCGAATTCGGGCTTCAGCCGACAGATCGCTGAAGTACTTTGTATGCCATCAAGCCCGGTGTGCCTTCCGCGACTTGTGATGCTTGTCGCTTGAAAGCGGCCGCGCCGACGCCGTTAGCGATACTTTCAGTTGCCGTTGTTGCGCGGGTGCGGTTGACGTAGGCTTCGAGGCATAAGAGCGATCGAATCAGGGCCGTTAGGTCATTGCATTCGGCGCCTGGTTTATTGCGGATTTCGCCATGGAGGCATCGATGCGCACCGTACTCCACTTCTTGGGTATCGCCCTGCTGGCGTCGGCAGTGACCGCTTGCTACGACACCGGGTTCCCGACGACCAAGGAGCTCGAAGCGAAGTACCGCCGCAACCCCGCGCCGAAGCAGACCTACCGGATCACGCTGAAGCTAGCCGGTGCTCCGGGACCGTTCGGGTCGGTAAAGGGTTTCGTCAATTTCGAAGCCCCGGATTGCAAATACACTCCGGACCCGATCGCGGGCGTGTCGATGACGCCGTTGCATGGCTTCGAAATGGAGCTGCAACGGGTCGACGACACGACGTACACGGGCACCGTCCATACCGATGCGATGCTCGACGAGGACTATCTGGGCGAGGGCGTCTGTCATTGGCAACTGAGCTCGTTGAATGCGCAACTCAAGGCGACCGGTGCCGAAGCTGAGACGAATTTCATCGTCAGCCTGATGAACGAGGATGTGACGGCGCAGCGAGCGGTAACGAAGTACTACTGGAAAGGGCGATATCCGCGCAGCGACGTTACGGACTATCCGGATATGGGCAAGGAAGATCGGGATGTCTTCCGGTCCGAAATCCGCGATGAGCTCTTTACTCTCACCCTGCTGCCGAAGGCAATGACGCCATGAGCTCGGCGAGTTGCCTCTTCCTGCAAGCGGGCGATCCCTTCACCTGCCGTACCAACGCCATCGCAACTTTCGGTTGCCGTTGCGGCAATCTCCCACCTGACGTAGGCTCGGCTCATAAGGCCCGGCCTTGACCCGGGCCGGGACCATGGCGGTATTGCCGCCGGCCCGTCTTTTAACCATCTCTTGCCATGGAGGCATCGATGCGCGGTGAGCTTCGCACCTTTTGTCTTCTGCTGGCGTTGAGTACTTCCGCGTGTAGCGCTCCCGAGACTGCAATGACTTCCGACAAATCCTCGCCCGATTCCGCTCCCTCGACGGCTGAGCTGGAAGCAAAGTACAAGCGCAATCCGGCTCCCAAGCAGCCGTATCAGATCGTGCTCAGCGTGAAGGATGCCCCGGGGCCGTTGACCAAGGCGGAAGGCTTTATTCGCTATGAGGCGCCCGATTGCAGCTATGTGCCTGATCCGATCGCCGGTGTGCGGATGCATCCTTCGCATACGCTGCCGATCGAATATTCAAAGGTCGATGAGAATACTTTTGCGGCCACGATTTATGCCGATGGGATGCTCGATGAAGATTATCTCGGGAAGGGCATCTGCAATTGGCAGCTGATGAGCGTCAATTCATCGCTGCGGGCTACCGGCGCTAAAACCGATGTCGGCTATGTTGCGAACTTGTTGGCCGATGAAGTGAATGCGCAGAAGGCTCGGACCAACTACTACGTAAAGTATGAGTATCCGGGCGACGATCCGTCTGAACTTATTGATATCGGAAAAACTGATCCGAGTGGATATAGGGCAGAACTTCAGGGGCAGCTGTTCACCATCACCTCGACACCTAAGGCAGGGATGCCATGAGCCTTAATAGCCAGCAATATGCCGCTCTCGCGGATGAGTCCTATAGAAACCACAGCAAGGGCGAAGACGTCACCCTTGACGGCGTGAAGTACACCGTAATCAAGCACGTAGATAAGCCTTCGGGTTACCAGGGGACGATCTATCAGCGTGCCGACACCGGCGAGATCATCGTTGCGCACCGGGGTACCGAATTTGATCGAGAGATGATCAAGGACGGTCTAACCGATGCTGGTATGGCCACCAATCGCACCAATTCGCAGGCAAAGGACGCACTTGCGTTGACCCGCGACGCGCTGAAAGAAGCGGAGCGCATTGGCCGTGCTGATCCGCCCGCTCCCGAAGTCACCGTCACCGGCCACTCCCTGGGCGGCACGCTCGCGCAGATCACCGCTCACCACTACGACCTGCGCGGGGAGACTTTCAATCCCTACGGCGCGGTCAGCCTGGGCTATCGCATTCCGGAAGGCGGCAACCGCGTCACCAACCATGTGATGGCGGGCGACCCGGTCAGCGCGGCCAGCGATCATTACGGCAAGGTCAAGGTCTACGCGACGCCGCAGGAAGTCGCGACGATGAAGGACCGCGGCTACGAGAACAACCGCAGTGTGTTCGACGCGCGCAATATGGCCGGCGCGGTCAAGGACATGGTCGGTACCTCGCACAGCATGCACAACTTCCTCAATGAGGACGCGAACGAAAAACCGGATCGTTCAGTGCTGAGCGATCCGCAGACGCAGCGACTGGCGCAGCAATACGATCCGATGATCGACAAGTACCGTGGCGACGTCGAAGGCGCGCGGCGTGGCATCACCCATATTTCGCGTGGACCGCTCGAACGGGTCGGCGATGCGATCGACGACATTCGCGGCCCGATCAAGGCGGGCGAGCCGGGGCGCAAGGAAGAACGTCACGCGCCGGCCCTGCCGGAAAGGCATTCGGCGCCGCTGCACCTCAATCCCTATGCCCCCGGCAAAAGCATTCCCGACTACATCCACCCGGGCAGGGAGCAGCCGTCCGGCCCCGGCATTCCGTTCCGCAACGCGACCACTTCGGTCGGCGGCGATCCTTCCGCCTTCCTCGACCGCATGTTGGCGGCGTCGCAGAACGGCGACCGCGATACCTTCCGGCAGATGACCCAGGATGCCGCTTCGGCGCCACCGGGACGTGCGCTGCGCGAGGAAGCGGTGGCGACAGTGGACCGGCAGGAGCAGGCGCTCGCCCGGCAGGCGGCGCAGCAGCAGGCGCAGACGGCCGAACAGGCGTCGCCGGCACGCAGCGGGCCGCGCATGGCGTGATGGACGAATCCGGTGCTGTGAAGCAGCGGGACTTTAGAAAATCAGGCACGGTTTGAGATCGCACCGAGGAGCGGTTGGATGCAACAGGACGAGTTGATGGGCTTGGTCAGCAAGACCGCGGCCTTGATGGAGCAGTTCGAACGTCGCTGCGGAGAGATCGAGCAACACCAGCGGGCGGTCTACCAGCAACTGCAGCAGCTTGCGCAGCAGGTGCCCGGGGTGGTGCGGCAATCGGCCGACGAAAGCCTGCGCAATCTGCCCGGCGCAGTGATGGGCAAGCTCGAAAGCGGCCTGTCGCAGCCGGTTGGCGCCTACGAGCGTCGTCTGCAGGACGCCGGTGGGCTGTTGCAGGAGGGCTCGCAGTCGCTCGCGGCCCAGCTCAAGCGCATGGAATGGCTGCACAAGCAACTGATCTGGAAAGTGGTCGGGGCGGCCCTGGGCAGCGTGTTGCTGCTGCTGGCCGGCGGCGGCTGGCTGCTGTGGCAGTACCGCAACGACATCAACGAGAACCGGGTCACCGCCGACCTGTTGCGCGCCTACAACCAGGCCGACGTGACCCTGTGCGACGGCCGGCTCTGCGCCAACGTCGATACCAAGGGCAAGGCCTACGGCGACCACAAGCAGTACCGGCCGGTGCAAGCCCGGCCCTGATCGGCCCCCATCTTGCGCAGGTTGCCTTCGCGCCTGCGCTGGCCGTGAGATCCGCGGCCGCCCTCTCTCCCGAAGACTTTCCCACACCCGAGTTCGTCCGGCCGTCCGCGCTCCGCCTTCGGCTGGCCGCGAATCGCGGCGACGGCCGCGTTGCTGTTCCTGTCGGCCGATGCCTGGCGACGACGGCCGGCGGCGATCGAATGCTCCGGCCCGGATCGAATTGAGGACCGATTCTGTCCTCTATGGCGGTTACCTTGGTCCTGCCGCGCAAGACCGGTACCCATCACTCCGAGGCCTTTATGCTCACTCTGATCCACGCACCGCATTCCCGCTCGACGCGCATCATCAGCTTGCTCAAGGAACTCGATGCCCTGGCCGACGTCGACGTCCGCACGGTCGACATCCAGCGTGTCGGCCAGGCCTTCGACGGCGATGCACGCAATCCGCATCCGGAAGGCAAGGTGCCGCTGTTGATCCACGACGGCGTCGAGATCTGGGAGAGCCCGGCGATCATCCTTTACCTCACCGACCTCTACGCGCATCGCAAACTCGGCGCGGCGATCGGCGACAAAGACCGCGGCCGTTATCTGTCGTGGCTGAGCTGGTACGGCGGCGTGATCGAGCCCGTGCTGCTGCTGGAAGCGGCCGAGATCAGTCATCCCTATGTCACCGCCACGTTCCGCGGCCCGCAGGAACTGCATGCGCGCCTCATCAAGGCCTTGGCCGATAAGCCGTATCTGATGGGCGACCACTACACCGCCGCCGACCTGTTGCTGCAGTCGCCGTTCGCCTGGTTCCCCGACAGCGCGCCGCAGGACCCGGCGGTGCAGGATTGGATCAAGCGATGCGGCGAGCGCCCGTCGGTGCAGTTCGCGGCCGAGTACGACGCTGCGCTGGTCGCCTAGACCGCGGCACTCGTCCGGCCCTGCGCATGCGCCGTGATGCGCAGGGACGGCTGCGGGTTGCTGAATGCGCGGGAGGAGCGTGCTGCAGCGGCATACCGTCGTCCATCGATACACTCCGTTCGCGCAATGGCGTTAATCGAATGCGCAAACGACGCTTGACCTCAATCGCACTTGAGGCCTTACCGTGGACCGCACTTCAACGCGATCGAGGGCCACGCGATGTCGCCACGCCTGCAAGACATCACCACCTATCTGCAGCGCCTCGGGTACGAGCGCGCGCCGCCGCCGACCCTGGACAACCTGCGCGAGTTGCAGCGGCGGCATACCGCCGAGTTTCCGTTCGAGACCCTGGCCACCTTGCTGCGCATGCCGGTGCCGATCGACCTGGCTGCGCTGGAGCGCAAGCTGCTGCACGAAGGGCGCGGCGGCTACTGCTTTGAGCTCAACCGGATGTTCCTGGCCTTGCTGCAGCAGTTGGGTTACGACGCGCGCGGCCTCAGCGGGCGAGTGTTGATGGGCGGCCCCGAGGATGCCATGCCGGCGCGTACCCATATGTTGGTGCTGGTGACCATCGACGGTGTGCGCTACATCGCCGACGTCGGTTTCGGCGGCATGGTGCCGACCGCGCCGCTGCGCCTGGACCGCGAGGACGCACAGGCCACGCCGCACGAGTTCTACCGCATCGAACAGCGCGATGGGCAGTACCTCCTGCGCGCCCAGGTCGGCGAGGAGTGGCGGGCCATGTACGTGTTCGACCTGCAGACCCAGGTGGACGTCGATTACGTTGTCGGCAACTGGTACGTATCGACGCATCCCGAATCGCCCTTCCTCGGCCAGCTGTTCGTCGCCCGCACCGGCCCCGGCCTGCGCAAGACCTTCAACAACGGCAGCTTCGCCGTGCATCGCCTCGGCGAAGACAGCGTGCGCCGCGAGTTGGCCGATGCCGACAGCGTGATCGAAGTACTGGGCGATGAATTCGGCATCCGGGTGCCGGTGCACCCGCAATTGCATGCGGCGATCGAGCGTTTGTTGGAAAAATCGGCTGCGGCGTGAATCGGGGGCGCGGGCGGCCGCACGACGCATCGGCTCGTTGGAGTAACCGGGCCAATCCTTCCGGTGTAGGAGCGAGGTCCGACAGGGATTTCCTTCGATCACCCATCGCGACGGCGTCGTTGCGGGGGAGAGCGTGGTCGCGGCTCGCGCTGCTCCTACCCCTGAACGGCGACGCTTTCTAGACAGCGTCTGCGCGATACTGCCGCCGCATCGGAGCGGACGACCATGGCCCAGAACATCTACGACGATCCGGCTTTCTTCGAGGGCTATTCGCAACTGCGGCGTTCGATCGAAGGCTTGGTGGGCGCACCGGAATGGCCGGCGCTGCAGGCGCAGTTGCCGGAACTGCGCGGGCGCCGGGTCATCGACCTGGGCTGCGGCTACGGTTGGTTCTGCCGTTACGCGCGTCTGCAGGGCGCTGCGCAGGTGACGGGTGTCGACGTGTCCGAGAAGATGCTCGAACGTGCGCGGGCCACGACCCAGGACGAAGGCATTGCCTACACCCGTGCCGATCTGGATCACTTCGATCCGGGCGAGGCCGCGTTCGATCTGGTTTATAGCTCGCTGACGCTGCATTACCTCGACGATCTGCCGGGCTTGCTGACGAGAATCCATCGCGCCTTGGTGCCGGGCGGGCGCTTATTGTTCTCGGTCGAACACCCGATCTATACCGCGCCCACGCATCCGGGTTGGTCGAGCGATGTCGACGGCCGCAAGACCTGGCCGATCAACGGCTACCAGACCGAGGGGCCGCGCGTCACCCATTGGTTCGCGCCGGGCGTGCGCAAGGTGCACCGCACCATCGGCACCTATCTCAACGGTTTGATCGCCGCCGGGTTCCGCATCGCCCATGTCGAGGAATGGGGGCCGAGCGATGCCCAGGTCGTGCAGACGCCGGCGCTCGAAGAAGAACGCGAGCGGCCGATGTTGTTGCTGGTGGCGGCGCAGCGTCCGGACGGCTAAATGCGGCCTGCGGCTTCGAGGCGCGCAGTCGTTGCGCCTGACTGACGGCATCGTTAGATCGGAGTGAGGAACCGGTGAGCGCCGACTGAAGTCCTGGCCGGGCCCATACCGTCGGTTAAGCGTGTTGCGTCCTTGCATCGGCGATGCCTGCATGAATGCGTGAATGTTCATGCCTCGTTTGCGTGGCCTGTCGAAAATCGAGACTCCCCCACGCACAGGAGTACGCCATGAAGCCGCTCATGCTCGCGCTCGCCTTGGCGGCCTGCATTCCCGCCGCCGTTGCGCAATCGCCGCAAGGCAGCGAGGCCCTGACCGAATACCAGATCCGTACGCGTCTGGCCGAACAGGGCTATACCAAGGTCAACGATCTCAAGTTCGGCGATGGCGTATGGCATGCCGATGCGCGCAGCGGCGACGGCAACCGCGTTCAGGTCCGCCTCGATCCGCGCACCGGCACCGTATACCCCAATGAGCAGGTCGCGCGCATGAGCGAACGCGACGTGCGCGCGGCGCTGGCCGCGGCCGGCTACACCAACGTCCACGACGTCGACTATGAGGACGGCATCTGGAACGCCGAGGCCGACAGCCCGACCGGCAAGGACGTGGAGGTCAAGATCGACCCGAACACCGGCAAGGTCATCGGCACCGAAAAGGACTGATGCTGGGTAAGGTAACGATGCGGCCGCTCCCGTCCGGGGGGCGGCCGCATCCTTATGCGGCGCTAGTCCGTGCCCGATCAGCCGCGATGCACGGGCACGATCGCTGCATCCGGGCCGGCAGCCACTAGACTGTCTGTCACCGAAACCGCTTCTACTTGCGTATGGACGAGTTCGACCGCCGCATCCTGCAACGCCTGCAACTCGATGCGCGCACCACTTCCGAAGAGATCGCCGACGCGGTGGGGCTGTCGGCGACCGCGGTGCAGCGGCGCATCAAGCGCCTGCGCAGCGAGGGCGCGATCCGCGCCGAGGTCGCGATCATCGATCCGGCCGCAGTCGGGCAGGGGCTGACGGTGATCGTCGCCATCGAGCTGATCCAGGGCAGCCGCGCCGACCTGATCGATCGCTTCAAGCGCCGCATGGCCGCCGAGCCGCAGGTGCAGCAGTGCTACTACGTCGCCGGCGAGCACGATTTCGTGCTGGTGGTGCTGGCGCGCGACGTGCGCGACTACGAAACCCTGAGCCGGCGCCTGTGGTTCGAGGACGCCAACATCAAGCGCTTCAGCACCACCTTCGTGCTCGACCCGGTCAAGACCGGGCTGCAGGTGCCGATCGCCTGAGCCGCGGGCGCAGGCAACGAGCAGCTTGCCCGCTGTCCGGCGCCGTTCGGCGGCCTTATGGCGCCGTCATTCGCCGCAGCGCGGCGTCGCCGCGCGTCGAGAATGCGCCGGCCGGATCGGCGGCGTTCGGACAGCAACGGACATGGCGAACCACGATTACCTTATCCACGACGACGAGTTTCGTCGTTGCATCCGCCTGAGCGCCAATGTCGAGCGCCTGGCCGACGGCTGCCGCTGGGCGGAAGGGCCGACCTACTTCCCGGCGTTGCGTTGCGTGGTCTGGAGCGACATCCCGAACGAGCGGATGCTGCGCTGGGACGAGTGCAGCGGCCAGGTCGGGGTATTCCGCCAGCCGTCCGGTTACGCCAATGGCGGTACGGTCGATCGCCAGGGACGCATGATCAGTTGCGAACAAGGCGGCCGGCGGGTGGTCCGCGTCGAGCACGACGGCCGCGTCAGCGTGCTGGCGGATCGCTATCGGGGCCGCCTCTTCAACAGCCCCAACGACGTCGTCGTGCAGTCGAACGGCGCGGTCTGGTTCACCGACCCGTCCTATGGCATCGATTCGAACTACGAAGGCGTGCGCGCCGAGCGCGAGCTCGATGGCTGCCATGTCTACCGCATCGATCCAGAGAGCGGGGCGATCGACCGCGTCGCCGACGACTTCGCCCAGCCCAACGGCCTGGCGTTCTCGCCGGACGAATTGCAGCTGTACATCGTCGACAGCGGGCTCGGGGTCGGCCTCTTGCGCGTGTTCGACATCGGGCCCGATGGCCGGCTGTCGAATGCACGGGAATTCGCGCGCTGCGCCGATGCGATCTACGACGGGCTGCGGGTGGACGAGGACGGGCGGGTCTGGATCAGCGCCGGCGAAGGCCTGCATTGCTATCGCGCCGATGGCCGCCTGATCGGTGAAGTCCGCATCCCCGAGCGGGTCTCCAACCTGGTGTTCGGCGGGCCCAAGCGCAATCGCCTGTTCGTCACCGCGACGACCTCGCTGTATTCGGTGTTGTTGGCGGTGAGCGGGGCGAAGACGTTTTAGGGGGCTACGGCCAGGCAGGGCGGGGTGAGCGGTCGCGCATTGGCCGCGTTTGCCGGGCGATGTGGTTGCGCCGCGAGATCCATGCGGCCCGGTCGCGGCTCGCGCCGCTCCTACCCTAAGAGCAAGATTCGTCGTTGCCGTTGCCTCAGAGCCTGGCGTAGCGCCGAACTCGCGAGACCGATGAAGCCCCGGAGGGCGCCGCACAGGACGTGCGGCGTTTTCCGATAAGACAGGGATGTCTTATCGGAAAATCCCGGCGCTAGCTGCGTGCTTGCAGGGGAGCTTCGTCAAGGAGAGCCCTTTTCTTTGGTTACTTTTCTTTTGGGCTTAGCAAAAGAAAGTAACCCGGCCGCTTCAGCGGACGGAAGCTTTGCTGTGGCTATGGCTATGGCTATGGCTATGGCTGTGGCTGTGGCTTCGGCTATGGCTTTGGCATTACCGCCTTACGGCCGAATAAACCGCTGCGGGTTACGACGCGGTCGCGACTCGCGTCGCTCCTACCCCGCGACGATTCACGCCTTCGATCAGCGACGACGGCAGTGCGGTGCCTACCCGTCCCTTGGTCGCGGCTCACGCCGCTCCTACAGGGAGAGAGGCGAGCGGAGAGCCCCAGAGCCCCAGAGCCAAAGGCAGAGGAGCCGCAAGAGCCCAAAAAAATAATTTTGCTGGCGTGTCGATTGCGCCGATCCCGGTTCGTCGTTGAAAGGAGCAGGCAGTAAAGGGATCCTACCCGGCCCGCCCGCCAAGCCACTCCCTCCAACCGACCCTATAAAGGAATCGCCATGTCCGAGCAGCCCAAGATCTTCGTCAACCTCGCCGTCAAGAACCTCGACCGCGCGGTCGCCTTCTATACCCAGCTGGGTTACACCTTCAACCCCAAGTTCACCGACGAAAACGCCACCTGCATGATCGTCGGCGAGCACATCTTCGTGATGCTGCTGGTCGAGCCGTTCTTCCAGTCGTTCACCAAGAAGTCGATCTGCGACACCTCCAAGAGCGTCGAGGCCCTGCTCGGCCTGTCGGCCGAAAGCCGCGAGAAGGTCGACGAACTGGTCGATAAGGCCATCGCCGCCGGCGCCGTCATCCCGAAGGAGCCGAGCGACTACGGTTTCATGTACCAACGCAGCTATGAAGACCTCGACGGCCACACCTGGGAAGTGTTCTACATGGACCCGGATGCGGATCCGCACGCCGCTCAGCAGTAAGGCCCGGGGCCGGGCATCGCCATAGTCGGGCGATGCCATCTGGCCGGCCGCTACCCCGGTTGTTCTCGGCAGTGGACGGCGCCGACCGCCGGCACAAAAACATCGCCCCGGGTGCATGGCATCCGGGGCGATGGTCGTTTCAAGGGGCGCACCCAAGGCGCGAACGGTCAGGCCCCCGGTGCCTTCAGTTCCCGCGACAGCCAGTCGTCGATCAGGCGCTTCTCGTAACGCAAGGGGTCGCTGTCGCTGACGCTGCGCGCACCCATCATGAAGCTCATGTCGCGCAGGGTACGCTCGCCTTCTGCGACGACCTGGCCGTTGGCGTCCAGGCGCTTGAAGTTGAGGACGATGCGCGGCGGATAGATCTCGCGGATGAAGCGGGTGTCGTCGAACTGCGGGCCGTGCCAGGGCTCGAAGTCGCCGGCGCGCTTGATGTCGGCGATGTCGACTTCCAGCCGCTGCCCTTCCGGCAGCCGCTTCTGCGCGCGGGTGCGCAGGTGCTGCGCCAGTTGCTCCACCCAGTTGCCGCGTTCGGCTTCGAAGCGATTGCGGCTGTAGCGGATTTCGGTGAATTTGGCCGGGTCCTCCCAGCGAACGGCGACCGGGCCTTGCTCGGGCAGGGCGCGCGGCGCGTCGGGATCGGTGACGTTGCGGGACTTCGCGCC
The DNA here is from genome assembly GCF_052078695.1 of Lysobacter sp. CA196. Classification (NCBI taxonomy): domain Bacteria; kingdom Pseudomonadati; phylum Pseudomonadota; class Gammaproteobacteria; order Lysobacterales; family Lysobacteraceae; genus Lysobacter; species Lysobacter sp. CA196. The sequence continues at coordinate 197,357 of NZ_JBQJIN010000004.1, read as the reverse complement.
GACGTCCCCCGCCATCAGCGCGGCGGCCGAGAGTAGGACGGCGAAGGCGGTGCGGAGGTTCATGACGGGCTCCGATGCGTGGGGATACGGCCCGATTCTCCGCCCCTCGCCGTATCGCCGCCAGCGACAAGGCGTTAAACCCGCGTATGCGGGGCGTTCTGTTGTCGCCAATTCACGATCGCTGGCTGGGTTGCAGATGCCTCATTCGCAGGCGACGCCGTCGCCGTCGCGATCCAGATGCCGTCCGTAACCGGGATCGCCGCGTCGTACCGGTGCGGCGCCGGCAGCGCGTGCGGCGCTGCAGTTGGCGTAAGCGCCGCCGTCGTCGGCCCAGGACGGCGCCCGACCAGGCGTGCGCGGCGCCGCCGGACGCAAGTTGCCACCGCCCGCGGCAGGGCCACGATGGCAGTGATAGTCACCGTGCTTGCGATCGTTATGGCAGCCCTCGGCATTGAGGCCGCCGCCGTGAGCCCAGGCGGGCGAGGTGGCGCTCAGCACCAGTGCGGCGCCGAGCGCGATGGAATGAGCGTGCATGATGAGTCCCCCGTTCCGCATCCAACGGGTCCGGGACGGGAAAGCGGCCAAGCCTTGAGTGTGCGGCCGAGGGTGCCGAAGGTCAGAGGACGGAAGCTTTGCGGTTGCCGTTGCTTTAACGGGATACGGCCGGATGAAAAACGGCGTGCATCCCTGCGCGCCGCCCTCCGGGTCTGCGATTGCCTTCGCGAGTTCGAGACGACGCACAGTAACGGCAAGATCTTTACGGCAACGGCAACGCCGCTCTTGGGTAGGAGCGGCGCGAGCCGCGACCGCGGGGTTACAGTGCGCGGCGTGACCGACATGGGGCGATATCGCCGCCATTGGTGCGGTTTGTGTCAGCGGGACAACGAAACGCAAGTGATACGAAAGACAGCTCAGCCGTGCCTCAGGACGCGAACTCGCGCCGCACATGATCGAGATCCACGACCGGACGCACTTCCAGCCGGCCGGTGCGGCTCCAGGGGAAGGACTCGGCGATGCGCACGGCTTCGTCCATGTCGGCCGCTTCGATCAGGTTGAAGCCGCCCAGATACTCCTTGGCTTCGGCGAAGGGGCCGTCCATGAAGGTGGTGCGGCCGTTACGGGTGCGCAGCGTGGTCGCCTGAGCCGGCGGCGCGAGCATCTGCGAATCCAGCAGCACGCCGGCGTCGCGCATCGCGTCGGCATGGTCGAGGCAGCCGCGCATCATAGTGCCGAACTCGCCCTCGGGCAGGGCTTCGATCAGGCTGTCGTCGTTGTAGATCATGACCAGATATTTCATGGCGTCCTCTGGAGGGCAGGAGGGAGTTCGGCGATGGCGCGTCGTAGCGCAAGCGGTCGGCGCGGCGCGGCTGCGGCGCCGAGCATACCGCCATCGCCGCGCGGTTCGGCAGTGACAAAACGCATGCCCGAGGTGGCGGACGGGTGCGTCGCCGGATGAATGCGGTCGCGGCACCGCTGCGCTGCGGCAATCTGCAGGGCCGCCGTCGCAAGGCTTGCGATCCTGCGGATTCGGCAGGCGAGGCCAGCGCGCAGTCATCGACGCGCGAGGAGCGCTGCGGCGACAATGCCGAGGTTCCGTAATGCTGGTCACGCCCGATGTCCGAAGTCTTCGCCTGCCGCCCCATTGCCTATTTGCGCTCGCCGTATGCGCAGCGCATCGATGCGCCGCATCAATCGACGGTGGTGCAGGGCACGCAGAGCGGCGAGGTGGTCGAGGCGCGGTTGGAATTTATCGGCGACCTCGCACCGGAGGCCTATGCCGACCTGGCCGGGTTCGAACGGATCTGGCTGATCTTCGTGTTTCATCGCAGCCAGGGTTGGAAGGCACAGGTGAAACCGCCGCGCGGCGGGCCCAAACGCGGCGTGTTGGCGACGCGTTCGCCGCACCGGCCCAATCCGCTGGGGCTGTCGGCGGTGGAACTGGTCGCGGTCGAACCCGGCGCGCTGATCCTGCGCGGCGTCGACCTGCTCGACGGCACGCCGGTGCTCGATATCAAACCCTACGTGCCCTATGCCGATGCCTTCGCCGGATCGCGCGCCGGTTGGATCGACGAGATCGACGCCGCGCAGGGCCGGCAATCGGCGCCGGGGCCGAAGCGCCCGCGCAAGCCTGTGGGCGGCCAGGGCGACTGAGGGCTCGCGGCCTTAGCCGGGACAAGGCCACGGATCACATCACTGGAAACGAAGGGGCTTGACCGTGCCGGTCTGTCGCTGTAGTTTCCGTTTTGGTTAATTAGCCGTTCGGTTTATAGATAGGTGCCACTAGGCCCGGCGCCGCGCCGATCGGCGCGCGCGGCCTCTCTTCGTCCGAGGAAATCCCATGACGTCCGATGGTTCCCGCACTGCCGACACCGCCTCCTCCGACCGCAGCACCCACCGCATCGACGGCCACAGCATCACCCTGCAACGCGTCATCAACGCCCCGCGCGAGCTGGTGTTCGCGGCCTGGACCGATCCGGTGCAGGTCGCCAAGTGGTGGGGCCCGCACGGCTTCAACAGCGAAGTGCGGCAAATGGATGTCGCGGTCGGCCGCATGTTCCGCATCTGCATGGTCGCTCCCGACGGCATCGAGTACCCGATCAAGGGCGCGTACCAGGAAATCGTCGCGCCCGAACGCCTGGTCTACGTCGACGATTGGGACGACGACGGCAAGCCCTCGCAGCAATCGCGCGTGATCGTAAGCTTCGCCGAACACGGCGCGGGCAAGACCCTGCTGACCCTGGAGATGCGCTTCGGCACCATCGCTCAGCGCGTCGACGCCGAAGCGCAGCAGATCATCCCGGGTTGGGGCGAATGCTTCGAACGCCTGGACGCGCTGGTGTCCGCGCGCTGAGCGAGAAATCGTGCGCGCAATCGCGCGCCGGCCTGCACCGCCGGCGCGCGACGGACGTACACTGGGCGACCGCACGCGCCCGGCGCGAATCTCGTGCCGTCGTCCGCGTCATCGCCTTCGCGGAGTGTCCATGCCGTCTGTTACCGAATCCCCCTCGCTGCCCGCGCGCAGCGACGCGCCCGCGATCGTTTCGATCAAGGGCCTGACCAAAACCTATGCCGGCGGTTTCCAAGCGCTCAAGGGCGTCGACCTCGACATTCGACGCGGCGAGATCTTCGCCTTGCTCGGGCCTAACGGCGCCGGCAAGACCACCTTGATCAGCATCGTCTGCGGCATCGTCAATCCAAGCGCCGGCCAGGTGCTCGCCGACGGCCACGACATCGTCCGCGATTACCGCGCTGCGCGTTCGGCGATCGGCCTGGTGCCGCAGGAACTGCACACCGATGCCTTCGAGACGGTGTGGGACACGGTCAAGTTCAGCCGCGGCCTGTACGGCCGGGCGCCGAATGCGGCCTATCTGGAAAAAGTCCTGCGCGACCTGTCGCTGTGGGACAAGCGCGGCGAGAAGATCATGGCCCTGTCCGGCGGCATGAAGCGGCGCGTGCTGATCGCCAAGGCGCTGTCGCACGAGCCGACCATTCTGTTTCTGGACGAGCCGACCGCGGGCGTCGACGTCGAATTGCGCCGCGAGATGTGGGCGATGGTGTCGCAACTGCGCGACAACGGCGTCACCATCATCCTGACCACGCACTACATCGATGAGGCCGAGGAAATGGCCGACCGGGTCGGGGTGATCAACCACGGCGAGATCGTCCTGGTCGAGGAAAAGCGCGCGCTGATGCGCAAACTCGGCAAGAAGCAACTGACCCTGCAATTGCAGAGCGCCTTGTCGGCCTTGCCCGAAGCCCTGGCCAGCGACGCGCTGAGCCTGTCGGACGACGGCCACGAGCTGGTCTATACCTTCGATGCGCAATCCGAGGAGACCGGCATCGCCGCCCTGCTGCGGCGCCTGGGCGAGCACGGCATCGACTTCAAGGACCTGCATACCAGCCAGAGCTCGCTCGAAGAGATCTTCGTCAATCTGGTCAAATCGCCGCGCGAGCCGCGCCACAACGGACAGGAGGCAGGCGCATGAACCGGCACGCGATCAAGGCGATCTATTTCTTCGAGATGCATCGCACCTTCCGCACCCTGATGCAGTCCATCGCCACGCCGGTGCTGTCGACCTCGCTGTACTTCATCGTGTTCGGCTCGGCGATCGGCTCGCGCATGGTCGAGATCGGCGGGGTCAGCTACGGCGCTTTCATCGTCCCCGGCCTGATCATGATGGCCTTGCTGACCGAGAGCATTTCCAACGCTTCCTTCGGCATCTACCTGCCGAAATGGTCGGGCACGATCTACGAACTGCTGTCGGCGCCGGTGTCGTTCCTGGAGGTGATCGCGGGTTATGTCGGCGCGGCGGCGACCAAGTCGGTGATGCTGGGCATTCTGATGCTGATCACCGCGCGCTTCTTCGTCGATTTCGAGATCGTGCATCCGCTGTGGATGGCGGTGTTCCTGGTGTTGACCGCGGTCACCTTCAGCCTGTTCGGTTTCATCATCGGCGTCTGGGCCGACGGCTTCGAGAAGCTGCAGATGATCCCGATGATGATCGTGATGCCGCTGACCTTCCTCGGCGGCAGCTTCTACTCGATCGACATGCTGCCGCCGTTCTGGCGCAGCGTGTCGTTGTTCAACCCGGTGGTGTATCTGGTCAACGGCTTCCGCTGGAGCTTCTACGGCAAGTCCGATGTCGACATCGTCCTCAGCGTCGGCATGACCACGGGTTTCATGCTGCTCTGCCTGGTCGCGGTGTGGTGGATCTTCCGGACCGGGTACAAGTTGAAGAGTTGAGGTATGCCTGGGATGAGGCGGCCTTTCCCTTCTCCCGCTAGCGGGAGAGTTGCCTTTCCTTCTCCCCGCAAGCGGGAGGTTGCTCTTTTTTCTTCTCCCGCAAGCGGGAGAAGGTGGCCCGAAGGGCCGGATGAGGGCGTTTACGCTGGGTTGCTGTGCGAATGCGTGCCCTCACCCCAACCCCTCTCCCGTAAACGGGAGAGGGGCTACCAAGCGGGAGAGAGGGAAGGGCCGGGGCTTCGACCAAGCATCGCTGTCACGACTGCCTGCCCACTCGCCTCCCCCCGGAGTATGCTTCGCCGATTCCGGCCCGGCCGCGTTGAGCGCAGCGCGGGCGTCGTGCCGGACCGATTCCGGGAGCCTCGCCGATGCAGACGAACCAGCAGGAACTTCATCGCGGTCTGAGCGAACGCCATATCCGCCTGATGGCGCTCGGCGCCGCGATCGGCGTCGGCCTGTTCCTCGGCTCGGCCAACGCCATCAAGCTGGCCGGCCCCGGCATTCTGCTGGCCTACCTGCTCGGCGGCGCGGCGATCTTCATCATCATGCGCGCGCTCGGCGAGATGGCCGTGCACAACCCGGTCGCCGGTTCCTTCAGCCGCTACGCACGCGACTACCTCGGCCCGCTCGCCGGTTACCTGACCGGCTGGAACTACTGGTTCCTGTGGCTGGTGACCTGCGTGGCCGAGATCACCGCGGTCGGCATCTATATGCAGGTCTGGTTCCCGGACACGCCGCAGTGGATCTGGGCGCTGGCCGCGCTGATCGCGATGGGCTCGGTCAACCTGATCACGGTCAAGGCCTACGGCGAGTTCGAATTCTGGTTCGCGATGATCAAGGTCGTGACCATCGTGGTGATGATCCTCGCCGGCCTGGCGATGATCGTGTTCGGCTTCGGCAACAACGGCGTGGCCATCGGCATCAGCAACCTGTGGGCGCACGGTGGGTTCTTCCCGAACGGCGCGCAGGGCGTGTTGATGTCCCTGCAGATGGTGATGTTCGCCTACCTCGGCGTGGAGATGATCGGCCTGACCGCCGGCGAGGCCGCCAATCCCGGCAAGTCGATTCCCGACGCGATCAACTCGGTGTTCTGGCGCATCGTGATCTTCTACGTCGGCGCGCTGTTCGTGATCCTGTCGCTGTACCCCTGGAACGAACTCGGCACCACCGGCAGCCCGTTCGTGATGACCTTCGAGCGCCTGGGCATCCGCGAGGCCGCCGGCATCATCAACTTCGTGGTCCTGACCGCGGCGCTGTCCTCGTGCAACGGCGGCATCTTCAGCACCGGCCGCATGCTCTACAACCTGGCCCAGCAGAAGCAGGCGCCGGCGTTCTTCGCCAACACCTCGCGCGGCGGCGTGCCGCGCGCGGCGATCCTGGTGTCGGTGGTGGCGTTGCTGTTCGGCGTGCTGCTGAACTACCTGGCGCCGAAGGAAGTATTCGTCTGGGTGACCTCGATCTCGACCTTCGGCGCGATCTGGACCTGGGCGGTGATCCTGGTTTCGCACATGCGCTTCCGCAAGACGCTCAGCGCCGAGGAACGCGCGCGGCTGGCCTTCCGCATGCCGATGTATCCGGTCGCTTCGTGGGTCGCGCTGGGCTTCCTGGTGCTGGTGGTCGGCCTGATGGCCTACTTCCCGGATACGCGCGTGGCGCTGTACGTCGGCCCGGCCTTCCTGATCCTGCTGGTGGTGCTGTATTTCGCGGTCGGCTTGAACAAGCGCGACAGCGCGGTGACGCAGGGCGCCTGATCGCTGCGATCTGAACTCCGCTCAAGCGTGCGGAGAAACCACATCGCTCATAGCCCCTCTCCCGCGTGCGGGAGAGGGGTTGGGGTGAGGGGCGCGTAGCGCTGGTGCGGTCGTAGCCAGTTAATCAGGACAAAGCAAAGAGCGCCCTCACACTAGCCCTCTCCCGCACGCGGAGAGGGGATGCCCGCAGCTCACTCCCCGCCGACCGCCGCACCGCGCGCTGGCGCCGCCGAGGCCTGCAGCCCGCGTGCGGTTTCCGCCAGCCGCAGGAACTCGCCGCGGTAACCGTTACGGTCGTCGCCGCGCGCATCGGCGGCGAGTTTGATCACGCCATCCCAGCCGAAGTTCGCGTCGACGTGGGTGCCGCCGCGCAGCAGGTCGCCGAAACCGGCCACCGAGGCGGCGAAGCGCAGGCGTTCGCTCGCTTGCGCGGCGATGTCCTGGCGCCGCAACGGGGTCTCGATCAGGCGGCTGTCGGTTTCGCCAGGACGCTTGTAGCGCAGACGCAGCAAGGCGAGTTCGTCCTTGCGCACGCCGTCGGCGGCTTTGGCCTCGCCGGCCGGCTTGGCGGCGGCATAGCGCAGCGGATCGACCGATTCGCCGCCGGACCCGACCAGGGCCACTTCGTACAAGGCGGTGACATCGTGGCCGGCACCGATCTCGCCGGCGTCGACGCGGTCGTTGTTGAAGTCCTCACGTCGCAGCAGGCGGTTCTCGTAGCCGATCAAACGGTACTCGGCGACCACCGCCGGGTTGAACTCGACCTGGACCTTGACGTCGCCGGCGATGGTCATCAGGGTCGAACCCAGTTCTTCGCCGAGCACCTTCTGCGCCTCCAGGGCGCTGTCGATATAGGCATGGTTGCCGTTACCGATGTCGGCCAGTTGTTCGGCCATGGCGTCGTTGTAGTTGCCGGTGCCGAAGCCGAGCGTGCTCAGGGCGATGCCCGATTTGCGCTGGTCGGCGACCAGGGTCTCCAGTGCCTTCTGGTCGGTCGTGCCGACGTTGAAGTCGCCGTCGGTGGCGAGCAGGACCCGGTTGATGCCGTCGGGGATGAAGGCCTGGCGGGCGGTGGCGTAGGCCAGTTGGATGCCGTCGCCGCCGTTGGTCGAGCCGCCGGCCTGCAGGCGTTCGAGCGCGTCGAGGATTTCGCCGCCGCGGTCGCCCGGCGTCGGCGGCAGCACCAGGCCGGCCGAGCCGGCGTAAACCACGATCGAAATCCGGTCCTGCGGGCGCAGCTGGCGCACCAACTGGGCGAAGGCCTTCTTCAGCAGCGGCAGCTTGTCGGGTTCGTCCATCGAGCCGGAGGTGTCGATCAGCAACACCAGGTTGGCCGGCGGCAGTTCGCTGCGGTCGACGTCGTAGCCCTGGATGCCGATCTGCATCAGCACGTGCTTGGCGTTCCACGGCGCCGGCGCGAGCTCGGTGCTGACCTTGAACGGCGTGTCCTTCGAGTCCGGAGCCGGGTAGCCGTAGTCGAAGTAGTTGATGAGCTCCTCGACCCGCACCGCGTCCTTCGGCGGCAGTTCGCCGGCGGCGAGCATGCGGCGGACGTTGGCGTAGCTGCCGGTGTCGACGTCGATGGAAAAGGCCGACACCGGTTGTTCGGCGGCGCGATGGATCGGGTTGGGTTCGATCTCGGCGTATTTCTCGGTGTTGGCGGGGGCCGACTGGTTGGCTTCGACCATCAGGACTTTCGCGGGCATCGGCATCGACATCGCTTCGGCCGCAGCCGGCGCGTCGGCGCGTTCGACTTTCTTGCCGCAGGCGCCCAGCAGCAGGGCGAAGGCGATGCCGCAGGCGAGGGCGGCCGCAGCGGGGAGGCGGATGGGGGTGAGGGTGGGGCGGTTGCGCAGCAACATGGTGATCCTCCGTTGATCGGGTTGTGCGACTTGGGAACGTCGACCGGCGCGCGATGGGGTCGAGGCGACGGCGAAGGCCACACTAGGCAAGTCGGCCTTCGCTTTTCGTTATGACGGCGGTCGTTTTCCGTCGGCCCGGCTTGGTCCACAATCTGCGTTCATGACGAATGCCGGCGCCGGGGAGGCGCCAGGCCCCGATGACCCACGACCGGCTCGCCACCGCCGACCTGCTGCGGCTCGCGCTCGACGCCATCCAGCAGGCGCGCGACGTCGAGGCCGTGCGCCTGTTGCAGCGCGTGCTCGAACGCGAGCCGGACAATCTGCACGTGCAATACCTGCTGGCGATCCAGCACGCCCAGCTCGGTCTGTTCGATCGCGCCGAGGAACGCCTGCGCGCGGTGTTGGCGGTGTTGCCGGAGTTCGTGGTCGCCCGTTTCCAGCTGGCGCAGTTGCTGCTGATGCGCGGCATTGCCAAGGACGCGCGCGAGTGGCTGGCGCCGGTGGAGACGCAGGCCGACCCGCTCGGCGCTTATGCGCGCGGCCTGTCGGCGGCGGCCGAGGGCGATTTCGACCGCGCCTGCGCCGAGCTCGAGGCGGCGCTGCGTCTGCCGCAACCGGTGCCGGTGCTGGCCGGCGACATGCGCCGGCTGTGCGAGCAGTGGCGCGAGACCGTCGCCGCTTAAGTATCCGCAGGCCGATGCTCAAGCGCGCAGATTGACCGCGAGCAGGCCGAGCACCGACACCGCGACCAGGACGAAGTGGATCAGCTGCAGGTTGTCCTGGCGGATGTAGTAGGCGAACCAACTGCCGCCGACCGCCATCAGGAAGCTGGTTGCCATCAGCGCGGTCAGCGCGAGGTTGGCCAGGATCGTGGCGTGGGCGGCGGTGGCGAGGCCGGCGAGGGCCGCGACCGTTGCCCACAGCAGCACGACCGTGACCATCTCGGCGCCGAGCACGATCGAGAACGCGGCGCGGTGCCAGGATGCCTGCTCGACACGACGCGACAGCAGCGGCGTCTGGATCGCCGGCGCCTGCTCGAACGGCGCCATGCGCATGATCGAGGCGAGCGCGAACACGCCGTTGCGGAAGGCGATGAGGTTGTTGAACGCGACCACGGTGAGCCACAGCGCCAGGCCGGCGATGAAGACGAGTTTGAACAACAACAGGCTGGCGGCGAGGGACATGCGGATCTCCGGAAGGTCGTGGCGGTGCGCCCCGGCCGCAGGCGCGGCATTCGGGGCTCTTGCTGTATCGACGATCCAGAGCGCGGGTTTAAGACATCGCCCGCGAAAAAATATCGGTGAGAACGACGGCGCGCCGTGCCCGGGCGGGCGACGGCGCGGCGCGGACCGCCGGGCTCAGTCGGCCTGCGGTGCTTCGGTCAGGTAGTAGGGCTCGACCTGGCCCTTGACCTTCATCGTCATCGGGTTGCCGCGACGGTCGAGCGATTTGCCGACCGGTAGGCGTACCCAGCCTTCGCTGACACAGTATTCCTCGACGTTGTTCTTCTCCACGCCGTTGAAGCGCAGGCCGATCCCGCGTTCGAGCACGGCTGGGTCGTAATAGGGGCTGCGCGCGTCGTTGGAGAGGCGGTCGGGCGGGGTGTCGGTCATGGTGGCGCTCTTTCGGTAGTGAACTGACGTGGTGCGAGGCCGGCCCGGTGTGGGGCGGCCGGGGCGTTGGAGATTCGGCGGCCAGGATACGCGTACCGCCGCGCCCGGCCCAGTCCGCGCGCTGGCGGCGGGTGGCGGCGGGGTTGGGCCGCAGACGCGGCGGCGCCGGCGACGGGCCCCGGTCGCCATGAAAGTCCGGCGCCCCGGCTAAATGCGGGAAACCCCGGGCGAATCGATGCCTGCGCCGACCGCGTCGGTCGCGGTGAAATTTCATCGCGGCGACGACGGAGCTTCGCGGCCGAGCAAGCTTGGCCATCGCCGCGCGCTGGTGCAGGATCGAGTGTCGCGCCGCCGGCGCCGGAGAGCCCGATGTTCCTGCGATCCCCCCTGCTTGCCTGGAGTCTGTCGATGACGCTTGTTGCCGCACCCGCCACCGCCGCCGAACAGCGCGCGCAGCCCGAGTTGTTGGTCGGCTGTTACACCGGCGCGGTCTGCAAGGGCATCGGCCGCTATCGTTTCGACCCGGCGCAGGGGCGCATCGAGCCGCAGCCGCTGGAGGTGATCGAAACCGACAACCCTTCGTGGTTCACCTTCTCTGCCGATGGCCGCCGTTTGTTCGCGGTCAACGAGAACGGCCCCGAGTCGGACGACCCGGTCGGCCGAGCCAGCAGCTTCGCCCTCGCGCGCGGAAGCGAGCGCTCACAGCCGCTGTCGCAGGCCAACTGCCTCGGCGACGAGCCCGCGCACGCGGCGCTGAGCCTGGATGGCCGCTATCTGTTCGTCGCCAATTACTCGGTGAATGCCGCGCCCGGCGGCACGCTCGCGGCGATGCCGGTCGACGGCGATGGCCGCCTGCAGTCGGCGGTGCAAGTGCTGACCCATCGCGCCAGCCAGGCCGATCGCGAACGCCAGCTGTCGACGCACGTGCATGCCGCCGTGCCGTCGCCGGACGGCAGGCATGTATTCGCGGTCGACCTCGGCGCCGACAAGGTCTATGCCTATCGCTACGATCCGGCACGCAGCGGCGAACGCCCGCTACGCGCGGCGGCGACGCCGTTCCTGGAACTGCCGCCGGGCAGCGGCCCGCGCCATCTGTTGTTCGACGCGTCCGGCCGCCATGCTTATCTCAGTTTGGAGATGAGCGGCGAAGTGGTCGTGCTCGACCATGCCGCCGGCCGTCTGCATGCGGTGCAGACCGTGGCGATGAACCCGGGCCGACGCAGCGGCAATGCCGCCGCAGCCTTGCACCTGTCCGCCGACGGGCGCTTTCTGTATGCGAGCAATCGCGGCGAAGACAACCACATCGTCGTATATGGAGTCGATGCGGCCAGCGGGCGCTTGTCGGCGTTGCAGCGTCGCAGCAGCGAAGGCCGTGGGCCGCGCGAATTCGCGCTGTCGCCGGACGGCCGTCATCTGGTCGTTGCCAACCAGCACAGCGGCAATCTGGTGGTGATCGAGCGCGATCCCGCCGACGGCCGGCTCGGCAAGACCGTGCAGACGCTGGAGGCGGTCTCGCCCTCGGACATCAAGTTCGCGCCGGCGGACTGAGTTCGCCCTGGCACGCGCCGGGCACGACGCCGCAGCCCGCTACTTGGTTTCTGCCTCGCAAGGCCCGGCATGTCCGGGCCTTGTAGGTTTCCGAAACCCGGCATGTCCGGGCCTTGTAGGTTTTTGCTGCCCGGCATGTCCGGGCCTTGCGCGTTGTGGGCCGGCGAAGCGGTTTGGGCCAAGCGCGGAGCCGCCCGGCCCCCACTGGGGTCAGCCCGAGGATGAAGGCCGACCGCCGGCGGAGGAAGATGACGCGGTGCAGCGCAGCTCGCTACCTGCACCGGGACAGGCCGGATCGACGGCGGTGAGACGACGCGCCAACCGGCGCAGTTCAGGGGTGATGGGGGTCGCGGATCGCGACATTGCTACCTAAAACCGCCTCGAACAGCACTTGCCAGTCAGGCAAATGCAGTACAAGGGCCCCGCGGGGAATTTTTAATTCTCATGGGGAAACAAAAATGAACAAATATTCCGAACGTCGGTCCGCCGCCTGCCTGCCGTCGTCGCTGTCGCTCGCCGTGGTCGGCCTGTTGGCCCTCGCCGCGCCCTGGCTGGCCATCGCCGGCCCGGCGCCCGAAGACCGCGCGCTGGCCCAGCGCCTGCAGATCGAAGAGTCGCTGGCCCGGGTCGACCGCGCCGTCTACGCCGACTACTTCCGTCAGGCCTATGCGCGCTATCCGGCGATTCCGGCCGGCACGCTCGAATCGATCGCCTACGTCATGAGCCGTTGGCAGCACTTGCAGCCGAGCACGGCCCAATACGGCGAGCAGCACCAGCACATGCCGCGCTCCTACGGCGTCATGGGCCTGTACCGCGGCGAAGGCTTCGCCGACCAGATCGGCGAGGGCGCGAGATTGCTCGGCGTGCCGGCGGCCCGCGTGCAGCGCGATCCCCTGAGCAACATCCTCGCCGCCGCCGCCTTGCTCGATCGCGAGTTGCGCGCCGATGGCGTCGGCGCGAAGGCTTCGCCCGAAGCCACCCGCCCGGCGCTGGAGCGTTATGCCGGCTTCGCCCGTGGCGGCGGCAACGCGCTCGCGCGCAGCGCCATCCAGGACCACGCGCGTTCGAGCTTCGCCTTCGACGTGCTGCTGGCCCAGGACAAGGGCGTCAACGACCGCGGCATCGTCGTGCCCGAGCGCCCGGTCGCCTGGGAACGCGCTTTCGATGCGCGCAAGCTGGTGCAATTGCGCGCACCGTTCGTGCGCCTGGACCTGGCTAACGATCGAGTCGAGACCCAAGGCCTGAAAAGCGGCGACTACGCCATCGACCCCGTCAGCGAAACCCTGATCGCGCCGGGCCTCGACAGCGCCGACACCAAGAGCACCGACTACGGTCCGGCGTTGTGGGTGGCCTCGCCGTACCACTCCACCCGCACCTCGTACGACTCGGTCACCATCCACACGATGCAGGGCTATTACGCCGGCAGCATCTCCTGGTTCCAGAACAACCCCAAGAGCGTCAGCGCGCACTATCTGGTCCGCAGCTCGGACGGTCAGATCACCCAGATGGTGCGCGAGGACCGCGCCTCGCATCACGTCGGCATACACAACAAGACCACCCTCGGCATCGAGCACGAAGGTTTCATCAACAACGCCAGCTGGTACACCAGCGCCATGTACAACGCCTCGGCGGCGCTGACCCGGCATTTCTGCGCCCGCTACAGCGCGATCAGCTGCGCCAGCGCATTCCGCGGCCCGGCCGGCAGCGGCGTCAACGTGTTGCCGACCAGCGTCAAGGTCAAGGGCCACCAGCATTACAGCGGCCAGGACCACACCGACCCCGGCATCAACTGGGATTGGGCGCGCTACTACAACCTGCTCAACCCGAGCAGCGGCACCGGCACGGTGATCGACAGCTTCGAGAGCACGGTCGGCCACTTCGACACCGGCCCGGCCTATTCCGGCAGCAGCACCGGTATCGCCGCGGCCTCGCTTGGCGAGCGCAACTGCACCACCCGCAAGAACGGCGAATGCTCCTTGCGCGTGTTGCTGAAGGACGACGCCGCCAGCGCCAGCGATTGGGCGGTGCGTTTGTTGTCGGCCAGCGGCACGCCGGCCAGCAACGCGGCGTTGACCCGCGCCAACGGCAAGGTCGGGTTCTGGGTCTATACCGGCGCGACCGGCATGAGCGCTGCGCTCGGCGTCGACGACAGCGACGGCACCGAGCGTTCGGTCAGTCGTGCGATCCCGGCCGCCACCTGGACCTATCTGGAATGGCGCCTGGACGACGCCGCGCAGTGGGACGCCTGGGTCGGCAATGCCGACGGCGCGATCACCGGCAGCACGGTGAAGCTCGACGCGATCTGGCTGTACCGCGACCAGACCAGCTACGACGTCAACCTGTATCTCGACGACGTCCAGGTCAAGAACTGATCCAAGCGTTCGACCATCGATCCCTCCGCGCGCAGGCCGGCCCCCCGCACCCGGCCTGCGCGTCCCGGATCGCCGCGTCCGCACGCGCACCGCTTCGTATTCGTACCGCCGACCGGCGTAAAGCGCGCCTGCGGACGGTTTCGTCACCTTCAGGGGATCGTCCATGACCGAGCACCCGCAAGCGCCCGAAGCGTCGCGCGCGCCGCGTCCACTGAGATCGCCGCGCCGGGTTCCGACCTGGCTCGCGATCGTCGCCTTGCTGCTGGCCGGCGCGGTATTCGCGCAATGGCTGCGCACGCCGGGCGCGAGTCAGCGCCTCAGTAGCGCCGGCTCGACCGCGCCGGCAGCGCGCAGCGCTAGCAACAGCCGCGCGCTCGACATCCGCGTGCGCGACAGCGTCAGCGGCCGCGCGCTGGATTCGCATCTGGTCGTGATCGCACGCGGCGCCGAGGCGCGCGTGCACGACCTCGGCATCACCACCCGCGGCGGCCGCGTCGCCGCCTTGAGCGAGGGCCGATACGACCTGATCGTCACCGCGCCCGGTTACGACAGCCTCAGCACCCGGGTCGAGATCGACGCCGCACCGGGGCTGCCGTTGACGGTGTGGCTGTCGCCGTCGATGCCGTCCGAAGCGCTGGACTTGTTGGCGCTCAAGGCCGCGGCCTGCGCCCAGTGCGCGGTGTTCAGCGGCCACGTCTACGACCGCAGCGGCCGTGCGGTCGCCGGCGCGCTGGTGCGCAGCAGCCAGGGCGCGCGCACGACCGCCGACGGCGAAGGCTATTTCGAGTTCTCCGCGCAACTGCCGCGCGCTCTGGCGCGCGACAGCGAGGCCTTGCCGGCGACGGTCGAGATCACGGTCAGCGCCAAGGGCTATCGCAGCCAGCGCCTGACCGGCCTGCCGCTGCTCAACGACAGCCGCCATCTGATCGTCGACCTCGAAGCCGGTGCCGGCACGACCGAAGTGATCGATCGCAGCCACGTGCAACTGCGTGCGCGCCAGCGCGAAGACCAGCAGCGGCCGCGTTCGGCCGCCGATACGCTGCAGGCCGAGTCCGATGGCGCCGCCGATCAGGACGCTGCGTTCGACCCGGCCCGCCCGGCTTCGGTCGCGACCGCGCAGCGCCTGGCCGCGCAGGCGGCCAGCGTGCCGGTGCCGTCGAGCATCCGCGTCGGCACCAATTGCTCGGGGCGTTCCTGTACCGGCGTGTCGGTCTACGGCTTCGAGGACTACGTCGGCCGCGGCCTCGACGAAGAATGGATCCCGTCCTGGGACGCCGACTCGCTCGCCGCCGGCGCCGTCGCCTACCGCAGCTACGCGGCCTACTACGTCGCCCACCCGGTCAACAGCCGCTACGACATCTGCAACAGCACCTCGTGCCAGGCCTTCAACGCCGACAGCGTGTCGGCGACGGTCGCGGCCGCGGCGGCCACGCGCGGCGTGCTGCTGACCCGCGACGGCAGGACCGCGGCCTTCAGCGAGTACTCCTCGGAGAACAACGCCTGGGACGACCCCAGCGACGGTCTGTCCTGCGTCAACAACGACCTGAGCTGCGGCAACGGCCGCAACGGTTCGCCACGTAACAACTGGCCTTGTTTGTCCGACGAGGTCGGGCGCAATCGCGGCTGCTTCGGCCACGGCCGCGGCATGAGCCAGTGGGGCACCCAGCGCTGGGCCGCCAACCAGGGCCGCGACTGGCGCTGGATCGCCAACCACTACTTCAACAACAACAACAGCCCCGGCGGCATGCGCAACGCCTTCCTCGCCAACGAGGGCGGCGGCGGTCCCGGCGGCGGCGCGGTCGTGCTCGACGGCTTCGAGATCGGCGTCGGCCATTTCGCCAGCGCACCGACCGCCTCGGGCAGCACCGCCGGCGTATCGACCGCATCGCTCGCGCAGCAGGACTGCGCCACCCGCAAGAACGGCAGCTGCTCGCTGCGCGTCCTGCTCAAGGACGACCCCGCCGTCGCCACCGCCTGGGCGGTGCGTCTGCTGTCGGGCGGCGGCACGCCGGCCAACAACGTCGAACTCGTGCGCGACGGCGGCAAGGTCGGCTTCTGGGTCTATACCGGCGCCAGCGGGCTCAGTGCGAGCCTCAGCATCGACGACAGCGACGGCACCGAGCGTGCGGTCAGCCGCGCGATTCCGAGCGGGCAATGGACCTGGCTGGAATGGTCGCTCGGCGATGCCGCGCACTGGAACGCCTGGGCCGGCGCCAGCAACGGCACGATCGACGCCGCCAGCGTGCGCCTGGATGCGGTCTGGTTCCTGCGCGAGCAGACCAGTTACGACGTCAATCTTTATCTGGACGACGTCCAGATCCTGCACTGAACCCCTTCAACCGCGTCGCGCCGTCGGCAACGGCGCGGCCTCATCGATGGAGTACCCCCGCCATGAACGCAGTAAGCGCAAAACGTATCCGACTTCGCGGTCTGTCCGCGTTGTTCGCCTTCGCCGCCTTGTTCGCCACGGCCGCCGAAGCCGCGCCGAACTTCCAGATGCCGTTTCCGTGCGGCCAGACCTGGGCCGGCCAGACCCGCTCCAACCACAAGCCGCAGAACTCGGTCGACCTCAACCGCGCCAACGACGAAGGCGACACCGTGGTCGCCTCGGTCGGCGGCACGGTCAGCGTAGTACGCAACCTCGGCGACACCAGCTACGGCAAGTACGTGGTGATCGACCACGGCGGCGGCTGGAGCACCCTGTACGCGCATCTGAATTCGTATTCGGTCTCGGTCGGCCAGAACGTCGCAGCGGGCAAGGCGATCGGCACGGTCGGCAACACCGGCGGCTCGTTCGGCGCCCATCTGCACTTCGAAGAACGCTTGAACGGCAGCGCCCAACGGATCCGCTTCAACGGCTCGCTGATCAAGTACTTCGACGAAAGCGGCAACAGCACCAACTACACCAGCCACAACAGCTGCAGCGGCGGCAGCGGTTCGGGCACGGTCAACACCAACGGCACGCCGCTCAACGTGCGTTCCGGCCCCGGTACCTCGTACTCGATCGTCGGCAGCCTGGCCGACGGCACCGCGGTGACGATCCAGTGCCAGACCACCGGCACCTCGGTGACCGGCACTTACGGCACCAGCAACATCTGGAACCGGATCGGCAGCGGCCGCTTCATTCCCGATGCCTACACCTACACCGGTTCGGACGGGCGCGTCGCACCGCCTTGTTGATGCGTCGAGGTCGGCCGCAGTCCGGCTGCCCTCACCCCAACCCCTCTCCCGCACGCGGGAGAGGGGCTTTCGTGCAACTGCGTCGCCTGGCGAAGCAGACCAAGCGCACGAGCGGCGTGGAGTAGCCGCCGCGTTATCCTGCGACGAGGTTCTGCCGGTTTGAAATGCGTATGAAATCCAGCCAGGTGCTGTTGGTCGCCATCGTCTCCGCCGCCCTGGGCGCCGCGCTCGGCGCCTATGCGGTGCGTCGCGAGGCCGCGCCCGCGCCGGCCCCGATAGCGCAGTCCGCCACGCCGGCATCGCAGCCGCCGGCCAGGGTCGATGCGGCGACCAGTCCGGAATACCTGGTGCTCGGCAACGAGCGGATCAGTTTCGAGTCGCTGCGGCAACGCGCCAGCCGCGATCCGGCCTTCCTGCAGAGTCTGCTGCAGCGTTACCGCAACGAACGCGACCTGGTCGCGCGCGGCGAGCTGTTGTCCCTGCTCAATGCGGTGTCCGGCGACGACGTGCTGCGTTTCGCCTTGTCGCTGGCCGCCAGCACCCGGCCCGAGGACGAGCACGATGGGCTGGAGTTGTTGCGCGCGTACTCGATGGACCGGCCCGAGGTCCGCCAGACCCTGTTGGCCAAGCTCGAGCGCGGCGGCGACGCGCAGCGTATGGGCGAGTTGGTGGCGATGCTGACCCCGGCGACGATGCCGAGCGAGGACGCGGCGCCGGTAGTGGCTGAGTTGTCGGCGCTGGCGCGTCATCCTGATCCGAACCTGCGCGCGCAGGCGGTGCTGCAACTCGCGCAATGGGACGACGGCGAACAGGTCGAGGACCTGCTGCACCGCGCGATCCTCGACAACTCGGCGGAAGTGCGGGCGAAGGCGATCGCCGGCGTGCAGAGTTCCGGCATCCGCAGCGACCGCCTCAAGGAGGCCTTGCTCGCCATCGCCGCCGACCCGGCTGCGAGCGCCGCCGACCGTGGCGCGGCGACCTTTGCGCTGCAGGAGTTCCGCCTCAACCGCGCCGAGTACGGCATCTGGCGTCGTGCCCAGAGCGAGTCCGACGAAGAGGGTGGCGAGGGCCGTTGAGCCTCCCGTAGGAGGGGCGAACGCCGGACCCGGACCGGGGCCCGGTCGGGGCGATCGGCGCGAATCGGGGTTCCAGGGGCTGCCCGAGGCCTGGATCGGCATCGGATCGGTGTCCGCATGAGACGGCCGAATATGAACGCTGTTCAGGTTCGATGCAGCGAGCCGATTCGGTTTATCCGGCGCCAAGTCGTCCAATTGCGAGAAATAAAATCGTAGAATTCAATAAAATCAATAGGATAGATGTGTGGCGAAAGCCTGCGGAGGCCCTCCGGAGCCCTCCGGCCGAAGACGGCATGTTCCAAACTGCGGACTGGATCGCCTAATCGAATGAACGCGGGTGCGTTTCTCCAATTGATTTTCCCCTCGGACGCCACTACGGTGTACGAGCTGAGTTCGTCAAGGGTCACCGTAGGTCGTGACCCGATGCCGTAGATCGCTGATCCACTCCATCGTTCCACCTCGCTTCCTCCTTGCAACCAGCCCCAACGCCGTGAAAGCGGCATTCCAACACAACGTTTCAAGGAGTAAGCAACATGTCGGATCGTGAGATCGGTACTGTCAAGTGGTTCAACGACGCCAAGGGTTTTGGTTTCATCAGCCGTGAGAGCGGCGATGACGTGTTCGTGCATTTCCGCGCGATCCAGGGCCAGGGCTTCAAGAGCCTGCAGGAAGGCCAGAAGGTCTCCTTCGTCGTGACGCAGGGCCAGAAGGGCCTGCAAGCCGACCAGGTGCAGGCGGTCTGAACCCTCGGGTTCAACGCTGACCTCGCTACCCGCGCCGCAAGGCAGGGTGGCATCGAGAAGCCCGGCGCAAGCCGGGCTTCTTCGTTTTCGGGCCCGGCCGTGCCGGGCTCTTTCATTCTCAGGCCCGGCGGTGCCGTGCCTGGCGCACCCGTCCGTCGCCCCGGCTTTCCAATCCGGCCGTCAGGTCGCACCATTCCCTTTCCTTACGGACGCCACCCCATGAGCGCACCCGACAACGAATCCGACTATGAGGGCGAGGAGATCGATTTCGCCGGCGGCGACAGCGACGAGGAACTCGACGAAGAGGCCTTGGTCTGGCAACTGCTGTTGCTGATCAATCCCGGCGACGAGGACACCGCGCTGCAGCAGTTCGCGCGTTACCGCGAAACCTGCGAGGACGACGCCGATGCCGAACCGGCCGAGACCATCCAGGAAGTGATCGACTGGACCTCCGGCTATCGCGTCGACTGGAAGG
Organism: Lysobacter sp. CA196; assembly: GCF_052078695.1. Lineage (NCBI taxonomy): Bacteria > Pseudomonadati > Pseudomonadota > Gammaproteobacteria > Lysobacterales > Lysobacteraceae > Lysobacter > Lysobacter sp. CA196. The sequence continues at coordinate 177,993 of NZ_JBQJIN010000004.1, read as the reverse complement.
ACACCGGCTCTTTCATCGATTCGATCGCGCAACTGGCCTCGCGCTGGAACCTCAGCGTGGACTGGGGCGTGGAAGACCCGACCGACGAAGAGTTCCTCGACGCCACCGACGTGCCCGAGCTGATGGCCAAGGCCTTCGTGCGCCTGCGCGAGTACGGCTACACCTTGTGGAACCGCGACACCGGCAGCGACATGTACGCCGGCTGGATCACCCTGCGCCGCGACGACGAAAACATGGAAGCGGTCGCCGCCGCGCTCGGCATCGACATCCGCCTGGGCAGCGACGCTTACTGATCCGCGGGTCGCGGCAAACCGTTCCCACCCCGCTCTGCTTCGGGGTAGGAGCGGCGCGAGCCGCGACTACGATCCGGCAAGACCCGGCGCGCCTCGGCCGCTCACCTGCTGCATCCTTCCCTCAATGCCGGCAGAACGCCGCCACCCGCGGATGGCGTTGCTCGAACGCCCCGAGCCTGCCGAACACGCCGTCGAAATAGCCGACCGCGATGGCGACGATCTTGCGCAGCTTGTGCTCCTCGCACACCAACACGCACAGCACCTGGTGCAGGGTCAGCAATTCGATCAGCCAGTGCACCGACCAGCGCGAGGCGTTGGAGCGCAGCGCGTGTACGGCGTTGCGCGAGGCGTAGTAGCGGCGCCAGGCCACGTGATTGCTGGTCGAAAATATCCCGCGTTTGACGAAGCGCCCGACCTGCTGGCGCATCTCGACCGCGGCGTTGACGTAGACCGGGATGCCCTGGCGGGTCGCACGCAGGCCGTACTCGATGTCGACGTACTCGATGAAGTAATCCTCGCGGAACGCGCCGAGCTCGCGATAGGCCGCGGCCGAGATCGCCGAACCCGAGGAAATCACGAACAGGGTCGGGATCAGGCCGTCGACCCGGTCGTCGATCCGTTCCGGCCGCGGCATCCGCCCGGCCGGCGAGAACACCGGCAGATAGCGGCCGAGGTTGGCCTCGAACACCTTCGGCCCGAGCACGAAGGCCTGGCTGCCGACCTGGGCGCAGGCCTGCATCATGCCGGCGAAGAACTCCGGGCCGAGCTGCGAATCCTGGTCGAGCAGGAACACCACCTGGCATCCGCGCGCCAGCAAGGCTTCGACGCCGCGGTTGTAGGCGCCGGAAATGCCGCCGGCGTTGCGGTTGAACACCACCTCGATGCCGGCGCCGCGCAGGCGCTCGTGCAGATCGAGATCGGCCTCGGGCGAGTTGTCGACCGCGACGACATGGCGACAGGCCGCATGTGCATCGTCGAGGTGGATCAAGTGCGAGGCGTCCGGATGCCAAAGTACGAACACCACGCCGAAGGCGCGGGGATCGATCGCGCGCGGGGTCTTGGCGGCGTCGACGGCGGTCTCGCTGGAAGGCGCTAGACCGTACGGCGTGTCCGCGCCGAGATCGCGATCCACCTTCATGCGGCTTCCCGCACCGACAGGATGTCGGTCTCGGCCGGGTTGGCGGTGCGGCCGCGCTCCCACAGCGAGGCGATGACGTGGTCGCGGATCGCTTCGGCCTGTTCGCGCGGCAGCGAGTGCAGGTCGGACATGAAGCTGAAATCCAGCTCGCCGGCGAAGCCCGACATCAGCACCGAGGTGGTGGTGCGCCACGGCAGGTGCAGGGTCGGGCTGTACACGGTTTCCAAATGGAAGCCGTTGTAGTCGCGCGGCATGTCGATGCGGCCGACGTTGGACAGGGTGACGTCGTAGGCGTCGAGGTCGGAGCGGCGCTCGGCGATGAACTGGTCGAACACCGAATGCAGCAGCTCCAGGCCGATGAAGAACTCGTAGACGTTGCGGGTCAGGCGCTCGATGCGCTGGTTGAGGCGGGCCTTGAACGCGCGTGCCTGGTTCCAGTAGCCGAGCTCGTCGATCTGCTCCGGCGGGGTGCGATTGTCGAGCGCGACGATGGCGCCGGGCGCAGACGCGAACAGGCTGTCGGCGCTGAGCCGCGGCAGGAACTTGCGGATGTCGACCGGCACGAACACCTTGCCGTTGGCGCGGTCGCTGCGGATCGTGCGGAACGCGAGCGAGAATGCGACCGCGATCGCGGCGAACACGGTCACGCCCTCGGCGCGGGCACGTTCGGCCAGGGCCTGGCTGGCCTCGCGCGGCAGCTTCCAGCGCAATACGTAAAACTCGCCCTGCGGTATCGGCGTGCGCTTGCGCCGCACGGCGAAGAACAAGCGGAACGCCATCGCCTTCCAGCGCGCGTTGCGATGGGCGCGGCGGTCGTTCAATACCTCCTCGGGCAACAGGTCCTCCATGCCGTTGACGCTGCTATGGCGGCCGATGTCGAGGTCGGGGCAGTCGCACAGGGCCAGGGTCTCGCGCAGCAGGGTCACCATCGACAAGCCGTCGCAGATGCAGTGATGGCAGGTCAGCAGCAATTCGCCGCCGTCTTCGTCGTAGACCCAGACCGCGCGCATCAGCGGGGCGCGGTCGCTGGCGAAGGCGGTCTCGCGTTCGATATGCGATTCGCGCAGCCAGTCCTGGTCGTTCTCGCGCACGACCAGGCGCAGCGGAATCGGTGCCGGGTCGTCCTCGAGCACGATCTGCGGCGAGTCGCCGTCGAGCACCGCGCAACGCAGCATCGGGTGTTTGAGCTGGATGCGGTCGAGCGCGTGGCGCAACTGCGCGGGATCGAGCCGGCCGCGGATGCGCGCGGCCTGGACCAGGGTGAACGGCGTTGCGCGGTCGACGTACATGATCCGCTCGCACAGCATCATCTTTCGTTTCATCGGGTTCTCGCGATCGGGTGAATCACCAGTCGTGCCGTCGAAAGCCGCAACTGGACGGGAAAGGTCCGGCGCGACCGTTCGCGTCGCGGCGCGCGGTTCGAGCCGTTGCGGTTCCCTCGCCCGAGCGGGACGAGGGAACCGGGGCGATACGCTCGCCGGGCGGAATCGACAGTCCGGGCTCAACAGTCCGGAATCACCGCGCCGTTGTTGTCGCGCGCCTCGTCGTTGCCCCAGCGGCTCAGGTAATACGCCGACACCCACGCCCCGGCCGGGCCGACGTCGAGATCGGTCTTGAGCCAGTAGTGGTTGTAACTGGCGCCGACGCGCACTTCCTGGCCCCAGGCCTTGCAATAGACGTAGTTCGTGCCCTGGTAGAGGGTGCCGACCGGGGTCAGGGTCGACGGCCACTGGTAGCCGGTGGCGTTGGCGAAGGTGTCGACCCAGTACTTGCCGGGCGGGTTCGGCGTGCCGCCGCCATTGATCAGGCTGTAGTAGCTCGACCACGGGAAGTACTTGCCGGGGTCGTAGCGGTTTTCGTTCTGGGTCAGCATGCCGTGGCCCTTGATGCGCACGCTGTCGGGGACCAGATGCCAGCTGTCGTAGCCAGGACCGTTCCAGGCCGTGCGGCAGTCGATGCCGCGGCGCGCGCACAGGCTCTTGGTCAGCCGCGCCGACGCGTTGAGCATCGCCGCCGACCAGTTGCCGGCATCGGCGGCGCGGCCGTCGTGTTCGATGCCGACGGTGTAGTAGTTGTGATACTTGGCGTGCCAGGCCTGGCGGTTTTCCGCGACCATCTGGGTGATCTGGCCGTCGGACTTGCGGATCAGATAATGCGCCGACACCTGCGCGCTGGGGTTCTGGAACCAGGCGATCGAGCCGGCATACGAACCTTCCATAGTGTGCAGGATAACTGCGCTCATCGCATTCGAGGCCGTGCTGTAGTTGCTCGGGCTGGCCGGGTTCCAGATCGCTTCGCCGAAATCGACCGCCTTGGCGCCGACATCGGCCGTCGGCCGCATCGACGGATCGGCGAGCTGATCGGTCAGCGAGCGGTCGACGCGTACGCGGTCGGCGCCGGCATCGATCGACAGGGCCGGCGCGCGCAGTTTCCGCAGTCGTTCGGCGTCGAAGGCGCGCTCAAGCCGCAGCGCTTGCGCCTGGATCTCGACGCCTTGCTCGTTGACGCCGCGTTCCAGCGTCTGCAGTACCCCGTAAGCGAAGCTCTGGCGGGCATAGCCGGCGATGCCGCTGTTGGACGCACCGTAGCCGGCGTAACGCGCCAGCACCGGCGCGAGCGCCTCGGGTTCGGCGAGGGCGCGGCTGCGCCGCTCGCCCTGGCTGGCGGCGAGCGCGCGGTCGAGCAGGGCGGCGCCGGCGAGGATATTGCTTTGCGGGTCGTCGATGACCTGTTGCGCGCTGCGTCCGATCAGGCGCGCGCCTTCGCCGACCTGGTCGGCGAAACCGCCGCCGTGATACAGGCCCATGACGCCGTAGGAACGCGGCATGTGCACGTCGCGCGGGTTCTGCGCCTCCGGTGCGACGTGGTTCCAGCCGGTCTCGGCATAGGCGATCGCTTCCAGCGAGCCGGTCGGCAGGTTCGGATACCGTGCATAGGCGCGGCGGAAATACTCGGGATAGGACGCGCGCCGGGCTTGCGCCAGCACTTGTGCCTGGGTCTTGTCGAATTCGAAACGCAGGCGGTCGAGGTCGGGACGCTCGGCCGCGCCGGCGAGCGCGGAGGTCAGCAGCAGCGAACAGCCGAGGGCTGCGGCGAGTGAGTGCACATGCATCGAACGATCTCCTTCGGAGTGTCTAGTCCGTGGAAAGCCGCGTATGGATCCCGTTCGTTCATTGTCGTGAGCAACCGCAGGGTTTACGTGACCCGGTGCCGGAAACCGGCGCTTTGCGGTGCGTCGATCTGTGCCGACGCTTCCAGTCCGGCGCTGTAATGCGCGGCGCGCGCGAATATTTCACCGCGATGAATGCGTTGCGCAGGCCACGGCGTTGCGCCGGAGCGTGCGCCGCGCGCTGGGCGGAGATCGTGTCGTCGAAGGTGTGAGGCGACGGCCGCGACGGCGATAGGGCAACAGGCGTGCGCGGCAAGGTGGAGCCGGCCTGGCGATGGGCGCAGGCCGGCTATGCGTCGCTATAGGTCGGGCCGCAGGTCGAAGTCTGCGGCCCGCGTGGGTTCAGCGCAGGTTGACCTCGGCCACCTTGCCTTTGTAGTCCTTCTTCGGGTCGACGCCGAGCAACAACTTCACTCCGGCGAGCAAGTTGTTTTCGTTGAGCCAGATCTCGGCGCGTTTCGCATCCAGGCGCAGCAGGGTCAGCTTGGGATCGTCCTTGCCGCCTTCGAACCATGCGGCCACGAACGGATTCCACAGGCGTTCGATGACGGCGCGGTCGCGGTCGACGCTCAGGCTGCCGGAGATGCTCGCGAACAGGTCGTGGCCCTTGGCCGCGAACGCGGCGATGGCGCGATGATTCGAAGTGAGTTGCTGGGCCAGGGCGTTGTCGGTGGAGGTGAAGAACCACAGCGGGCTGCGGTCGTCCTCGAACTGTGCGCTCATCGGCCGGGTGTGGCTGTCGTCGACGCCGTCCAGCCCGAGCATCACGGTGCGGTCGGATTTCAGCGCCTTCCAGAATTTCGCGACGAGTTCCTGATCGGTGTGCATGGTCGTCCTCCGAGGATGAGGGAAAGCTCCGGGTCGTGCGATCGAAGCACGGCTCCGATGAAGTGCAGCTCCAACTGAGCACGGCTCCAGCGAAGTGCAGCTCCAACAGAGTGCGGCTCCAATGAAGCGCCGCTCCAACAAAGTGCGGCTCCAATGAAGCGCCGCTCCAACAAAGTGCGGCTCCAATGAAGCGCCGCTCCAACAAAGTGCGATTCCAAGCTAGGACCGACCATGTAAGCCGATGGTGAAACGCAGGTGAGCGTGCGCTTTCGCTGCCGATGCGGGCCTGCAGCGTTCACGTTTTCACCGGCTGTCCACGCCGCGTGCACGCGATGATCCCGCGTAGCGATGCTTGAACGAGGATTCGCGAACGGCGATGCGACGGGCGATACGGAGATGGCTCAGCCGGCGAGCGCACCCTGCGGCAGGCGCAGACGGAATTCGCGTTGCAGCAGGAACAGGCTGATCGCGGCCTGCAGGGCGAGAGTGACCACCGACAACCACCACAACTGATGCAACTCGAAGCCGGGTTGCACGGACAGCCATACCGCGGGAATGGCGAAAGTCGCCAGGCGGCTGGCGCTGCTGAGCAAGGCCGGCAAGGTGTTGCCGAGAGCCTGGAACAGGCCCGAGCAACTGAAGATCAGGCCCGAGGCGATGAAGTTCCAGGAAATCACCCCGAGAAACTCGGTGGCGATGCCGGCCACGGCGTCGTCGCGAGTGAATACGCGCACCAGCAGTTCCGGCTGCCATTGGCACAGTAGGGTCAGGGCGATCATTACCGTCGCGCTCATGACCGCGGCGACGCGGAAGGTCGCGCGCACGCGCTCGGGATGGCGTGCGCCGACGTTCTGGCCGGCCACCGGCGCGGTCGCGAACGAAATCGCCATCGCCGGCAGGAAAATCGCCTGCATCACTCGCGAGCCGATGCCGAAGCCGGCCTGCGCTTGCGCGCCGAAATCGCGGATGACCCAGTAGATCACCCCCATGTAGACGAAGATCAGCACGAACTCGCCGCCCGCCGGCAGGCCGATGGCGAGGATGCGCTTCCATACCGGCAGGCGCAGGCGCCATTGGCGTGCATCGAAACCGACGTATTTCTCGAGGCGCAGGAAGTAACCGACCATCAGCAGCACGCCGACGCCGATCGAGATCGAGCTGGCCAGGCCGGCGCCGGCCACGCCCATCGGCTGCCCGCTCAGCCAACCGGCGATCAGCACCGGCGCGAGCACCACGTTGAGCACCACGGTGATGATCTGTATGACCATGGCCGGCTTGGCGATGCCGGTGCCGCGCAGTGCCGCGCCCATGACGGTCGGCAGGAACTGCAGTGCCATGCCGGGCAGGAACCAGTACAGATACTCGGTGCCGGCCGCGATGGTCGCGGCATCGGCGCCGAGCAGACGCAGGTACAGGCCGCCGAACGCGTAGCCGCCGGCCAGGACGACGACGCTGCACAGCGTTGCGATCAACAGGCTCTGGTTGAACACCAGATTGGCGTCCTCGCGGTCCTTGCGGCCGCAGGCCAGGGCGATCAGCGCCATCGTGCCGACGCCGAGGATCTGGGTCAGCGCCATCACCACGAACTGGACGTTGCCGGCCGCGCCGACGCCGGCGATCGCGGCATCGCCGAGGCGGGCGACGAAGTACAGGTCGACCAGCACGTACATCATCTGGAACAGCATGCCGGCCGCGATCGGCGCGGCCATGCGCAGCACGTGCCGGGGGATCGATCCCTGGGTGAGATCCTGCATCGTGGTTCTGCGGGGAGTTGGAAGGCCGACGTTAGCGCGCGCCGGCGACGCCTGCAGCACGTAAAAACCGCGTCGTCTCGGCCAGCGCCCGGCGAAACGACCGAAACCGCAAAGTAGGCGTTACCAGCTGTCTTCGAGCATGCGCGGTTTGCACGCCAGGTACGCGCCGACGATCAGCACCAACAGGCAGGCGCCGAGCATCGCGAACGGCCACAACCAGCCATGGCTGAGGTCGTGCAACCAACCGAACAGCAAGGGACCGAGGCAGCTGAGGGTGTAGCCGAGCCCCTGCATGAAGCCCGACAGCGCGGCCGAGCCGGCCGGCGTGCGCGTGCGCAGGTTGATCAGGGTCAGCGACAACGGGAAGGTGCTTGGGCCCAGGCCGATCAGCGCGACCCACACGAAGGTCAGCTGCATCGGCGCCAGCAGCAGGCCGGCGAAGCCGCCCAGATAGGCCAGCACGCAGGCGATCACGATCGGGAACGGATTGGCGACGCGCACCGCGAGCGCGGGCATGCACAGCGCGCTGATCATGCCGAGGGTCGAGAACAGCGCGACCATGCTGCCGCCGAGCGCGGGGCTGCCGCCGGCTTCGATCAACAGCTTCGGCAGCCAGGTGAACATCGAATAGGTGACCAACGAGGTCATGCCGAACATCAGCGCCATGCCCCAGGCGACCGGCGAACGCCAGACCCGGCCGGGCGCGGCGGTGGCCGCGGGTGCGCTCAGTTCGGGCGCTTCGTCGCCGAGGCAGACCGCATCGTCGTGAGCCCGCGCCAGCGCACGCGCCTGCGCCGAGCGGCCGCGCGCTTCCATCCACAGCACCGTGATCCACGGCAGCGCCGCGGCCACCGCGACCAGCGACCACGAGCCCAGCGAGGTGCGCCAGCCGGCGGCCTGGGCCAGCGGCACCGCCGCGAGCGCCGGCAGGATCGTGCCGAGTTGCAGTACGGTGATGTAGGCGGTGCTGACCGTGCCGACACGATCGGCGAAATAGCGTTTGACCAGCGGCGGCAACACCACGTTGCCGATGCCCATGCCGGCCAGTGCCAGCGCCGAGGCCATCAGCAATTGCCCGGTACCGCCGACGAAAGCGCGTGCGAGCAGGCCGAGCGCGGCCATCGCCATCGCCAGCAGGGCCGCGCGTTCCAGGCCGATGCGGTGGGCCAGCGCCGGCGTCGCCACGCCGAACAAGGCGAACGCGGCGGTCGGCACCATGCCGAACACGCCGGTCATGGTCGAACCGAAGCCGAATTCGCGGCCGAGCGCATCGAGCAGCGGCGTCAGCGAGGTGACTGCGGTGCGCAGGGTGAACGCCGACAGGACGATGCCGACCAGCACCCAGGCGCGTCCCTGCCACAGCGGGCGCGCGATCGGGGCGGGGACGGCGATGGTGGCGCTCATGGCAAGGTTCGTCGGGAAAGAGCGCGCCGGCGTGCGTTGCGCGCGGCCCGCTCGGAAGCTGGAATCGTCGGCGCCGTCGAGGACGACGCGCCCGCAGTCGCGGACAGGCGATGGTGAGCGGACAGTGTGGCCAGTCGATCCCGCCGGCGCCAGCACCGGCACGGCAACGGTCAGTTGCGGCAAAGTCGCGCGGGTTTCGCGGCCCCGTCACGCGCGCTGCGCTGCGGCGACATTCCTGCAGCGAGGCGCGGTATCGTGTCCGGGCCGCTGATAGCGGCGTATCCGGACCGCTGGCGGGCAGCGGCGCAGGCCGGGTCAGGCTCGGACGAATTCGAGGGAGCGCGGGATCGTGGTGGCAAGCAACGAGGTCCAGGACGGCATCGGCCAGGCCGACGACGGCAATACGCACACTGCGACGGCGCGGCCGGCATCGCCGGAGCTGGCGCCACTGCCGTATCACGCCGCCCTGGTCGCGCATCTCAAGCGTGCCGAAGCGGAGGTCTGGGCCTGGGCGTCGTCGCTCAGCGTGCAGGCCCAGCATGCCCAGGAACTGCGCGCCGAGCTGCTGCGCAAGACCTACCGCCTGACTGCGGAGTCGCACCCGCAGGCGCATGCGATCTGCGCGACGGTGCTGCAGCGTCTCGGCATCGAGGCGGCGACGACCTTGTACCAGGCCAGCGACGGCGCGATGGGCGCGAGCCTGTGGTATCTGCCCGGCGAAGCGCACGTGGTCCTGCAGGGGCCGGTGCTCGAACGCCTCGACGAGACCGAGCTCAGCGCCTTGCTCGGCCACGAATTGGCGCATTACAAGTTGTGGGCGCTCGACGGCGGCGACTACCACACCGCGCAACGCATCCTCGACCACTGCATGGCCGATCCGCAGGCCGCCGCGAGCCATGCCGAGAGCGCGCGTCTGTACAGCCTCTACACCGAGATCTACGCCGATCGCGGCGCGGCGATCGGCGCGCAATCGCCGACCCCGGCGATTGCGATCCTGGTCAAGGTGCATACCGGCCTGGGCAGCGTCGATCCGGCCGCGTATCTGCGCCAGGCCGAGGAACTGGAATCGACCGATGGGCGCCGTTCCGAAGGCCATTCGCACCCGGAAAGTTATCTGCGCGCGCAGGCGGTCGAACGTTGGTGGCGCGGCGCCGCCGACACCGATGCCTGGCTGCGCTTGCGTCTGCAGGGGCCGCTGTCGGCCGATCGTCTCGATCTGCTGGATCAGCTCGCACTGAGTACGCTGACCCGCCGCTTCATCGCTCGACTGCTGCGGATCGAAGCGCTGGGCGGCGAGCTGGCGCAACAGCAGGCGCGCGCCTATTTCCCCGATTGGAGCGCCGATGAAGCGGTCGCCGGCGACGACGAGCTGAGCGCCGAACGCATCGACGACAGCGTGCGCCGCTATTTGCACAGCGTGATGCTGGATTTCGCCCTGATCGACGAAGCGCAGCGCGAAGCCGCGGTGTTCGAGGCCGCGCGTCTGGCGCATACGCTGGGCAGCCGCAGCGAATTCATCACTGCGCTCAAGCGCGACGCCGGGTTCGGCAAGCGCGAGCTCGACAAACTCGTGCGCCGCCTCGACCAGGAGCTGCGCGCATGAACGAGCCCGAGATCGAGCCGGTGACCGAGCCCATCAACAAGCCGGCGACCGAGTCCATGCTCAGCCCGGGCATGCCGACCGAAGCCAGCAGCCTGCGCGCCGTGGTCGAAGCCCAGCGCGGCGCCGGGCTGGCTACCGACGATGTCCTGTTTCTGGCCTTGCCGCTGTTTCGCGCGGTCGCGCAGCTGCATGCGCACGGTCGCGTCGCCGCGCTCGGCGCCGACGACATCGTCCAGGTCGCCGGCCAGGGCCTGAGCCTGCGCACGCCCGACGGGCGCCTGCCGCGGCTCGAACTGGAGGCGATACGGCGCCTGCAACCGCCGCCGGGCTCGACCCTCAACATCGTCGGCGAACTGCGCGTCACCCAGGACGCCGAACACGGCGCCCGCGTGGAGAACCTGCATACCCAGCACGATGCGACGCGGCCGATCGGGCATCCGGTGTATCTGTCGGGCTATACCTCGTGGGAGTTCGCTCTCGGCCATCACGACGAAATCGGCGATATCTTCCAACTCGGGCAAGTGCTCGCCAGCCTGGCTTGCGGGCTCGACTTCGACGACGGCGACGACCTCGACCTGTTCGCCGCGCAACGGCAGAACCTGTTCCGGATCAATCCGCGTCTGAACCCGGTGCTCGCCGCAATCGTGGTCGAGATGACCGCCTTGAATCGTCACGAGCGCGCCACCGACCTGGCCTCGATCGTGCGCCGCCTGGAGACCTATCGCGACCAGCCGGTGAGCCTGGACGTCGAACGCGTGCTCTCCGGCGCCGATGGCGAGGTCCCGCGCCGCGTCGCGGTGCTGTCGCATCTGCGCGACCGTTTGTTCGATCTGTCGCGGCGCAATCGCCTGCTGCAGTTCCGCCCGACCCAGGCCAGCGTCAACCTGACCATCGCCAGCGTGCCGATCGTGCTGCAGCTCGGCAGCATCCGCCCCGAGCAGTTGTGCACCTGGAGCGGCGAGTTCGCCGATGAAGTGATCGCCGGCAAGGCAGTCAGCCTGCATCGTTGGCTGCGGTTCGAAGACCAGCCGTATCTGCCGGGCGCGCTCGACCGCATCGCCCAGGAAACCCGGCGCGACCGCGCCGAGTACGGTTTCAGCCATCTGCGCCTGGTAGTTGGGTTCCTGCGCTGGCACAACCTCAAGGAAGATCCCGAACAGCGCATGGTCTCGCCGCTGTTGTGGCTGCCGGTCGAGTTGGTGCGCAAGAAGGGCGTGCGCGACCAGTACCTGATCCAGTGCGAAGACGGCGAAGCCGAGTTCAATCCGGCGCTGCGTCATTACCTGCGCCAGCTCTACGACATCCGCCTGCCGGAGACCGTCGATTTGCAGAAGGTCTCGCTGGAGTCGATCCATGCCGACCTCGCCGCGCAGATCCGCGCCTCCGAGCCCGGGGTCGAACTGCGCCTGCAACGCAAGCCGGCGATCGAGTTGATTCGCCGCAAGGCGGTGCAACGCCTGCAGCAGTATCAGCGCCGCAGCGGCGGACGTGCGCGCAGCGACGGCCAGCGCCCGGATTTCAGTTACGAACGCGACGACTACCGGCCGCTGGGTTTGGCCTTGTTCCGCCAGCACGTCCAGCCGAGCCCCTTGCCGCTGCGCGGCGCGGTCGGTGCCGCGCCGACGCCGAGCCCGCTGCACATGAGCGCGAGCGCGGACGAGATCGAGCATACGACCTATACCCTGCAGGACGACAACGGTCATGCCTACGCCTGGGACTTCGACCTGACCCAAGTCACCCTGGCCAATTTCAACTACCGCAAGATGTCGCTGGTGCGCGATTACGCGCAACTGATCGAAGAAGGCGCCGCCAACCCGGCCTTCGACAAGGTGTTCTCGATCGAACCGCGCGAGGTCGACGTCGCTGCGCCGCCGCCGATCGCGCCGGCCGAGCAGTGGAACGTGATCGCCAGCGACGCCACCCAGACCGCCGCGGTGGCGTTGGCGCGCGGCGGCCGCAGTTTCATCATCCAGGGACCGCCGGGCACCGGCAAATCGCAAACCATCACCAATCTGATCGCCGACTACGCCGGCCGCGGCCAGCGCGTGCTGTTCGTGTGCGAAAAGCGCGCGGCGCTGGACGTGGTGTTCCATCGGCTCAAGCAGGCCGGCCTGGACGAGCTGTGCTGCCTGATCCACGATTCGCAGACCGACAAGAAGGCCTTCGTACAGAATCTGCGCGAAGGCTACGAGCGCTGGGTCGCCCAGCCGCATCAGCACGAACGCCTGATTCAATCGCGTGCTTCGACCTTGAATGAGCTGGCCGCGCAACTCGGTCAGATCGACGGCTTCGAGCGCGGCATGGCGCAGGCGCCGGAGCGCCTGGCCTGCAGTGTGCGCAGCTTGTTGTGGCGCTCGATCGAACTGCCGCCGCTCGATGCCGCGAACGCCGGCACGATCGACGCAGCGCAACGCGAACGCCTGCCCGATTACGCCGTGTGGGAGCGTCATCGCGAATCCGGCGAGCGTTTGCGCGCCTTGCTGCAGGAACGCTTCGGCCTCGACCGCCTCGCCGGCCATCCGTTCGCGCGGTTGTCGGCGCGTTTGCTCGCCGACGAACGCGCCTATGCCCAAGCCGTGGCCTGCCTCGACGAGTGCGAACTGCTGCTCGACCGTCTCGACACGGCGTTCGAGGACGAGAGCAGCCTGTTGCATCCTCAGCGCGTTCTGGCCGACGCGGTGCAGGCGGCGTCGATGTCCCGGCAATTGCGCGATGCGCGATTGGCGGCGCATCCGGACCTGCTCGATGCCGGTTCGAGCGCCAGCGCGCAACTGCGGCGCGAGCGCGACGAACTCGACGGCCTGGACCGGCGCCGCGCCGAAGCCGGGCAGGGCACCGTGCATTGGCGTGTGCCGTTCTCGGTGCAGGACACCGAAGCGGCCTTGGCGATCGCGCGCGGCGAGGAAAGCTCGCTGCTGCGTTGGCTCAAGCCGTCGTGGTGGCGCCTGCGCGGTGTGCTGTCGCGCAGCTACGACTTCGCCCAGCACGCGGTGCGCCCGAGCTATACCCAGGTGCTGCAGGCCAAGGCCGCCCATCATCAGGCGGATGCGGCCTATGTGCAGGCCGAAGAGCGGTTGCGCGCACGGCTGGGCACGCCGGCGGCGGCGTCCTGCCTCGCCACGCTCGATCAGTGGGCGGCTGCGTTGGCGTCTTCTCCGGTACTGCGCGAGTTGCTCGAACGCTTGCGCGCGGCGCCGGACCCGCTCGTCCATGCCGCTGGCGAAGCCGAATACGCCGATGCACTGCGGCGTTTGCAGGAGATCGTCGACGGCCGTCTCGACATGCCGAAGAGCGTGAGCCTCGGCGAACTGGCCGAATGGACCCGCGACCTGCGTGAGAGCCTCGACGACCTGCCGGATTTCCTGCCGTCGCTGCGTGCGATCCATCAGGCCGATCCGGCCTATGCGCACGTCATGCAGCAGGTCGATCTGCCGGCGCCGCAACTCGAAGCGCTGATCGCCGACGAGGCCCTGGCCCGCTTGTACCGCGAACAGCCCGAGCTCGCGCGCTTCGACGGCCGGGCTCTGGCCGAAGCCGCGCAGCGCGTCGCCCGTGCCGAGCGCCAGTTGCTCGAACGCAATGCCGCGGTGGTGCGGGCGACTCTGCACCGCAGCTTCCTCGAGCATGTGCGCCAGTCATCGCTGTCGGCCAGCCAGCTCGACAGCGACGGCAAGCTGTTCAAGAAGCGCTACGCCACCGGCCGGCGCGAACTCGAACACGAGTTCGGCAAGAGCATGCGCTACCGCTCGATCCGCGAACTCGCCGGCGGCGATACCGGGCTGGTCGTCAACGACCTCAAGCCGATCTGGCTGATGAGCCCGCTGTCGGTGTCCGACACCTTGCCGCTCGCCGCCGACCTGTTCGACGTGGTGATCTTCGACGAGGCCAGCCAGATCCCGACCGAGGAAGCGGTGCCGGCTCTGAGTCGCGCCCGCCAGGCGGTAGTGGTCGGCGATGAGATGCAGTTGCCGCCGACCAGCTTCTTCTCCGCCGCGGGCGACGAGGACGATATGCAGGTCGTCGCCGAAGAAGACGGCGAGCGTATCGCCATCAACCTCGATGCCGACAGCCTGCTCAACCAGGCCGCGCGCAATCTGCCGGCGACGTTATTGGCTTGGCATTACCGCAGCCGGCATGAGGCCCTGATCAGTTTCTCCAACGCCGCCTTCTATGACGGCCGCTTGATCACGATTCCCGACCGCCGGCTCGAGGCGCGGGTCGACGAGTCCTTGAGTGTGCGCGCCGCCGAGGCCCAGGCCGCGGTGACCGGCGTCGATGCCTTGCTGGCGAGACCGATCAGTCATCATCGGGTCGAGGACGGCGTCTACGCCAACCGCTGCAACCTGGCCGAAGCGCGCTACATCGCCGCGCTGGTGCGCGAGCTGCTGCGTCGCGAAACCGGCCTGAGCCTGGGCGTGGTCGCCTTCTCCGAGGCGCAGCAGGGCGAAATCGAATCGGCGCTCGAGGCCCTGGCGGCCGAAGACGCCGACTTCGCCATGCGCCTGGAACGCGAGTACCTGCGGGAGGACGACGACCAGTTCTGCGGTCTGTTCGTCAAGAATCTGGAGAACGTGCAAGGCGACGAACGCGACCTGATCCTGCTGAGCATCTGCTACGCGCCCGGTGCCGACGGCCGCATGCTGATGAACTTCGGCCCGATCAACCAGCGCGGCGGCGAGAAGCGTCTTAACGTCATCTTCAGCCGCGCCAAGCACCGCATGGCCGTGGTCAGCACGATCCGCGCCGATGCGATCACCAACACCCACAACGACGGCGCCGCCGCCTTGCGCGCTTTCCTTCAGTTCGCCGAGGCCAGCGCACGCGGCGAGTCGGAACGTTCGCAGAGCGTGCTTGGCGCCCTCAACCCCGGTGCCGAACGCGCCTTCGCCAGCGCGCCGAAGCGCGACGCGTTCCGCAGCGCCCTGATGCGCGCCCTGCGCGAGCGCGGCCATGTCGTCCACGAGCACGTCGGGCGCTCGCAGTTCCGCTGCGACCTGGGCATCGTCGACCCGGGCGGCGAAGGCTATGCGCTCGCGATCCTGCTCGATGCGCCCGATGTCGACGGCGAGGCGGTTGCGGTGGACGTGCGCGAACGCTACGTGTTCCGGCCCGGCATCCTGCGCGCGTTCGGGTGGCGGGTGATCGACCTGCCGTCGAGCGAGTGGCTGCGCAACCCGCAGGCGATGCTGGAGCGTATCGAAGTCAGCATGCGGGCCGATCACGATGCGGCCGGGGAAACGGCCGCTGCGCCCGACGATACCGCGAGCAAGGTCGAGACCGTTTCGGCGCCGATGGACGCGGCTGCACTGGATGCGGCTTCATCAACACCAACGGTTGCATCGACGCTGCGCGAGTTCTTGTTGCAACAAGGCACGTCGAACAAGTTTTGGCGCATCGGCCAGCACGACGGCGAGATGACCGTGGTGTTCGGCCGGGTCGGCACGCGCGGGCAGACCCTGATCAAACAGTTCGACACGCCCGAGCGTGCCGAGCGCGAAGTCATCAAGCTGGTCGAGGAAAAGCTGCGCAAGGGCTATATCGAGGCCGCGCCGGGCTGAGCCGATGGAACGCTCCGATCCGCTGGTGCGGCGCGGAGCCGGTTGAACCCCGCCGGTTCAGGCCGCATCGTGAGGGTTCATTCCAACCGCCTCGTGCGCAGCCCCTCCCATGACTCAGCCCGCCTCCAACCCGACGCCGCGCGTCAAGATCGACTTCGTTTCCGACGTGGTCTGCCCGTGGTGTGCGGTCGGCCTGAAATCGCTCGAACAGGCCATCGCCCGGATCGGCGACGAGGTCGAAGTCGAGCTGCATTTCCAGCCCTTCGAACTCAACCCGCAGATGGCGCCCGAAGGCGAGAGCATCGACGAGCACCTGGCGCACAAATACGGCCTCAGCCCTCAGCAACTCGCACAGAACCGCGATGCCCTGCGCCAGCGCGGCGCCGCGGTCGGCTTCGAATTCAACGCACGCGACCGCATCTACAACACCTTCGACGCCCACCGCCTGCTGCACTGGGCCGCCACCGAAGGTGCCGCCCAGGAGCACGCGCTCAAGAACGCCCTGCTCAAGGCCTATTTCACCGACAGCCAGGACGTGTCCGCCCACGACATCCTCGCCCGCGCCGCCGCCGAAGCCGGCCTCGACGAAGCGCGCGCCCGTGCCGTGCTGGCCTCCGAAGAATATGCCGACGACGTTCGCGAACAGGAACGCTTCTATCAAAGCCAAGGCATCCGCGCCGTGCCCTCGGTGATCATCAACGATCGCCATCTGATCCAGGGCGGACAACCGGTCGAACAGTTTGAAGCGGCGCTGCGGCAGATTGCGGGCCTGCCGGCATCCGGCCAGGCCTGATCGCTCCGGGCGAGCAGGACGCGCCGCGTCTTTGTTCGCTGTGCCCGAGCTACTGCGCCATCCCTTTCGCCGGGATGGCGCTTTCGTTTTTGGATGACGTTCTGCTCGCTGCGGGTTCTGCGCCGACTTAACACAGGCGATGGACGGGGCGCGCCGCATGGCCGGCCATTTCGACCTTCGTCATCAACGCAGGGCCGGCTCGCCTTGGCGCCCACGCATCCGGACCTTGTCTTGACTCCGCTCGATCCGTAGCATGCGCCTTGCGATCAACAGGGTCGCATCGCCTCTTTGCCAGCTACGGCTTCGCGCCTGCCAGCTTCTTTTTGAGCCGGCAGTGTCGGTACGCACGGCAGGCTGCGGCTGCTTCTACGCCACGCCCAGCGGTCCTATTGTCTCGATGCAGTCGCCGCGTCGATCTTGCTGCCGTGGGGCGAATCGATTGTCGCTCTCCGCCCCGATCGGCGCCCAATGACGTGGAAGTCATAATTGTGCTCAGAGCGATCCCCTGGGGACGGTACCGATAGCCCTACCGATCAAGTTTCTTCAGGTGCGACTCCCCGCATTCATACTGCGTGGCCGTCTGCCAGCACTGCAAAGAGTGCTGCCTCTGGTTGCCGCCTAAAGTGACTGGAGCGTGGCCGATTGGGGGACTCGAGTCGGGTTCGAGACCGGTCGAGCCCCGGCCACGTATACCCACATGGCACACATTGTGTCTCCTATGAGCCATAGCAGATCATGCGGTCTGCGCTGCGGCCATTGCGAATAGGCATCAGGGGCGGCAATGAAACTGCGTAGCGATTCGCGGGGAAGATGCCGTAGCTAGTAAAACTAGCCTTGAGCAATAGTGGATCTTTCTCAAGGCAGTCGGATGTCGGGCGCAATCTGCAAATATTCTCGGTACTTCATGGAAGAGGCACAGCATGTCCAAGTTAATGTCCTTCGAGAGCAGACTGCGCTCGGCCCGCGCGCTGTGCGTTGCCGCCTTGTTCCTGATCGCCTGCCCTGTACTGGCACAAAATCCTGCGGACCCTCCGGCGAGCATGTGGCACTACCCGTCATCGACATCGGCGGGCGCCGAGCAATGCAGAACCCCCGCGGCTTACTCGAAGGACCCGGACGAAGTCGCGGTCCTGCATATGAAGCACAACAATGCAGTCACGACGATGCAGTGCTTCCAGACCTGCAGCAATCCCTATACGCATCTGGGCACGACGGTGGTTATTCCGCCGTCGGGCGAACCGACCACGGCGATCGCTCGCCTGAGGTCCAACTGCACCGGCGGCGAATATACCTACGAGATCAAGCGGATTCCGAATCCGAAGCCGCCGAGCTGCCCCGAGGACACCGCCGGCAACCCTTGCAATCTGGCTACTGGAGCGAAGGTTCAGTCCGCGGTGGACTACAGAAGCCCCGATGGCGATCTCGAACTCACGCGTTATTATCACAGCTACTCGCCCAGCCTCGCCCCGACCTTGTTCGGGCCGAACTGGCAATCGAACTACGATCGCAAAGCGCTGGGCTTCTCGAGGCCGGTCGCCGTGTCTCTGATTCGCGAGATGCCGGCGTTTTTCTGGCGGCCCGAGGGCAATGCCATAACGTTTCGTTTCGATGCGCCGTCGGGCGAATGGCGCACTGACGCGGATGTCAGCGAGCGGCTGACCCAACTGGCGACACCGGAGGGTCTCCATGACGGCTGGATCCTGGAAACCAAGGGTGCCGGTTCGCGTGAGGTCTATGATGCCGCCGGGCGCCTCATCCGTCTTGAAGACACGCGTGGCGCCTACGCCTGGTTGACGTATGGCGCCAACGGCGCGCTGAGCAAAGTCACCGATCGAAAGGGGCGGTCGATCGGGTTTCTGGCGAGTTCGGGCATGGCCACCGAGGCCGCACTGCCCGATGGTTCCAAGATTCTCTATCGCTATACCTCCAGCCGGCTTTCGTCGGCGGTTTATCCGGACGCCACCGCGGGAACGACGTCGGACAACCCGACTGTCACTTATCTGTACGAGAAATCCGGTCAGCCGCAACTGCTGACCGGTATCGTCGACGAGAACGGTAATAGGTCGTCCTCTTGGGATTACGATTCGCAGAACCGAGTCACTCTGAGCGTGCATGGCGGAACCGCTTCGACGGTCGATCGGGTTTCGGTCTCTTACGGCCCGGATGGTTCGGCCACGCTCACTCAACCGCTCGGTGCGGTGACGACGGTCAATTTCACGACGATGCACGATGTGCGCCGTCTCAGCAGCCAATCCGGCCTTTGCCCTAGCTGCAACGGCGAACAGGTGTTGCAGAAGACTTTCGACGCTAACGGCCATCCGGACATCGTCACCAATCTGAAGGGCGTGCAGACCGATTATGACTACAGTACAGCGGGTCTGCTGACTCAGCGGGTCGATGCGGCGAATGACGCATCCGGCGCCAAGCGCAAGACGCAAACCGATTGGCTGACCGGCCTGCGAGTGCCGCTTCAGCGCCGCATGTACGACGCCTCTTCGAATCTGCTGCGGACGGAGGCTTGGACATACAATGCGCGCGGGCAAGCGCTGACCCAGTCGCAGACCGATGGCGTTTCCACGCGTACCACCACGTCGACCTATTGCGAACAGGCCGACATTACCGCCGGTTTTTGCCCGCTATTGGGACTGGTTCGGTCTGTGGATGGGCCGCGAGCCGACCTTTCCGATGTTGTGGCCTACACCTATCGCCCGGCCGAACACCCGGATTGCTCGAGCTCGCCGGCTACGTGTATGTACCGGAAAGGCGATCTGTGGAAGATCACCGATGCGCTTGGGCAAGTCACCGAGACCTTGCGCTACGACGGCTCGGGTCGGATCCTGTCGGCCAAGGATGCCAACGGCGTCGTAACCGATTTCGAATATCACCCGCGCGGCTGGATCGCCGCGACGAAGGTTCGTGGCGCCAACGACAGCGTGGAAACGGACGACCGCATTAGCCGTATCGAGTACTGGCCGGCCGGTACAGTCAAGAGGGTGGTGCTGCCGGACGGGTCTTCCACCAGCTATGTCTACGATACGGCCAAGCGCCTGACCGATATCGTCGACGATGCCGGAAACAGCATTCATTACACGCTCGACGATGCGGGAAACCGGAAACGGGAAGATACCAAGACCGCGGGCGGTACGATCAAGCGGACCTTGTCGCGGGTCTATAACGCTCTCGGGCAACTGCAGGCGGTAAAGGATGCGTCGCAGAATGCGACTTCCTTCAGCTACGACGCTGGCGGGAATCTCGATCAAACCACCGATGCGTTGGGTCGGATCACCGATCAGAACCTGGATCCGCTGAACCGCCTGAGCCGCACGCTGCAGGACATCAACGGTCTCGCGGTCGAAACCAAGTTCGAGTACAACGCATTCGATCAGACCACCAAGGTTGTCGACCCGAAGGGGTTGGGCACGAGTTACAGCTACAACGGCTTCGGCGATCAGATCCAGTTGTCGAGCCCCGACACCGGCGTGACGACTTACGGCTACAACGCGGCCGGCCAAGTGGCCAGCAAGCAAGACGCTAACGACGCCCAACCGCATACCTATACCTACGACGCCTTGGGTCGAACCAAGACCGTGTCGTACGGTAGCGGTAGCGCGGATGTCGAGTACGACTACGATACCGTGAACTCGGTGTGTACTGCCGGCGAGACCTTCGCCATCGGGCGGGTCACCGCCATGCGCACCGAAGGCACCGAACTTAAGTACTGCTACGACCGTTTCGGTCAGGTCGTGCGCAAGGTGCAGTCGGTCGACGGCCAGAGTTTCACTTTGCGTTACGCCTATACCTTGGGTGGCCAGCTGCAGGCTGTGACCTATCCCGACGGCGCCGTCGCCGATTACGTTCGCGACAGCCAAGGTCGCGTAAGCGCCATCGGCGTGACGCCGGCCGACGGTGTTCGGAATGTGTTACTGAGCAACGCCACCTACGAGCCCTTTGGCCCGGCCACCGGCTGGACCTACGGCAACGGCCGCAGCCTAGTCCGCACCTACGACCAGGACTACCGCGCCAAGACGATCCTCGACAGCGCCAGCGGCGGCCTGTCGCTGTCGTACGGCTACAACGAAGTCGGCGAACTGACCGAACTCAAGGACGGCCTGGAAAGCGCGTTCCTGGCCAAGTACGACTACGACACCCTGGGTCGGCTGAAGATCACCCGCGACGGCCCGACCGGCACGCCGCTGGAGAGTTACGGTTACGACGCAACCGGCAACCGCACTAGCTTGCTGCACGCGGGCATCACTATCGACTACACCTATCCGAGCACGAACCATCGTTTGAGCAACGTTGGTGGTGTGAGCCGAAGTTACGATTCGGTCGGCAACACCACCAGCATCGGCGGCGCGGCCAAGGAGTTCGTCTACAACGCCAATGACCGCATGAGCCAGGTCAAGCAGGCTGGCGTAGTGAAAGCCAGCTACCACTACAACGCCAAGGGTGAGCGGGTCTCGCGGGCTGACAACGCCATCGGCGCGATCACCGGTTACACGCTGTACGACGAAGCCGGCCATTGGCTGGGTGACTACGACGCCAACGGCGCGTCCAAGCAGCAGGCCGTCTGGCTAGGCGACGAACCGGTCGGCCTGATGGTCGGCGCAGGCGTCGCGCAGACCCTGCGCTACCTGCAACCCGACCACCTGGGCACCCCGCGAGCGGTGATCGACCCGAGCCGCAACCTCGCGGTCTGGACCTGGGACGCCAAGGGCGAAGCCTTTGGCAACAACCCGCCGAACCAGGATCCCGATCAGGACGGCACCGCGTTCGTGTTCGATATGCGGTTCCCGGGGCAGCGCTTTGATGCGGCTACAGGGCTGAATTACAACTACTTCCGGGACTATGAGGGGGGCACTGGGCGGTATGCGGAAAGCGATCCAATGGGACTGCTGGCTGGAACGAGCACTTATTCGTACGTAGGTTCGAGCCCGCTGCAGTTCACGGATTCCCTTGGTCTCGATAAAGACCCTGAGTGCGTCGCAGCTTGCACAGTAGTCGGCAGCGTTGTCGGCGGTGGTGTTGGCTACGTGGGAGGTGGCGTCGGCGGAGCTGTTGGCGGTGGTGCTGCATGCACGCTGGTCGCGCCTGGCGTGGGAACTGTTGGCTGCGGAGGTGCCGGGGCCGTAGCTGGAAGCTCAGCAGGCGGTGTCTTTGGCGCTGGAGTCGGCGGCGTTATCGGACATTACGCCGGCCAGGCCGTGTGCCCGGATGACGATCCTTGTAAGGGCATTCGCAAGCAACTTGAAAAGCACAAGCAGAAGCTCGCCAAATACATTGCAAATCCCTATGCCCACGACAATCTTGGGAAGTTAGGAAAGGGGAACGATGAAGCCGAGATTGCTTGGCGCATTGCGAGCCTGATAAAGCAAATTGTACAATGGGAGCGTGAACTAGCTAAGTGTGAGGCAAAACATGGCCGATAAGATTGACCTAGAAACTATGCGACGAGTTACGGACGCCGCTCTGCGCATTGTTCAGTCAGAGATGTCCCAAGATGGGCTTTTGGAGCTCAAACAGAATTTCTATTGGGAAATTAGTTCGCCAGAACGCTATGACACAAAGCAAAAGCCGCAACTTGAATCAATCGGCAGCTTGCATGACGACTGGGAATTTATTTCTGATCTGAAAGAAAGTATTTCTGATGCCAACCCGCTTTTGTTGGTGCATATCTCGGCGCTGCTTTTGTATGTCGCCGAGCAATGGGCTGAGCGACCCTAAGTAATTTGGTGCAAACGAAGTCCCGCTCACGCGGGGGCTTCGTTTTTAGCTGGCGGCGCACTTGCGCGGCTGGCTCCATCGCTGTGCTTCGTGCTTGAGCAGCACGCCGTTAATGACGTCGATGATAGTGTCTTGCTCTTCGGGCGAGAGCTTTCCACTGCCTCGAAGTGCAGCTTGAGCGCATTGTCGGGACCACGCTCGCTTTCATCGTGCGCCTACGCCTGCGCATGCAGCGCGGCTGAGCTGAGCTGCAGGCGACGCCGCTTCCGAACGCTACCGCAGTCGACGTCGGCATGGGGCTTCGGCCGCAGTGCAGCGTTGTGTGTGGACGCGCCTGACCCACCTTCGACCGGATCATCGGCCGTGCCCTCGTATGAAAAGCCCGCAAACCCCTTACCAACTCGACGGACCAATGATTTGACGGCCAAACGCCGGTGATCGCCAACGGTCCGGCACCGCGGCATCCGGTTCCGGCCACTCCGCTAGTCCAGTAATCCGCCCTTTGCCGACTCGGCCCAAAGCCCAAGCCCCTCCCGACCGCCTGGCCTTGCCGAACGAGCGTTTTCGGCGCTGCTTTGCACAAAAACGCGCCGGAAGCCCTAAAAACGCATGGAAAACCCGCCTGAACGGGCTAGGGGCGGGTTGACCTGGACCGGCTTAAAAAAGAGAATGATCGTTCATTCTTTGAAGTGGCCGCGGTCCGTCCGACCGCCACAACGTCCTGAGGCTCCCCCATGCCGTCGCGCAAGTCCATGTCCTATAAGGCAATTCTCACTGTCTCCGTGCTCGCTTTGGCGCTCGCCGCCTGCGGCAAGGGCGGCGATCAACAAGGCGGCCCGGGCGGTCCCGGCGGCCAGAAGGGCCAGGTCACGGTGGTGACCCTCAAGCCCGAGACCATCACCCTGACCCGCGAGCTGCCGGGGCGCACCAGCGCGTCGCTGATCGCCGAGGTCCGGCCGCAGGTCAACGGCATCGTCGAGAA
This sequence comes from Lysobacter sp. CA196, assembly GCF_052078695.1. Lineage (NCBI taxonomy): Bacteria > Pseudomonadati > Pseudomonadota > Gammaproteobacteria > Lysobacterales > Lysobacteraceae > Lysobacter > Lysobacter sp. CA196. The sequence continues at coordinate 154,747 of NZ_JBQJIN010000004.1, read as the reverse complement.
GCGTCTGTTCACCGAAGGCGGTCTGGTCAAGGCCGGGCAGCCGCTGTATCAGCTCGACGACAAGACCTATGCCGCCGACCTCGAAACCGCGCGCGCCACCTTGGCCCGCGGCGAAGCGGCGCTGAATTCGGCACGGCTCAATGCGCGCCGCTCCAGCGACCTGGTCAAGATCGACGCGGTCAGCAAGCAGGACGACGAAACCGCGGTCGCCACGCTGAAGCAGAGCCAGGCCGACGTGTCCTCGGGCCGCGCTTCGGTGCAAAGCGCCAGCGTGATCCTCGGCCGTGCGCGCATCACCTCGCCGATCAGCGGCCGCATCGGCAAGTCGGCGGTGACGCAGGGCGCGCTGGTCACGGCCAACCAGGCCGATGCCTTGGCGGTGGTGCAGCAGCTCGATCCGGTCCACGTCGACATCAGCCAGTCCAGCGCCGAACTGCTCGCCCTGCGCAAGCAAATCGCCGCCGGCACCCTGACCGAGGCGACCACGCCGGTGACGATCCTGCTCGAAGACGGCAGCAAGTACCCGCTGGAAGGCAAGCTGGCGTTCTCCGAGGTGACCGTCGACGAAGGCACCGGCAGCTTTCTGCTGCGCGTGGTGGTGCCGAACCCCGACAACATCCTGATGCCCGGCATGTACGTGCGCGCCCTGGTCGGTACCGGCGTGCGCCAGAACGCGTTGCTCGTCCCGCAGCAGGGCATTTCGCGCGATCCCAAGGGCGCGGCGACCGCGATGGTCGTCAACGCCAAGGGTCAGGTCGAGCCGCGCGAGGTCCAGGTCAGCCAGGCCATCGGCGACAAGTGGCTGGTCGAAGGCGGCCTGAAGGCAGGCGACAAGGTCATCGTCGAGGGCCTGCAGAAGATCGGCCCCGGCATGCCGGTCGACGCGACCGAAAAGGGCGCAGCGCCGGCCAGGCCGGCCGCGGCCCCCGCCGCGCCGAAGCAGTAATCGGAGAAATTCATGGCACGGTTCTTTATCGATCGCCCGATCTTTGCCTGGGTCCTGGCGATCATCATCATGCTCGGTGGCGCGATTGCGATCACCCAGCTGCCGATCTCGCAGTACCCCACCATCGCGCCGCCGACCGTATCGGTGAACGCGTCCTACCCCGGCGCCTCGGCGAAGGCCGTCGAAAACTCGGTGACCCAGATCATCGAGCAGAACATGAAGGGCATCGACGGCCTGTTGTACATGTCAGCGACCAGCTCGTCCGACGGTCAGTCCGGCGTCACCCTGACGTTTGAAAGCGGTACCGACCCCGACATCGCCCAGGTCCAGGTGCAGAACAAGCTGCAGTTGGCGACGCCGTTGCTGCCGCAGATCGTGCAGCAGCAGGGCGTGAGCGTGTCGAAGGCGAACTCGGCCTTCCTGCAGGTGATCGGCTTCGTGTCCGAAGACGGCAGCATGAGCGGCGCGGACATCGCCGACTACGTCGCCGCCAACCTGGTCGACCCGCTCGCCCGCGTCGACGGCGTCGGCAGCACTCAGCTGTTCGGCACCAAGTACGCGATGCGCATCTGGCTCGACCCGGACAAGCTCAACACCTACAAGCTCACCCCGACCGATATCATCACCGCCCTGCGCGCGCAGAACGCCCAGGTCGCGGTCGGCCAGCTCGGCGGCACGCCGTCGGTGAAGGGCCAGCAGCTCAACGCGACCATCACCGCGCAAGACCGCCTGCAGACGGCCGAGCAGTTCCAGAACATCGTCGTGCGCGCCAACAGCAGCGGCGCGGTGCTGAAGCTGTCCGACGTGGCCCGGGTCGAACTGGGGCAAGAGGACTACAGCACCATCGCCCGCTTCAACGGCAAGCCGGCGACCGGTATCGCCGTCTCGCTGGCGACCGGCGCCAACGCGCTGGCCACCGCGCAGGCGATCGAGGCCGAACTCGAGCAACTCAAGCCGTCGTTCCCGAAGGGCCTGACCGCGGTCACGCCGTTCGACACCACGCCGTTCGTGCGCGTGGCGATCGAGGAAGTGGTCAAGACCCTGCTCGAAGCGATCGTGCTGGTGTTCCTGGTCATGTACCTGTTCCTGCAGAACTTCCGCGCCACCCTGATCCCGACGATCGCGGTGCCGGTGGTGTTGCTGGGCACGTTCGGCTTGCTCGCGCTGTTCGGTTACTCGGTCAACATGCTGACCATGTTCGCAGTGGTGTTGGCGATCGGCCTGCTGGTCGACGACGCCATCGTCGTGGTCGAGAACGTCGAACGCGTGATGAGCGAAGAAGGGCTGTCGCCCATCGAAGCCACGCGCAAATCCATGGACCAGATCACCGGCGCGCTGGTCGGCATCGGCCTGGTGCTGTCGGCGGTGTTCGTGCCGATGGCCTTCCTCGGCGGCGCGACGGGCGTGATCTATCGCCAGTTCTCGGTCACCATCGTCTCGGCGATGGGCCTGTCGGTGCTGGTCGCGATCGTGCTGACCCCGGCGCTGTGCGCGACCATGCTCAAGCAGATCGAGAAGGGTCACCACGCTTCCGACAAGGGCTTCTTCGGCTGGTTCAACGACAAGTTCGACCGCGGCAACAAGAAGTACCAGAACGCGGTGCACGGCATCGTCACCCGCACCGGCCGCTTCATGATGGTGTTCGCGGCGATGGCGGCCTTGATGGCGGTGCTGTTCTTCCGCCTGCCGTCCTCGTTCTTGCCGCAGGAAGACCAGGGCTTCTTGTTCACCATCGTGCAGGCGCCGGTCGGCGCCACCCAGGAACGCACCGGCGAAGTGCTCAAGAAGGTCGAAGAGCAGTTCCTCGGCGACAAGGCCGTGGACTCGCTGTTCACCGTGCAGGGCTTCAGCTTCGCCGGTAACGGCCAGAATGCCGGTATGGCGTTCTCGCAGCTGAAGTCGTGGGAAGAGCGCGAAGCGACCTGGGGCGACCGCTGGCGTTGGCTGACCAGCTTCGGCAAAACGCCGATGCCGGACAACAGCGTCAACGCCGTGGTCGGCCGCGCCATGGGCAGCTTCATGCAGATCAAGGATGCGTTCGTGTTCGCGCTGGCGCCGCCGGCGGTGTTCGAACTCGGCAACTCCAACGGTTTCGTGTTCTACCTCAAGGACAACGGTGCGCTCGGCCACGATGCGCTGGTCGCCGCGCGCAACCAGTTCCTCGGCGCGGCCGGTCAAAGCGCGCTGCTGCAGAACGTGCGTCCGAACGGCATGGAAGACACGCCGCAGTTCCGCGTCGACGTCGACAACCAGAAGGCTTCGGCCCTGGGCCTGAACATCGCCGACATCAACTCGACCCTGCAGGCGGCCTGGGGCGGCCAGTACATCGACGACTTCGTCGACCGCGGCCGCGTGAAGCGCGTCTACATCCAGGCCGATGCGCCGTTCCGCATGGCGCCGACCGACTTCAACCGCTGGTACGTGCGCAACGACAAGGGCGAGATGGTGCCGTTCTCTGCGTTCGCCAGCACCCGTTGGGAGTTCGGTTCGCCGCGCCTGGAACGCTACAACGGCGTCTCGGCGCTGGAAATCAACGGCGAAGCCAAGCCGGGCGTGAGCTCGGGCGAGGCCATGGCCGAAGTCGAGAAGCTGGTCGCGCAACTGCCGACGGGCATCGGTCTGGAATGGACCGGTCTGTCGTTCCAGGAGCGCCAGGCCGGTGCGCAGACGCCGCTGCTGTACACGCTGTCGCTGTTGATCGTGTTCCTGTGTCTGGCCGCGATGTACGAAAGCTGGGCGATCCCGACCTCGGTGCTGCTGATCGCGCCGATGGGCATCCTCGGTACCGTGCTGGCGACCTGGATGCGCGGCATGGAGCGCGACGTCTACTTCCAGGTGGCGATGCTCACTACCGTGGGTCTGTCGAGCAAGAACGCGATCCTGATCGTCGAGTTCGCCAAGGAAAACCTCGAGAAGGGCATGGACCTGATCGCGGCGACCCTGGCCGCGGTCGGCGACCGTCTGCGCCCGATCATCATGACCTCGCTGGCGTTCGGCCTCGGCGTGTTGCCGCTGGCCTTGGCGAGCGGCGCGGGTTCCGGTGCGCAGCGTGCGATCGGTACCGGCGTGCTCGGCGGCATGGTGGTGGGTACCTTCCTCGGTATCTTCTTCGTGCCCTTGTTCTTCGTCGTGGTCGAGAAGCTGTTCGTGAGAAAGAAGAAGCATGCGGCCAAGGACACCTCTGCGCCCTCGCAGCCTGCCGCGGAAGGAGCGCAGAGCCATGAATAAGTTCTCCACCCATGCCCTGGCGCTCGCGGTGACGCTGGCCATGACCGGCTGCGTCAGCCTGGCGCCGAAGCTGCCCGCCGCCGATGCGGCGATCCCGGGCGAGTGGCCGTTGCCGCCGACCACCCAGGCGTTCGCCGGCGCCGCGCCGACGACCGCTGCGGCGATGACATCAGCCGATCCCGCGACGGTTGCGGCCGTCGCGGTGGCCGACATCGGCTGGCGCGATTTCTTCGTCGACCAGAACCTGGAAGACCTGATCGGCCGCGCCCTCGACAACAACCGCGATGTGCGCGTGGCCGTGCTCAACGTCGAGAAGGCGCGGGCGCAGTACCGCATCCAGCGCGCCGACCGCCTGCCTGCGGTCGGCGCCAGCGCCGAGCTGCAGCGTACCGGCGGCGACAATCGCCAGGTCACCGACGTCTACACCGCCGGTGTAGGCATCGCCAACTTCGAGCTCGACCTGTTCGGCCGCGTGCGCAGCCTCAGCCAGGCCGCGTTGCAGCGTTATTTCGCCGAAGAGGAAAACCGCCGCAGCGCCCAGCTCAGCCTGATCGCCGAAGTCGCCAACGCCTACCTGACCCTGGCTGCCGATCGCGAGCTGTTGTCGGTGTCGGAAGCCACCTTGAAGAATCAGCAAGCCGCTTACGACCTCACCGAGAAGCGCCGCGAACTCGGTGCGGTGTCGGGGCTGGAAGTCAGCCAGGCCCGCACCCAGGTCGAGACCGCGCGCGCCGATGCGGCGCGTTACGCCGGCCAGGTCGCGCAGGACGTCAACGCGCTCAACCTGCTGGTCGGCGAGCCGGTCGATGCGGCGCTGTTGCCGCAGCGCCTGACCGACGGTACCACCGGCATCGGCGCCTTGCCGGCCGGCTTGCCTTCGGAGGTGCTGCTGCGTCGACCCGACGTGCAACAGGCCGAGCATCTGCTGCGTGCGGCGAACGCCAACATCGGTGCCGCGCGCGCCGCGTTCTTCCCGTCGATCAGCTTGACCGGCCTGCTCGGCAGCTCCAGCAACGAGCTGTCGGGTCTGTTCGACTCGAACACGCGCGTGTGGACGGTGAACCCGGTGGTCAATATTCCGATCTTCCAGGGCGGCAAGCTGCGCGCCGGGCTGGGTTCGGCGAAGGCCGACCAGGGCATCGCTCTGGCCCAGTACGAAAAGGCGATCCAGTCCGGTTTCCGCGATGTCGCCGATGCGCTCGCGCTGACCGCGACCCTGGCCGAACAGCGCCAGGCGCAGGAAGCCCTGGTCGAAGCGGCGACCCGCGCCGACCAGTTGTCGACCGCGCGCTACAAGGCGGGCCGCGACAGCTATCTCAACCAGCTCGATGCGCAGCGCACCTTGTATGCCGCGCAGCAGGGCCTGGTGTCGACGCGCCGGGCCGAACAGGCCAATCGCGTCACGCTCTACAAAGTCCTTGGAGGTGGCTGGAACGAGCGCAGCCAATGAGCACCCCGGGCAAGCCCACCGCCAAGGCCGAGGCGCGCGCGCTGGCTCAGCGCGAGCGCATTTTGACCGCGGCCCAGAAATGTTTCGTCGTGCATGGTTTCCATGCCGCGAGCATGGCCAATATCGCCGAGACGGCCGGCATGAGCGCCGGCCTGATCTACCGGTATTTCAAGGGCAAGAACGACATCATCCTGGCGATCATCGAGCGCCAGCTCGAAGAGGCGCGGGCCGATATCGCCAAGCTGCACGCGACCAGCGACCTGGTGTCGGGCATCGCCGAAGTCTTCCAGCAATGGCAGGCCAACGATCCCAACATCACCAGCGCGGCCTTGTTCCTGGAACTGACTGCCGAGGCGACCCGCGACGAGGAGATCGCCGCGGCGACCCATGCCTCGGATCGGGTGTTCCGCTCCGATCTCGCGGCCTGGTTTGCGCGCAGCGCCAGGGACGGCGGCCTCGGCATTCCGAAGGCTGCCGTCGATACGCGTGTGTTGATCCTGCAGTGCCTGATCGAAGGCCTGGCGATGCGGGCGATTTCGCAGCCCGACCTCGATGTGGAGCAGGTGAAGACGGCGTTGGATCAGTTCTTGCCCAGCCTGCTGACGGCTTGAGTTCGGTGGAACAGTAAGAGGTCGCGTGTCGCCGGATGGCGATGGTGCGAGAGAGGCCGCCTTTGGGCGGCCTTTTGTTTGCGGTGGGGAGAATGCGCGTCGTCGCCTGCCGACTATGCTGTCGCGCAGCGATCGGCTACGACGCGGTCGCGGCTCGCGCCGCTCCTACCCCTTTGCTTGCGCAGCTCTTGGGTAGGAGCGGCGCAAGCCGCGACCACGGGCCGACCACGTTACTGCGCATCACCCCTGCAACCCCTTCGCCAATTCCCCCACCGTTCGCAGCGCGGTTTCGATCTTGCGATCCCAGGGTTGTCCGCAACTCAAACGCATGTGGTGGGTGTAGTCGCCGCGGTTCGAGAACAAATGTCCGGGCAGGGTGCCGATGCCGCGTTCCAGTGCGGCCTCGAACAAGGCCTGGCCGTCGATATCGTCGGGCAGTTCGATCCACAGGGTCATGCCGCCGGCCGGTTCGGCCACGCAGGTGCCGTCGGGCCAGTGATCGAGCAAGGCCTGCCGGTAGGCCTGGGCGTTGTCGGCGAGGGCGCGGCGCAGGCGACGCAGGCCGCGCTCGACGTCGTGGCGGGCGAAGTGCTCGATCAGCGCCATCTGCGGCAGGGTCGCGGTGGCGACGGTCGAGAAACTCTTGGTGCGCAACAGCTCGGGTGTGCGGCGGCCACTGAGCATCCAGCCGACGCGCAAGCCGGGCGCGAGCATCTTCGAATACGAGCCGCAGGTCACCACGTGCTCGCCGTCGTCGTAACGGCGCAAGGGCGAGGGGCGTTCGCCGGAGTAGGCCAGTTCGCCGTACAGATCGTCTTCGATGACCACCGTGCCGTGGGCGGCGCAGGCGGCGACTAGAGCGCGCTTGTCGGCGTCGCTGGTCAGGCTGCCGAGCGGGTTGTTGAAATTGGGCACCAGCAGGGCGGCGCGCACGGCATGGCGTTCGAGCAGCTCGCCGACCTGAGCCGCGTCAATGCCGAGGCCGGGGCGGTTGGGCACTTCGAGCACGCGCAAGCCTTGCGCGGCGACCGCCTGCAGCAGGCCGTGATAGGTCGGGGTCTCCAGGATCACGATGTCGCCGGGTCGGGTCACCGTGCGCAGGGTCAGGCTGATCGCCTCCATCGCACCGGCGGTGATGACGATTTCGTCGGGATCGATCTCGACCCCGCATTGGCCGTAGCGTTGGGCGATGCGCTCGCGCAGCTCCGGCAAGCCCTGTGGCACGGTGTAGCCGAGCGCGGTATCGGGGTCGCGTCGCATCACCCGGGTGATCGAAGCGGCCAGGGCCGCGCTCGGCAGCAAGGCCGCGGCCGGCGTCGCCGCATGCAGCGGCACCAGGTCGCGGCGCGATTGCACGTCGAGCACGCCGAGCAGGGCGGGGTTGCGCACCGGCATCGGTGCGCGCGACAGGTGCCGCGCGCGCGGGCTGCGCGGCGCCTGCATCGGCGCCGAGCGCACGTAATAGCCCGAGCGCGGACGCGCTTCGATCAGACCTTCGCGTTCGAGTTGCTGATAGGCCTCGACCGCGGTCGCCAGGCTGATGCGCTGGTCGCGGCCCAGCCGGCGCAGTGAGGGCAGGCGTTCGCCGGCGCGCAACACGCCGCGCTGGATCTGCCGGCGCATGCGGTCGGCAAGGCGTTCGTAGAGCAGGTCCTGGGGCATGCGCGGCTCTCTCGGGGCGGGACTCTCGGGCAGGGACGGTCGCCGCGCTTCCGTGCCGGCGAGGGTCCACGGTAGCCGGGATCTGTACTGGTCGAATCCGATCCTAACTGAATCTGTATCGGTCGGTCGGCTCGGCCTAGGCTGTCCTTCCCCCTGTCGTTGCCGCCATGAACGCCGTCACCCCGAGCGAGTCGCGTAGCGCCCTGATCCAGTTGCTGATCGCCGAGCTGTTGATCGGTTCGGTCGGCGTGTTCGTGCACGAAAGCGGCCAGGACGCGATCACCGCGGTGCTGTTCCGCTGCATCTTCGGCAGCGCCTTCCTGATCGCCTGGGGCGGCGCCCGCGGCCTGTTCCGCGGCTTGCTCGGCGAACGCGCGCTGATCCGCTCTGCGATCTTCAGCGGTGTGCTGCTGGTGCTGAACTGGGTCGCGCTGTTCGCGGGTATGGCGCGTTCGTCGATCGGTGTGGCGACGATGGTCTACCACTTCTTCCCGTTCGTGGTCATGGGCATGGCCGCGATGTTCTACGGCGAACGCACGCGCAGCGCCGACCTGGGCTGGACCGCGATCGCCTTCGTCGGCGTGCTGTGTTCGGCCGACCCCTTCAAGCTGTGGAACAGCGCCGGCAGCGGTTATTTGATCGGCGTCGGCCTGACCTTTGTCGCCGCGATCCTGTGCGGCGCCTCGTTGTTGCTGTCGCGACGGATCAGCCGCGAGCGTCCGTTCGCGGTGGTGTTGGTCCAATGTCTGGTCGGCATCGTCATGTTGGCGCCGTTCGCCGACTACGCCGCGGTGTGGGTGCCGGGCGATCACTGGTTCTGGCTCGCCGGTCTCGGCCTGATCCACAGCGGCGTCTGCTACGTGCTGTTCTACACCTCGTATCCGCGCCTGCCGGTGGCGACGATCGCGGTGCTGGCCTTCATCTATCCGGTGATCGCGCTGCTGCTCGACTATCTGGTCTACGGCCACAGCCTGGTGTCGGTACAGAGCCTCGGCGTGGTGCTGATCGTGATCGGCACGCTCGGGGTGAATCTGAAATGGCAGTGGCGCCGACCGCAGCCGGTGCGCGCCTGAGCGAGTCGGCGCCTATGGTTTTCTCGACCCGGGCCGTGTACGCAACGCGGCTCAGTGGGTGTATCGCCCACTCGTCCGGTGCAGGGAGGCGCCGGCGGGGAATTTGTCGGCGGGCATGATGCGGGCTTAGCCGCGTCAGTCGGCCAGCACCAGGCGCCAGGCGCCTTCGACGTCGCCTTCGACCTGGGTCCACGGCACGCATTCGCGGCCGCACAAACGCTCCCAGCCGCGGGCCAGGTCGTCGCGGATATCGAACCAATGGCGTTCGCCGTGATGCAGACGGGCGCCGATGCCGTAGGTGATCGCGAGTTCGCGGGTTTCGTGGGATAGCGCCGCCGCGGACGCGGCGGTCGGGGTCGGTTCGCACTCGCTGTCGGAGTGGAAGGAGGGCAGCCGATCGGCATTGCGATGCGTCATGAGCTCAGTCCGTTGGCATTCCTCTTGCATCCGGACGATATCGGTTTTCGCGGCATCGCGGGCCTGGAAAAGTCGCCAGCGCACAGACGAAACGCGAGCACAGTCGCAAAGACGCGTAAAGGTTGTTCAGACGAGCGCGTGACGTTCAGAAAATGCGGAAAAGACGCAAACAAAGCTGAACCACGAGTGCGGCGCGCCCTGAATGCGGCGACCGATACGACTGCGTTTTCAAGCACACGCGCGGATAAAAAACGCCGCCCGCGAGGAGCGGCGTCGCAAGCGCCAACAGAGCGCTTCAACCCTTGATGCAGACCACCTGGCGCAAGGTGTGGACCACCTCGACCAGATCGGACTGCGCAGCCATCACCGCTTCGATCGGCTTGTAGGCCGCCGGCGACTCGTCGATGACCGCCGCGTCCTTGCGGCATTCCACGTGGGCCGTGGCCTCGCGGTGGTCTTTCAGGGTGATCTGCCGGCGGGCTTCGCTGCGGCTCATGACCCGGCCGGCACCGTGGCTGCAGCTGTGGAAGCTGTCGGCATCGCCCTTGCCGCGCACGATGTAGCTGCGCGCGCCCATGCTGCCCGGGATGATGCCGAGCTCGCCCTCGCGGGCGCTGACCGCGCCCTTGCGGGTCACCCACAGCGGCTCGCCGAAGTGCTGCTCGCGCTGCACGTAGTTGTGATGGCAGTTGACCGCGGTCTTTTCCAACTGGAATTTCGGCAACTGGATCCGCATCGCGTGCAGGACCCGGTCCATCATCGCTTCGCGGTTGTGGCGGGCGTAGTCCTGCGCCCACGACACCGCTTCGATGTAGTCGTCGAACAAGGGCTCGCCTTCGAGCAGGAAGGCCAGGTCCTTGTCCGGCAGATGGAAGCCGAGCACGCGGTGCTCGAGCTTCAACCGCGCCAGTTCGATGAAATAGCTGCCGATCAGGTTGCCGGTGCCGCGCGAGCCCGAATGCAGCATCACCCACACCGCGCCGGCTTCGTCGAGGCAGACCTCGATGAAGTGGTTGCCGCCGCCGAGCGTGCCGATCTGTTTGTCGAGCTTGTCGGTGCGCAGCTTGCGGTGCCTGGCGTGGATGGCGTCGAGCCGCTGCGCCAATCCGGACTTGGCCAGGCGCGTGGCATGGCTGTCCGGCAAGCGCCGGTGCTCGCCGCCGCGGCCGTTGCCGACCGGCACGCAGTGCTCGATCGCCGAGCGCAGCTTGGCCAGGCTGTCGGGCAGGTCCTTGGCCCGCAGCGTGGTCCGCACCGCGGCCATGCCGCAGCCGATGTCGACGCCGACCGCGGCCGGAATGATCGCGCCGCGGGTGGGCACGACCGAACCGACGGTAGCGCCCTTGCCGAGGTGCACGTCCGGCATCACCGCGACCCAAGGCCCGACGTGGGGTAGGGCGGCGATGTTGCGCAGTTGTCGCCGCGCGCCTTCGTCGACCGGCACGCCGCGCACCCAGGCCTTGACCGGCACGGCGCCTTCGTCGGCGTGCAGCAGTTCATAGCTTGATGTAGTCATGTCAATGTTCCTGATGGCGACCGCCGGGACGGATCGGTCCGCGGTGTGCCTTGGCAGCGTCGGCGCCGTGGCAGGGGCGCGTCGTACGCGTCCGGCAGGTCGTCGTTGTTGAGTCCGTATTCGAGCAGTTCGGTGCGTCCGAGCTGCCGCTTGCGCCGCGCGTACAGACCGGCGTTTCCGTACAGGCGTTCGCGCCGGCTTGCGCAGTCGCTGGCCGGCAGGCCGAGGAACGTATCGTGGGCGACGATGCGAACCGTGCTGTGCATCCCGTGACGCGGCTGGCGTTGCCAGGATGCGGGCATGGGTGCCAGCTCGATCGCATACCAGATGCCGTCGATGCGACGCAACTGGGCGGTCGGCCCGAGCCTGCGCACCTCCGGTTCCAGCCCTTGCCGGCGGTTGCGTACGTCCCGCGCATGCGCACGCCGCCGCTCGATCCGCAAACGGATCGCCGCTTCGTTGCGCATCAGGCAACCGCTGTCCGGGCACACGTACAGGTCGTGCCAGGACTCGGCCAAGGTCTTGAAGCCGCCGTAACGGCGCAAGGCGTACAGCTCGCCGTCGATCCGATGCACCTGCATCGCCACGAAATCCTCGATGTGTTGGTGGATGTGCTGCTGCACGGTGTTGCGCCGGTCGACTTGCCCGCACAGTTCCGAGTAGACGAAATCCCAACGTCGCCCGAGCTGCCTTCCCAGGTAGCGCTGCAGCGGACGCAGGTTTTCATTGAGCCATTTCGGGTCGTGGCGGTGGCGGAACTTCAGGCTCTCGCGCTGGCGCTCGTCGTTCGGATCGCGCGGCGGACGCGAAGCGTGGAAGCCTCCACGCCGCGGCCGTTCGACGATCACTTTGTACATATCGTGTCGCATAAGGATTCTTCATCCGATAGTCCATCGCGCCCTCGGGCACGATGAGATGGCCGCTCCGGTGGGAGCGGCGTTCGCGTTTTCCTTCAGGCCGACGCGCTATCGGAACCCGGGCGGAATGGCCGCCCGGCCCTGCGCTCAGCCCTTGCCCTTCAGACTTACCAACTGCGTCATGACACCCTCCAGACCGCCGAACACGGTCAACTTATCGATTTTCTCGGTGATCTTTTCCAGCGCCTCGAGCTCCTTGAGGCGCATCAGCACCGGGCTGTCCTCGATCAACTTCGCGGTGTTGAGCAGGCTGCGCGTGGCGTTGGCCTCCTCGCGGCGGCGGATCACGTTGGCTTGCGCCGTCTTCTCCGCCTGCACCACGCCGTTGAGGATCTCCTTCATCTCGCCCGGCAGGATCACGTCCTTGACGCCGACCCCGAGCACCTCGACGCCGATGCCGGCGACCTGGCCGCGCACGTAGGCGAAGATGTCGGCGTCGAGCGAGGCCTTGTCGCCGAGCAACTCGTCCAGCGTCTTCGACGAGACCGCCTTGCGCAGGCCGTACTGCAGCTCGCGATAGACGTGCTCGGCATGCTTGGCGACCCGAGTGCGCGCGGCGACCGGGTCGGTCACGCGCACGCTCGCCGCCAGGTTCACGCGCAGCGAGACCTTGTCGCGGGTCAGCAATTCCTGGCCCGATACCTCCATCGCCTGCATGCGCAGCTCGATCACCTCGACGCTGACGTTCTTGCGGAAGTTCCAGAACGCATAGGCGCCCGGTTCGAGACGGCGCACGAACTTGCCGTCGACGAACAACAGCCCGGCCGACTCGGTCGGCACCGCGCCGGCGACCGCGATGCGGTCCAGGTAAGCGAGCTGACGCAAGCGGTTGGCGACGTCCGGCTCGATCGCCAGGCCGTCGGCGAGGGCGATGGTCCGCACCTCGATCTGCGCCAGCCCCTTCCAGTACAACTGGCGGGTGCCCGGTGCGAGGACCTCGTCGATCCTGCCGTTGCGCAGCATCAGGCCGATCTCCTGCATGCCCAGGTTGGCGAGCACGAAGTGGTCGTCCAGGCGCGCGCCGAGGCCGGCGATCAGCGCATCGGCGTCGCGTCCGTTGTACTGGGCGTCGACGATCGAGTGCAGCGACAGGTCGAGCTGACGCTTCCAGTTGCCGAGGCGGTGGACGCCGGGGCCGAGCACGCGCTCGATCCGGCGATTGCGGTAAACCAGGGCGCGCTCGGCATCGCCGACCACGACTTTCTTCATCCAGAACATGGTGTTCTCCTTGTGGTTCCGGTGGGCCCGATCCGTGGTGGTGGCCGTTGCGACCGAATCGGTCGTCGCAAAGGCGCGGTGATCCGCCGCGCACGCGCGTCGGTGGAAGATAGGTAGGAAACGCCCCTGGCGTCGTCATCGCGAAACCCGCGCGCTGCCGGCGCGAGACGAAGCGGCTCGCGTTCGCGACGTTCCCTGTCGCGAGGCTTGCGCCGCACCGTCGCGCGCCACGAGGGCGCGGGTCCGGCGATGTCGCCGCTGCGTCGTTCCGTTGCGCGCCGCGCGAACGCGGCGTTTGGCGAAACGCCGCGCGGGGCGTTTCCTGAGTCGGAACTTTCGTTCCTGATTAACTGCTTGGAAGGCAGTTGGGATAGCGGGAATCGAACCCGCGACTGACAGCATCGAACGCTGTTGCTCTAACCGCCTGAGCTATATCCAAGGGGCTGATGGATCGGAATCGAACCGATGACCTGCGCACAAAGTCGCCGCTCTAACCGCTGAGCTACCGTCAGTTTGAGAAACATCCATCCACGCACGTCGGCATACGCCACGGCAACGCCGCGCGCACCGGACAGGCTGCGAACCCGTACCGCTGTCGTCCGTTTCTTCGGATGCTTCGTATTGCCGACTGTCGCCAATCGGCAATGGGTTGGGGCGCAAGCGCCCATCTCTGCGACTCCATGACCGGCCGCCCGTGCCGAAGCATCGGGACACAGCGCTTAAAGCGCCTCGACGGCTCATCCCCTTTCCTCTCGGATGCTTCGGGGCGTATGGACTCGCGTTATTGGTTGGTTTTTCCCTTTGCGGACGCTGAAACGGAAACGCCCCCGGTAGTGAACCGAGGGCGTTCGCGTTCCTCGGGAGATCGGGGCGACCGATCTCCCATGGCTAAGGGAGTCAGTCCGGCGTGTGCAGAAAGTCGATGCGACCGCGCTTCGTCGACGCGCGGTCGAACAGGCCGTGGCACGAGGGCCGCGGTGCGTTCTGTTTGGCGATGTCGAGAATGAAATGCACGGAAGGAGGTCGGTCGAATGCGTCGCCAGGACGAAGGCCGCGAACGATACGCCCGTGAAAAACCGGATGCAATACCGTTCGTCGCCCCGTGAACGGTGCGGTGTGCGAGAAGCAGGATGCATTCGCTGGCAAGCGCGACGAATCCGGTTCGTCGATTGGTTTCGGCGAAACAAGTTTTGCGCCGTGTAAGCAGGTAATTTCGACTGGGGGCTTGCCCTTACCCCAATCCTCTCAGCTGTGCACTCCCTGCGGTCGCCGCATTGCGGGAGAGGGGGCCGATGGCTTCGTCGCGGTGGTGGTCTCTTCGCTACGCGCAAGCGATCCGCGCGATCAGCGCGTCGCTGTCGATCACTTCGGCGAACTCGGCGCGCAAGGTGGCCAGGTGCGCGCGGCTGATGGTTTCGGCCGGGATCGTGCTGCCGTCGGCATCGGCGAGGTCGAAGCAGAAGCAGGCATCGGCGACGACGATCGTGCGATAGCCCAGGTTGCTGGCGACCCGCGCGGTGGTCGATACGCACATGTCGGTGCTGACCCCGAACAGGGCGACGGTGTCGACGCCGAGCCGGCGCAGGCGCAGATCCAGGTCGGTGCCGATGAAGGCGGCATTGACCGATTTGCCGATCGCCGTTTCTCCTGCTCGCGGTTCGAAACCGGGACGAAAGGCATTGCCGGGATGCGAGGGGTGCAGGGTGGAGTCGGCATGGATCGAATCGTGGCGGACGTGGATCAGCGGCCATCCATGCTCGCGCCACGCCGCGAGCAGACGCTGGCCATTGGCCTCCATGGTGGGGTTGTTGCGTCTGCCCCACGGCGGATAGTCGAAGCCCCGTTGCACGTCGATGGGGATCAGGGCGATGCGGTTCGGCTGGGTCATGGGTGGCTCGGGTCGCAAGCAGGATTCAGTCGGAAGGGGTATGGGGGCCGCCGTAGGCGCGTTGGACGACGGCGATGCGTTGCTCGAAGCGCTGGTACCAGCGGCGGTGGCCGAGGTCGCGGGCGACCGTGTGCTCGGCATGTTCGCGCCAGGCGCGGATCGATTGTTCGCTGTCGAAGTAGGCGACGGTGATGCCGAAGCCGTCGGCGCCGCGGGTCGACTCGAAGCCGAGGAAGCCGGGCTGGTCGCGCACCAGTTCGGCCATGCGCGTGGCGGTGCGGTCGTAGCCTTCGGCGTCCGCGGCGCTGCGTTGCGAGGAGAAGATCACCGCGTAGTAGGGCGGGGCGGGCAGGTCGGCGAAGCCGGAGGCGGCCATCGGTGCGGTTCCGGTCGGGGCGCGGGGCGATGGCTTATCGTGCGCATTCGCGTGCGCCGGTCTCAACCCGGCAGAATGCCGGTCAGGCCGGCGGTGCTGCCGGCGACCTCGCCGGATGGGTGGCCCTCGCGATGAAGACGCTCGACGAAACCGACCGCAAGCTGATCGCGCTGTTGCAGGACAATGCGCGCTCGTCGACGGTCGCCCTGGCCAAGGCCGTCGGCCTGTCGCGCAGCACCGTGCAAGAGCGGCTGCAGCGCCTGGAAACCGCCGGGGTCATCGCCCAATACACGGTGCGCCTGGGCAGCGGCGGCGACCCACTGCGGGCCTGGTTGCTGCTGCGCTATGGCGAGGGCTTCAGTTGCGACGACGTGGTGCCGCCGCTGGCGCAGTTGCCGCAGGTGCGCCTGATCCACAGCGTCGCAGGCGAGATCGACCTGATGGTGCTGGTCGAAACGCATTCGCCGAGCGAACTGGCGGACCTGCGCGAGCGGGTCGCCGCGCTCAAGGGCGTCGACGATGTCACCACCGTGCCGGTGTTGCGCACGGCCCTGGATCGTTCGTGACCGCGCCCGGCTTTGGGTAGGAGCGGCGCAAGCCGCGACCGCGACACTCAAATGCCAGCGACGGCCGCGGCTAACACCGCTCCTGCACCAGCAGCGCTCATTCCGATTCGATCTCGGCCAGCTTCATCACCCAGGCCGGCGTCTGCGGTTCGCCGACGAAGAAGCTCGCCGGCCTGTGCTCGCCGATCGCCCAGCGGTGCAGCCAGCTCGGTCCGGCGGGCCCAAGGTAGGCGTCGGCGCGCTCGAAGGCGGGGTCGCGCATCGCTTCGTCCAGGCCGACGAAACGGTAGCCGCGCTTGCGCACCATCGCGACCAGCTCGCCATAGGTGTCGGCATTGAGCAGATTGGCGTGGATCAGCCAGATCTGCGGCAGGGCATAACCGAGCAGGGCGGTCGACTGTCGTTCGTAGTAATCGAGCTTGCGGCCCATGTGCTGGACGTAGTCGCGACGCAGCTTCGCCTTGAGCTTGCGCGCCTCGCGCTTGGAGCCATCGGGCGATTCGCCGACGCGCAGGTAGGCGGTGGCCCAGATCCAGTCGGTGTTGTCGGCGGTGACCGGGGCGATGCGATAGCCGTGTCCGGCGAGGAAGCGCTGCAGATCGGCCTTGTCCTGGGCGCTGCGACCGGCGCGCAGATAGGGATGGCGGAACCAGCGCGGCGGCTCGCGGCCGGCGCGTTGCAGCACGGGCCGCAACTGCCGTTCGCCGCGCAGGATGTCGGCCTGGTAGGCCGGCAGACCGACCTCGTGCAGATCGAGATGGCCGTGACTGTGGTTGCCGAGCTCGGCGCCTGCGTCGAGCCAGTCGCGCAGCATCGCCAGGCGTTCCGGCTGGACCTGGCCGTCGTGTTCGAGCTTGCCCTCGTTGACGAAGCCGATCGCCGGGACGCCGGCGCGTTCGATCGCCGCGACCAGGCGGCGATGGCCGTCGATCGCGTCGGCGCTGGGCACCGACGGCAACTGCGCCCAGGGCAGATCGTCGACGGTCATGACGATACGGCGGTCGAGAGTATCGCGTCGCTCGGGAGCGTCGGCCGCGGCGCCGGCCAGCGACGGCCATGAGGCGACGACGGCGAACAGGCAGGCAACGAGCAAAGGCAGCGGTGCGAGCGGGCGCATGCGGGGGGCTCCGGGGCGGAAGCGGCGATCATCGCCGCGTCCGCACCCGCAGGAAACCGCCTTTCGGCCGAAGCCGGCGCTAAGCCCCTACGACTTTGGTCAATTCAGCTTGCGCGAAATGAAGTAGTAGGCGAGATTGCCCAACCCGCAGGCGCCGAGCAGCACTGCGACCATGCCTGGGCTGGCTTCGCGCCAACCGGCGGCTTCGATGATGCCGAAGGCGGCGGCCAGCAACACCATGACGATGCCCCAGCGCAATGCACCGTGGCGGCGACGGATGTCCTCGTCGCGGGCCATCGAGCGCAGCAGCTCTTCGGCGCCGCCGGTCGAGAGCAGTTTGTTGCGAAAGCGCGCCTCGACGACGATCTTGATCGCGAAGACGATGCAGACGAACAGGGTGATCGGGATAAGTAGCTCGAATTGCATGGAGGCGGTCTCCTCGGGTTGGGGTTCGGGACGATTGGCGTTCGGGGCAATGGATACAGGCAGCCGGCGTTCGGTTGCAGGCCGGGTCGCGGGCGCCCGGGCCGGCGGTCGTGCCGGCAGTGAGGCGGGTCGGGAGAGCGGCGCCGCCCGGGGCGGAAGCCCGGGCCCGGGGTTCCGGCCGGGCCGGGCAGAAGTTGACCGTTGTCATATCGCGATGGATATCGTCGTCACTGCAACCGATTGCGCCCAGGCCGCATCTTCAGTGCGATGACCGGCCTCCCCATCAACGACGACCGCAGCCTGGTCGCTGCCGTCCTGGCCCAGGCGCCGGGCGCTTTCGAGCGCCTGGTGCGGGACTATCAGGGGCTGTGCTGGCACATCATCCAGCGCATGGTGCGGCACCCCGACGACACTCGCGAGCTATGCCAGGAGGCGTTCCTGCGCGTGCACCAGTGCCTGCATCAGTACCGCCACGAGAGCCCGCTGAAGTCGTGGATCGGCCAGGTCGCCTATTCGGTCGCCAAGCGCCATCTCGAACGTAAGCGCATTCCGATCCTGGAGGTCGCCGACGACGAGGACGCCTTGTCGCCGCTCGACCTGGTCAGCGACGGCTTCGATCTGGAGGCCGCCTGCGCCGACGAGGAGATCGCCGCCGGCCTGCACGCGGAGATCGAAGCGCTGCCGCCGCTGCAACGCACCTTGTTGACCCTGTATCACCTCGAAGAAGTACCCATCGGCGAAATCGCCAGCATGACCGGCCTGGCCGAGGGTACGATCAAGAGCCATCTGTTCCGGACTCGCGCCCGCCTGCGCCAGCGCCTCGAAGCCCGGTTGGGAGAATTCGCATGAACCGCAACGGCATTCCGTCCGATCACGAACCGCGCTTCGACGACGAACCCATCGCGCGCGAATGGCGGCTGCAGGAGCGCGCACTGCAGGAAGAGCGCGCCGGCATGCCGATGGGCGCCGACGATCCGCGCCTGGCCCAGTACCGTTTGCTCAGCCGGGCGCTGCGCGCGCCGGTGATGGAGCCGATTCCCTACGGTTTCGCCGCGCAGGTGGCGCGCCGGGCCGAGTCCGCCGCGAACGCGGGCGACCGCCTCGAACGTCTGTTGCAGAGCGGACTGCTGGGCCTGTTGCTGGTGGTCGGCGTCGGCATGATGCTGGCGACCAGCGCGAACTGGCTGCCCGCGCTGCAAGCGCCGTTGCAGACCTTGCCGCAAGGCAGCGTGTCCTGGGGCCTGGTGGTGGCGGCATGCTGCGCCGTGACCTGGGGTTGGGACGGCGCCTTGCGCGGCCTCGGGTGGGACGGCGCCGGCCACGCCCGCGCCGCCTGAGCGGGCTTGCCGCGATCGCGCACGCGCACCGCGGCATGACGCTGTCGCATTCGATCGACGCCGCGACGGCGAGGATCTGTGACGCAATCGCGTCTGCGGCGCATTCATCGAGCGCGCTGCGATCGGTTCGCGACTTGCCCGCGGCTCTGCGGCACGGCTCGACGATCGTTTGAAACGCCGCCGCGACGTGTCGTGGCGCACGCGCCTTCCGTGACGCCCGCAGCCTTGCCGCCTCGCGCGCGCAACGGCATCCGACGCGTATTGCGGACATCGGCGATGGTGACGAAATCGCAACACCTCGACGAAAACCCAAACGGAAGTCGCGTATCGCGACGGGGTGCGCACTTCATCGCCCTCAGCAGCAGGCGCGTGTCACCCAAGTAACAGCCATCGCCAGACCCCCTAACCAGACTCGCTCTCAGGTGCTCGACACAGGAGAAGCGAGTGATGGAACGTCCCAAGACTGAGCGCGACGACTTCAAGGTCGCCGATGAAATGTTCGCCAACGCATGGCGGATGTGCCTGCCCGAGTTGGAGGCGCGCTCGCGCCGCTTCGCCGAGGGCCAGCGCGACCAAGCCGAGGAGCTGCTGGCCAATACCGCGATCAAGGCTCTGCTGTTCATGCGCCGCGCGCCGCAGACCGTGACCGATCCCTGCGGCTTCCTGTTCGTGGTGTTGCGTCACGTCTTTCTCGACAGCGTGCGCCGGCGCGGACGCGACCGCGAAGTGTTCGACCGCAACCGCGAGATCGACAGCGAAGCCAGCGGTTTCGCCCACGACGGCCTGTCGGCGCTGCAGAAGCTCGAACTCGACCAGCAGCTCGACCGCGTCGTCGCCGCGGTTTCGCGCTTGAGCCGCGAGCAGCGCCGCCTGTTCGCCTATCGCTTCATCGACGATCTGCCGTATCCGGTGATCGCCCAGAAATTCCAGATCAACCAGCCGCTCGCGCGCAAGCGCGTGGAACTGCTGCGCAACCGGCTCAAGACGGCGATGGCGCGCGAGTGAGCGGGTCCGGCGGGCGGGAAAGGCTGCTCGCTCCGTGACCTGCCGCCGCATCGGGGAAATCGCGCTTCACAACAGTAGTGGCCGGGCGTTCCTCCCAATCAGACCCACGACGAATAACGGAATGCACAGCGCGATTCAGGCGCCGGTCATGCCGATCCCTCCAAACCGCAGCATTCAAGGACAGGCTCATGGCCGAAGAGACCTCCGTCAATTCGCAGATCACCGACGCTGTTACTCAAACCAACGTCAAGGTGGTCGCCGAAGCGCCCGCGCAAGCGATCGCATCCCTCTATCAGGTCTCCAGCCACTCGGCCGGCCTGTCGCTGCAGAACGCCGTGCACAGCCAGCAAGTGCTCAACCAGATCTCGAGCGCGGTAGTGTCCAAGGCGGTCGCGCTGATCATGGCGATCGGGGAGAAACCATGACCTGCGTCGCGTCGGCGCCGACGCCGGCGGGGCGAGCGCATGAGCCTGTCACTCGTCGCGCGAGCGCCTGGCGATGAGACCAAGGCCCGGCAAGCACAAGAATGCGTCGGGCAAGAAAACGGCTCGTAGCGCGACCGCAGCGTCCCCGCCAGCACCGTCCGCACCGTCGGGGGCGAGCACCTCGCCCGCGCCGACATCCTCCACCGCGACGGCCAGCGTCACGCCGCCCGTTGCGGCATCCGCTGCCATACCGCCTATAGCGATACCCGCCGCCATGACGATCAACGCCACCACTCCGCCCGCACCGATCGATCCGCCCGCCAGCGATGCGGCCGCGGCCAGCGCGACCGCGGCGACCCCGGCACCGGCTGTCGCCGCGCCCGTTGCCGCGCCCGCAGCGCCGGCCGTACCCGCCGCACCTGCCGCGCCCGATCCGGCGAGCGTGCCGGCCGCGCCCGCGGCACCGCCAAGCGCTGCAACTGCGACACCGAGCGAGGCGACGGCCGCTCCCGCGCCTGCGGCGACGCCCACCGATGCGCCGGCTACGACGCCGGCCGACGCGAGCGCAAGCGCGAGTCCCGCGACGCCGGCCGCTGCCGATCCGAACGCGCCGGCCGCGGCCGCGGCATCGCCGTCGGCCACCGCTGCGCCGGCAGCGACGCCCGCCGCCGCGTCGTCTTCCAGCGCAGCCGCGACGCCATCCTCGGCCGCCACGGGTACGACACCGCCGTCGCCACCTCCGTCGACGCCGCCGCCGTCGCCGTCGCCGCTGGCCGCGGCGCGCAGTCTGGCGATGGCCAAGAGCGGGGATCCGTCGGTACCCGATCCGCCGCCGACGGATGCGCTCAATCAGCAGATCGTGCAGGCGGTGCAGTTCACCAACGCCGAGACCGCCTCGTATGCACCGTCGCAGATCGCGACCGGCCCGGACATGATGATCAGCCAGGCCGCGGGTCTGGTGGCGCAATCGGCCGCGGCGTATTTCGACGGGGTCAGCAAGATCGCGCTGGCCAGCCAAGGCATCCTGATGCGGCAGATGACTCAGGACCTGGTCGACAACCAGCTTGAGAAAGCCGCCGAGGACGCGCTGGGCATTCTCGCCACCGACATCCTCATGGGCGCGGCCGCCGCCGTCGCCGCCGCGGCCGGTGCGATGGAAGCCGAGTCGGCGAGCTTCGCCATCGACCGCATCGACTCGAGCATCGCCAAGTACTCCTCGCTGCTGCAGAACCGCAAAGGCAGTTGACCGCCGCGCCGTCCCGCGCGGGCGTGAACCCACGCCCGCGCCGGACCACCTTCGCCGCATCCCACCCACAGGACCCAGGCCGTGGCTTATTTCGCCTTGCCTTCGCTGACGTTGCCGAGTTACCGCTTCGACTACCACAGCCGTTTCGCCGGGATCCTGCCGGTCGAGGATGCGGCGTCGGTGGCCAGCGATGCGCTGCAACTGCAAGTCGCGTACAAGGTCCAGGGCCGCGACGGCACCGCCGAGGTACAGGCCACGGTCGCCATCCCCCAGGGCCGGCAGTTGTCGCTGGCCGGGCTGTTCGGCGGCGCAGCCGACGACGCCCAGGCCGGGCGTGGCGTCTTGTCGCTGTTTCTCAAAGCGCTGTTGTTGATGGAGCAGAGCAATCCGCTCGCCAGCCTGGCCGCCAGCGGCAATCGCGCACGCTACGAGCGCGGCGAATGCATCGCCGAGGACATCTACATCGCCTGCGTCTGCCTGACGCGGTGGTTGGGCCTGAACCTGCGCCGCGGCATCGCCGCCACCGATCCGGTGTTATACAAGACCGTGCGCGACGCGCTCGAAGGCCTCGCCAAAGGGGCGAAGCCCAATACGCCTAATGCGGCGGCCACGCTCGACCAGCTGATGCCGGCGCTGCGTTACTTCAACCGCAAGATCTACAGCGCCGGGCAGTACACCCCGTTCGACGACGCTTACTTCGCGCGTTCGTTCGCGATCGACAAGCTGCGCGCCGAACCCGACGGCGAAACGCGCTATCTGCAGTGGATGGCGATGAGCCTGCTTTATCTCGAACAGCAGGGCGTCGCCCACCTGCAGACCGCCATCGGCGCGGACGAGATCCACGCGGCCAATGCGGTGGCGGCCAGCTACAACCAGGCGCGCCAGACTCAATACAAGCTGTTGGCGCAGACGGCGGCGGGCGGCGCGGAGGTGCTGGAGCGCGATCTCGGCAGCCGGATCCTGCCCCTATTCGAGGACCCGGCCTTGGGCGAGGTGATCGGCATCGATCTGTCGGTCAGCGAGAACCGGGACGGCCACTACGCCGAGCTGTTCGCTTTCCTGACCGCGCAACTGCAGCTCCAACCGGGCCCGGAGTTGACCCGTTTCTTCGGCGCCGGCGCCGGCACCCGTGCCGTGCAGCTGACCAATCACCTCCAATGCGGTGGAGGCATGGGCGTGTGTTCGGACAACCGTTCGGCGATCGGCTATGCCATGGCCTACTCGCTGCGCCTGCCGGGCACGGGTTTCTATCGCGCCTATTCGGACTATGTATTCGCCTGCCTGGGCGCAGCCAAGGGGCGGCAAGCCGAAGACGCGCGCGACGTCGCCGGTACGTCGGCGCATCGCGCCTACGATGCCGCCGGACTGCTCGAGGAGATGTTCCGCGACGACCGCCTGACCTGCGACGGCCTGACCCTGCGCCGCTACGCTGTCGCCAGTGCGCACACGCGCGAGCGGGTCGACGCCGCCGGCAAGCGCAACACGATGGCCTTGTGCGAATCGTTCGACCTGCCGTCGTCGGAGCAGGGCCCGAGCTATTACGAGCTGTTGACCGCGAACGCGAGCCTGCTGGGTTTCCGCCTCGGCGACGCCTGCCACTACCGCAGCTTCGTCGCCGCCAAATACCCCTTCATCGCCTTCGATACCCATCCCTCGGCAGGGTTCGCATCGGCCGAGGGCGAGCGTTTCGATGGCTATGTCGATACCGACGTGTTGCGCGCGGCAGCCGACACGCTGATGTTCGCCGGCCTGCAAGCCCTGAACGGCATCCAGATCGCCCAGCTCGTGAGCCTGGTGCGCAGCGCCGCTTCGCTGGACGAGCTGTTCGTCGCCGGCAAACCGGTGATCCAGGAGCAACTGGCTGCGGCGATGGCGCTGATCGGCAGCGTCGCCAACCTCGACCGCGCTTACGCCGCGTTCCAGACCCTGGTCGAAACCCTGGTCGGCGACAGCGGCCTGCGCAGCCTGTGGTTCGCGGCGCTGACCCGGGTCCTGAACCTGTTCATCAACTGGCGTTCCTACCTGCTCGGTTCCGATGCGCAGGGCGTCGAACACAGCGATATCCAGGAAGAATTCCTGCGCACGGTCGTGCTGCTGGCCTACGAACTGGTGCCTTTCGACGCCTCCGCGCCGGGCCAGGCCAACCTCGGCGTGCAACTGCAGCAACTGGTCGCCAGCGTCTCGGCGGCGTATTGGCAGGCCACGGTCGGCCCGCTCGCGGGCCTTGCCGGCACGCGTCAAATCACCGCGGCGATCGCCGGTTACAAGGCGCCGGCGTCCGTCGTCACCGTCACGCGCAAGCCCAGCCCGGCCTGATCGGCGACCGCATTGCGTATCGCATCCCTTGTAAGACCGGAGTTCGCAATGGACGAGAATCTGCATTACCTGCTGCACGAAGAACTGGAAGGTCTGTTCGATCTGCCGGCGGCGAAGGCTGCGCAAGTCGCATCGGAGCAGGCCATCGCGATGGTGCATGCGGCATCGCGCGAGGCGTTGGAACACCTGGCCGAGCCGGTGTCCATGCCTGCCGAAGCCCCGGCACCGGCCGCCGACGGCGACGAACTGATCGAACGCTTCCTGCGTCCCGACGTGCTCGATGCGCTGACCAAACTGGCCGGGGTGTCGCCCGAGCAAGTGCTGACCGCTCTGGCCAAGCTGGTCGGCGTGCAGCCGCAGCAGGTGCTGGGCGCGTTGGTGAAGCGGTTGGGTGCGCACCGATGACCGCCGTCGCCCCGGATACGACCTTCGCCAGCGCAGCCGCCGTCAATGGCGCCGCCGTCAACGGCTCCGCGCTCGGCAAGGCCGTCGATCCGATCCGTACCGAATTGGATCATCGCGTCGACCTGTTGGCCTTGCACGTGCTCGGCCGAAGACTCAGCGACGGCGAACGCATGGAGGTGGGCTCGGTGCTCGATGCGATCGATGCCGACTCGAAGGCGCGCGCGGCCGCCGCGCCGACGGTCGGGCAACTCGGCCGTTCGCAGGCCGGCAACCTGATCGAGTCCGGTCGCCAGCGCATCGAGGACGTGATCGAGCAGAGCCTGCGCCGCACTCAGGCGACAGTGCGCAAGGACGCGCGCGCCGAGCGCGAGGCCGAGGCCGCCGTGCTCGGCGCGGTCGAACGCGCGACCTCGCTCGACGACCTGCGCCCGCCCAAGCCGCAGCCGGGCAACCCCGGCGGCGCCACCGGCGAGCGGCCGATGATCGCGCAGATCGCCGACCACCTCGCGCATCTGGTCCATCTCGAAGTCGAGGCCTGTTTCGACAAAAAGTTCGGGCCGCTCGCCAAACAACTGCAAAGCGTGATCGACGCCGCGAAGGACAACGGCCTGATCCCGAAGACCCAGGATTCCGCGCCATCGGACCAGTCGCGTGCCGATGCGGAAAACAGCGGGAATACTGCTGCGAAACCCGATCGGAACAACAACTAAAACACGCCGCAAAGGCGCCGGCATCGGCTTCACAACGCGATAGATGACTCGTTCTTCCACCACGTACGGCATCGGCCGTACTCATTCCTCCAAGGAGTTCAACATGGCTTTCCCTACCGCCGTCAACGATCAAATCACCGATGCTGTCACCCAGTCCAACGTCAAGGTCATCGGCGAGGCGCCTGCCTTCGCGATGGGCTCGATCTACCAGTCGATGGCCCATTCGACCGGCATCCTGTTCGAGAACGCCGTGTCCGCGCAGCAGCAGCAGAACACGCTGGCCCAGGCGGCGGCCAACCAGGGCGTGATGCAGATCTACAGCCTCGACACCACCGCCGCCGCCGGCGCGACCGAAAAGATCGCCCAGACCGGCGTGTCCGACAACCTGACCAGCCTGCTGACCGTGCTGCGCGCGTTCAAGCCGTAATCGGTCCGACCCGCAGCCGTCGTAGCCGTTCGGGTCCGACCGTAACGGTCGGGCCGCAGATGCCGGCCCGCGCTCCCGCCGAGCCGGGCCGGCATCCGGGTTCATCCGCTTTCCACTAATCCGCAACCGAGGATTTCTTCATGGCCTTTCCTACCGCAGTCAACAACCAGATCACCGACGCCGTCACCCAGTCCAACGTCAAGGTCATCGGCGAAGCGCCGGCCTTCGCCATGGGCTCGATCTTCCAGGCCGCCGCGCACTCCACCGGCATCCTGTTCGAGAACGCGGTTTCTTCGCAGCAGCAGCAGAATTCGCTGTCGCTGGCCGCCGCCAACCAGGGCGTGATGCAGATCTACAGCGTCGACACCACCGCCGCCGCCGGCGCCACCGAGAAGGTCGCCCAGACCGGCGTGTCGGACAACCTGTCCAGCCTGTTGACCGTGCTCACCTCGTTCAAGCCGTCGCCGTACGCGTAATCCGCAAGGGACACGATGCCGGGCCGTTGCTGGCGCCGGCATCGTACCGGCTCCTGCGTGCCGGGTTCGCGCTGGCGGCGCCGCAACGGCGCCGCACCTCCGATACAGCTCGATCGACGGATCTCGACGCTCGCCGCAGGCTCCGAACGCAGACGATCCACAGGGGGCGTTATGCAACGTGCCATCGGCCGCATGCGCGGCCATCATCATCGCGGCCTCGTCGCCGCCCGGACTTACGCAACCGCCAGCTCGGGCACGCGGCCGCCCGTATGTGCGTGACACTCGAAGACAACATCGCCGTGCGCCGGCGCCGCTGGGGCCTGGATCGCTGCAATCTCCTGCGCGGTTTGCCGGCGACGCTGCTGGAACACATCGCCCGTCATTCCACCGAACTCAATCTCGAAGAAGGCGATGCGCTGTTCTTCAAGAACGATCCCAGCGACTTCCTCGCCTTCGTCATCCACGGGCGGATCTACAAGCTGCTGTACGGTCCCGATGGCCAGGAGCTCATCGTCGACACCATCGAAAGCGGGGAAACGGTGGACGAAACGCCGTTGCTCGACACCCACTCGCACACCTTCACCGCGGTGGCCTACAGCCCGACCCGCATACTGTTGCTGTCGCGCCGCCATTTCCCCAGCCTGACCGCCGACCCGGCGGTGATCGAACGCGCCCATGCCTCGTTGTGCATGCGTTTGCGGCAAGCGGTGGAAAGCCTGGAGACGATGTGCCTGCATCGTCTCGAATCGCGTCTGGCGAGGTATCTGTTGTCGCTGATGCGATCGCAGACGCGTCCGCGCGAGGACAGTTTCGAGGTGGCCTTGCCGCCGACCCAGAGCATTCTGGCGGCGATGGTCAATGCGAGCCGGCCGAAGTTGAACGCGCAGCTGCAGACCTGGCATCGCAGCGGTCTGGTCAGCCGCAAACGCAATATTCTGCGCATCAACGACATCGACCAGTTCCGCTGCAAGGCCTATCTCGGCCGCGATGCCGACCGGCCGCACGCACGCGCGCGTTCGACCGCGGCCCGTCACAACGCCTGAGGCGGACGCCGTGGCGCCTGCGTCGAGCCGGCTTTAATCAGCCCGCTCTCATCAGCTCGGTCCTACTTCAGCATCGGTCCGAGCCGGGTCCACACGTGATCGCGCAGCTTCGGCTGCGCGCTCGCGATCGGGTGCAGGTTGTCGGCCTGGAAGGCGGTGCGGTCGAGAGCGATCGGTTCGAGCAGGAACGGCAGCAGGACGGTGCCGTGCCGGCTCGCCAGTTCGCGGAAGTTGCGCTCGAAGCCCAATGTGTACTCCTTGCCGAGGTTCGGCGGCATGCGCATGCCGATCAGCAGCACCTGCGCCTTGGCCGCTTTCGCTGCGGCGATCATGCGTTCGAGGTTGGCCCGGCTCTGCGCCAGCTGCAAGCCGCGCAGGCCGTCGTTGGCGCCGAGTTCGATCACCACCACGCTAGGGCGGTTACGCTGCAGTTCGCCGGCGATCCGCGAGGCGCCGCCGGCGGTGGTTTCGCCGCTGATGCTGGCGTTGACGACTTTCCAGCCGGGCTTGGTCTTGGCGATGCGTTCGGCGGTGAGCGCGACCCAGCCTTGCGAGGCGGCCAGGCCGTAGCCGGCCGACAGCGAGTCGCCCATGAACAGCACGGTGCGCGCCGCCTTGGCGGTCGGCGCGGCGAGCGCGGGCTTGGCCGGCGTTTTCGAGGCCGCCGCGGGCTGGGCCTGCAGCGGCGCCCAGGCGGTCAGCATTACGGCTGCGGCCAGCAGCGCGGCGCGGGCGCCACGACCAACGGCCCATTGAACGCGGCCCGGCGATGCCGCATATCGTTGTTTCCCGGGCGCGACATCGGCGGCGGGGCCGCGGGTGCGGATGCGATCAGGGGCGGTGGTGCCGGCGTCGTCGCGATGCCCGGTGTCGGGGCCCTCGCGGTTGCGGTTCTTAAAACTCATTTAATAACGTCTCCCGAAGATACGGCGAGGCAAGCAGATAGGACGATCATGGCAGCTTCCAACCTGGCTGATTCGATCATGGCCGATTCCATCGTGAAGGGCAGCGACGAGACGCACGCTGAAGCGGCGGTGCGCGCGCCGGCAGCGGTGCCGACGCTCGAGGTCGACCGGCTGAGCAAGCGCGTGGCCTTGCCCTCGGGCGAACTCACGATCCTCGATGGGGTCGGATTTTCGATCGCCAAGGGCGACACGGTCGCGATCGTCGGTGCCTCGGGCTCGGGCAAGAGCACCCTGCTGTCGTTGATGGCGGGCCTGGACTCGCCGAGCAGCGGCACGGTCACGCTCGACGGCGAACCGATTTCCTCGCTCGACGAGGACGGCCGTGCGCGCGTGCGCAGCGAGAAAGTCGGCTTCGTGTTCCAGAGCTTCCAGCTGTTGCCGTCGCTGACCGCGTTGGAAAACGTGATGCTGCCGCTGGAATTGCGCGGCGACCGCGATGCGTTCGCGCCGGCGCAGGCGATCCTGGCCAAGGTCGGCCTGGGCCAGCGCCTGGATCACTACCCGCGCCAATTGTCCGGCGGCGAGCAGCAGCGCGTCGCGCTCGCGCGTGCCTTCGTGACCCGGCCTGCGTTGTTGTTCGCCGATGAACCCACCGGCAACCTCGACACCCACACCGGCCAGGCGATCATCGAATTGCTGTTCGAACTCAATGCTGATGCCGGCACCACCCTGGTGCTGGTGACTCACGACGAACACCTGGCCGAACGTTGCCACCGCCGCATCCGCCTCGACAGCGGCCGCCTGGTGCAGGGGTGAGCGGCATGCCCCGCACCGTGTCGCTGGCGTGGCGACAGCTGCGCCGCGACCTCAAGGCCGGCGACGTGCGCATCCTGCTCGCGGCGCTGGTGCTGGCCGTGCTGGCGGTGACCGCGGTCGGCTTCGTCACCGATCGCGCCGAACGCGCGCTGACCATCGAAGCCAATCGCCTGCTCGGCGGCGATGCGGTGATCCGTGCCGATCATCCGATCGAAGGCGCGCTGCGCCGGGCCGCGTCGGTGCCGGCGCTGCGTCGCGCCGAAGCCACCGAACTGCAGACCATGATCCGGGTCGGCGAACGCCTGCAACTCGGCGATCTGCGCGCGCTCGGCGAAGGCTTTCCCTTGCGCGGCAGCTTCCGCATCGTCGACCGCGCCGGCGGCGCCGAACGCGATGCGCAGGGCGTGCCCGCGGCCGGCACGGTGTGGATGAGCCGCGCCGGCGCCGACACGCTCGGCGCGCAGATCGGCCAGAGCATCGCGATCGGCGATTCCAGCCTGCGCCTGGCGGCGCTGGTCGTGCAGGAGCCGGATGCTTCGCTGGATTACTTCAACATCGCGCCGAAGGTATTCCTCAACGCCAGCGATCTGCCTGCGACCGGGCTGGTCCAGCCCGGCAGCCGCATCCGCTATCGCCTCGTCGTCGCCGGCGCACCCGGCGCGGTCGAACGCTTCATCGCCGCGGCCAAGCCCGCGCTGCAGCGCGGCCAGCGCCTGGAAACCATCTCCGATGCGCGCCCGGAAGTGCGTTCGGCCCTCGACCGTGCCGGCCGTTTCCTCGGTCTGGCAGCGCTGGTCTCGGTGGTATTGGCGGCGGTGGCGGTGGCGATGGCCGCGCGCCGGCACAGCGAACGGCATTTGTCCGGCACCGCGGTGATGCGTTGCCTGGGCGCCAGCCAACGCACCCTGGTCGGCATCCATGTCGGCGAAATGGTGCTGCTGGGTTTGCTCGCCAGCGCGATCGGCGTTGCGCTCGCCTTCGGCCTGCAATGGCTGATCGGTGGATGGCTGGAACAGGCCTTGAAGATGTCGATCCCGGGCGCGGGCTGGTTGCCGGCGGTGCAGGGTTTCGGCGTCGGCATGGTGGTGCTGCTCGCCTTCGGCGCGCCGCCGGTGCTCGCGCTGCGGCGCGTGCCGGCCCTGCGCGTGCTGCGTCGCGATCTCGACCCGACCGAGCCCAGCGCCTGGGTGGTGGCGATCGTCGGCCTGCTCGGCCTCGGCGCCCTGCTGTGGTGGAAGGCCGGTTCGGTCGCGCTCGGCGCGGCCATGCTC
Source organism: Lysobacter sp. CA196 (assembly GCF_052078695.1). Classification (NCBI taxonomy): domain Bacteria; kingdom Pseudomonadati; phylum Pseudomonadota; class Gammaproteobacteria; order Lysobacterales; family Lysobacteraceae; genus Lysobacter; species Lysobacter sp. CA196. The sequence continues at coordinate 124,954 of NZ_JBQJIN010000004.1, read as the reverse complement.
GGCGGCATCGCCGCGACCCTGGCCGTGCTCGCCTTGCTGGCCTGGGGCCTGATCGTGGTGGTACGGCGCCTGCGTTCGCGCTTGCGCGGCAGCCTGCGCTACGGCCTGGCCAACGTCAGCCGCCGCGCCGGCACCAGCATCGCCCAGGTCTCGGCGCTCGGCCTGGGACTGATGGCCTTGCTGTTGTTGACCTTCGTGCGCACCGATCTGCTCGACCGCTGGCAGCTGTCGCTGTCGGCCGACGCGCCGAACCGTTTCATCATCAACGTGCAGCAGGACCAGATCGCCGACGTGCGCCGTTTCATCGGCGAACAAGGCCTGCCGGCACCGACCCTGTTTCCGATGATCCGCGGGCGCCTCGTCGCGTACAACGGCAAGGCCGTCACCGGCGCCGACTATGCCGAGCGCGGCGAACGCGCCAAGCAACTGGCCGAGCGCGAATTCAATCTGTCGGTCGCCGACAGCCTGCGTTCGGACAACAAGATCGTCGACGGCAAATTCTGGACGGCACGCAAGCTCGCCAAGCCCGAGGTCTCGGTCGAGGAAGGCTTCGCCGAGGAACTGGGCTGGAAGCTCGGCGACAAAGTCGGTTTCGACATCGCCGGGCAGAATTTCCAGGCTACCGTCACCAGCCTGCGCAAGGTCGACTGGGAGAGCTTCCGCCCGAACTTCTTCGTGATCGCCTCTCCGGGTTCGCTCGACGGCTATGCGGCGAGCTACATCACCGCGATGAACGTGCCGGCCGAGCGCACGCGTTTCACCTCGCAGTTGGTCGAACGCTTCCCGAACCTGTCGGTGATCGACATCGACCAGGTGCTCAAGCAAGTGCGCAGCACCGCCGACCAGGTCTCGACCGTGGTCGAGGTGGTGTTCTATTTCTCCCTGGTCGCCGGCGTGCTGGTGTTGATGGCGGCGGTCAGCGCGAGCCAGGACGAACGCTTGCTCGAAGGCGGGGTGATGCGGGTGCTCGGCGGCAGCCGGCGCCAGTTGCGCCTGGCCCAGGCCTCGGAGTTCGCGGCGATCGGTCTGTTGTCCGGTTTGACCGCGGCCATCGCCGCCTCGGTGTTGGCCGGCGTGGTCGCGGTGCAGGTGTTCGACCTGCCCTGGGAATTCGACGCGCGCATGGCCGCGTTCGGCGCTGCCGCCGGTGTGCTGGCGGCCTTGGCGGCCGGCATGTTCGCCACCCGACGCGTACTCGACGCGCCGCCGTCGGTGACCTTGCGCGAATTGCAGGGCTGATCGCGGATCGCCTCTATATCGAGCCCCTCTCCCGCATGCATGCGGGAGAGGTTGGGGGGAGGGCCGCGCAACGCGCAGGCTCACCGGGGTTCAGTTCATTCGCTGACCTGCGGCTCCGCCTGGAACCGTCGCGCATAGCCGCGCTCCTCGGCGACCCGCTCGACTTCGCCGTCGGCGAGGTCCGGTGCCGCGTATACCGCGTAGACCGTATCGCTCTGCCGTAAACCGACGTGATGCAAGCGGTAACGCGCGTGGCCGCTGCCGGTGTTGGGCGGGTAATGGCGCGGCGGCGCGCCGTCGTCGAGATCGAGTTCGCTGTTGTCGACGGTGCCGCCGATGAAAAGGGCTCGCATCGTGAGTCGCTCCTGAGGCTGGACGATGTTCCATCCTCGCGGGCGCGGCGTTGCGTGGCGATGAAGCCGCTGTTGCGCAGTCGCAACAACGCCGCAGCGCGAACCCGCCGACTACGATCACTCGCCCGGCGAAAGATGCCCGGAAAACACCCGGTGCCGCGGGTGCAGGCGCAACCACAGCGTCTGCGCCAGCAACAGCAGGCCGATCGCCACCGCGCCCCAGGCCGCGATCTGCGCACCGTGCAAAGGCGATGCGGATTGTTCGACATACACACCGGCCAGTCCCCACAGCGCGGCGATCGCATAACCGGCATTGCCGCGCATGCGTGCGTTCAACAGCAACAGCAGCGCGGCGGCCGCGGCCAGCAGCACCAGGCTCCAGACCAACATGTCGTCGGTCGGCAGCAGGCGATAGGCGACGATGACCTGGGCGGTGTTCAGGAACGCGGCCAGGCTCAGCCAGCCGGCGTGCAGGGAAATCGGGAACTTGGCCCAGGCGACCTGTCCGGGCAGGGGGTGGCCGTCGCGCGACAGCAGCACCGCGCAGCGGGCCAGGCAGGCCAGGGCGAGCCAGATCACCCCCAGGGCCAGCCAGAACCACTGCTGGGAGAAGATCGGCATCCACAGCGCGGTCAGGGTGAAACCGGCGGCGGCGGCCGGGCGCAGCCGGCGCAGGCTGTCGGCGCCGCGATAGCGTCCACGCAGCTGCCAGAAGGCGAAGATCAGGTCGCCGAGGAAGATCGGGCCCCAGATGGCGAAGGCGTAGCCGGCCGCGACCAGCAGGGTGGGGTAGCGGTCGGAGATCGTGCCGTTGTCGGGGCCGAATACGCCCTGTTGGGAAAACCAGGCCACCGTGGGCATCAACAGGGCCGCAATCAGGACGGGCAGGCGCATGAAGCATGCATTCCGTTGGATGCGATGCCGACACCCTAGCGCGGTCGCGCGTAAAATCCGTGCGATGACCGCCATTCAGAATTCCCCGCATGCGCGTTGACCGCTCCGACGACGCGCTCGACACCCTCTTCCAGCCGCTCGCCGATGGCGTGCTGCGCTGGCCCGAACAGGGCGGCGCGCTGTTCCTGCACGCGCGCGACGGCATCGGCCTGCGCCAGCAGCCGCGTCCCGGCCTGGTCTGCGAACAGGGCTTCAAGCCCGAGGTCGACGCCTTGCACCGCGCCGGCCTGGACACGGTCGACCTGGACACGCTCGATCCGGCCCGGCGATTCCCGCTGGTGCTGGTGCTGCCGCCGCGCCAGCGCGACGAGGCGCGCGCGCTGTTCGCCCAGGCGATCGCGCGCACCGCGCCCGGCGGCCGCGTGCTCGCCTGCATGCGCAACGATGAAGGCGCGCGCTCCGGCGAGACCGACCTGGGCCGCATCGCCGGCCCGGTCGGCAGCCTGTCCAAGCGCAAATGCCGCGCGTTCTGGACCGCGCCGCTGGACGGCGCGGCGGATCCGGCCCAGGCCGCGGCCTGGGCCGCGTTCGACCAGCCGCGCGAGATCCTCGGTGGCCGCTTCGTCAGCCGCCCCGGGGTGTTCGCCTGGGACCGCATCGACGCCGCATCGGCCTTGCTCGCGGCGCATCTGCCGAGCGATCTGCGCGGCCGCGCGGCCGATCTCGGCGCCGGCTACGGCTATCTGTCGGCCGAATTGCTGGCGCGCTGCCCCGGCATCGTCGCCGTCGACCTGTACGAAGCGCAGGCGCGCGCGCTGGAGCTGGCGCGGACCAATCTGTCGCGCGTGGCGACGAGCGCCGAGCTTGAGTTCCACTGGCACGACGTCACCGCCGGCCTCGATCGCGGCTACGACGTGATCGTCAGCAACCCGCCGTTCCACGGCCAGGGCCGCGATGAGCGCCCCGACCTCGGCCGTCGCTTCATTGCGGTGGCCGCCGAAGCGCTGAACCCCGGCGGCCGGCTGTGGCTGGTCGCGAACCGTCACCTGCCTTATGAATCGGTGCTCGACGAACGCTTCGGCCAGGTCCGCATCGTCGCCCAGCGCGGCGGCTTCAAGGTCGTCGAAGCGATCAAGCACACCAAGGCTTCGGCCAAGGCGCGCGCATGAAACTGGTCAAGCTGATCGCCAACCTGGGCTATGGCAGCCGCAAGGACGTCACCGCGATGTTCCGCTCCGGCCGCATCACCGATGCCCAGGGCGAGGTGTTGTACGCCGACGACAAGGTCGCGCACGAGGCGATCCGCCTCGACGGCGAGCCGCTCGATCCGCCGGCCGGCCTGACCCTGCTGTTGCACAAGCCGGTGGGTTACACCTGCTCGACCAAGGACCCCGGGCGCATCGTCTACGACTTGTTGCCGCCGCGTTTTCGCGCGCGTTCGCCGTTGTTGTCCTCGGTCGGGCGGCTCGACCGCGAGACCAGCGGCTTGCTGTTGTTCACCGACGACGGTGGCCTGCTGCACCGGATCGTGTCGCCGAAGGCGCAACTGGCCAAGGTCTACGAGGCCACGCTCGCCGCCGATCTGCGCGGCGACGAGGGCGCGATCTTCGCCAGCGGCGAGCTGCTGCTGGAGTCGGAACAGACGCCGCTGGCGCCGGCCGGGCTCGAAGTCGTCGCTCCGCGCCAGGCCCGGCTGACCCTGACCGAAGGCCGTTATCACCAGGTGCGGCGCATGTTCGCCGCGGTCGGCAACCATGTCGACGCCCTGCACCGCAGCCGCATCGGCGGCTTGTCGCTGGGCGATCTGCCGAGCGGGCAATGGCGCCGGCTCGACGCCGCAGATATCGAGACCTTGTTCCGTGGCTGAGTCCGACCTGCCTGCGATCGATTTCGTCCCCGACGCGGTGTTGTTCGACATGGACGGTCTGATGCTGGACAGCGAGCGTGCGATGCTCGAGACCTGGCGTGCCGCCGCGGTGGAGGAATCGGTCGAAGCCGACGACGCGCTGTGGCTGAGCATGGTCGGCATGCACGACCGCGCCAGCCACGCAATGCTCGCCGAGCGCCTCCGCGCCGACACCGCGTTGCGCCTGCGCGACGCCGGCGACCGCCTCTACGATGCGCGCGTCGCTGCCGGCCTGCCGCTCAAGCGCGGTTTGGTCGAACTGCTGGACCTGCTCGATGCGCATGGCATTCCGAAGGCGATCGCGACCTCGACCCGCCGCGAACGCGCGCTGGCGAAGCTGACCTCGAGCGGGTTGATCGAGCGTTTCGCGGTGATCGTCACCGGCAGCGACGTCGAGCACCCCAAGCCGGCGCCGGACATATATTTGTTGGCCGCGTCGCAGCTCGGCGTCGACCCGCGGCGTTGCCTGGTGCTGGAAGATTCCGAGCCCGGCGTGCGCGCCGCGCTCGCCGCCGGCGCGACCCCGATCCAGGTCCCCGACCTGGTCCCGCCGCGCGCGGAGTTGCGCGGCCTGGGGCACCGCATCGCCGATTCGCTGGTGCAGGCGCGCGCCTTGCTGGATACGGCGTTGGGTGTGCGGGCTTCTGCGGGCTGATTGGGCTGCGTGGGAGAGCGAGCGCAGCGGCAAAAGCAGCGGCAAAAGCAAATCCCCCCTGGCCCCCTTTTCCAAAGGGGGGGAAGCGCTTCGGGGTCTTCGTCATCACGTGTAGTCACAGCCCGCGAACTCCCAAGCCGCTGCGAACGCTTTGGCCTTCGCGAACCGTCACCCTTCCAGCGAACCACACCAAGCCGACATGGCTGTTCCCCCTTTGGAAAAGGGGGCAGGGGGATTTGCTCTACCCGTCGCCATCGCAACCCGCCAAAGCGAGCCGCGAATCAACCCGCCATCAGCTTGCGCCAGCCCTCCAGGCCGAGCTTTTCCAAGGTCGCCAGATTGCGTTCGACGATCACGTCCGGGTCGGGGAAGGCCGCGACCGCGCGTTCGACGCTGGCTTCGCGCAGCAGGTGCAGGGTCGGGTAGGGCGAGCGATTGGTGCAGTTGCCGACGTCGTCGTAGGCGGTGTCGGCGAACTGATAGTCGGGGTGGAAGCTCGCGACCTGGATCTCGCCTTCCAGGTCCAGCGCGGCGACCGCACCGTCGGCCAGTTCCAGGAAATCGTTGAAGTCCAGGAACTCGTTCAACACCTGCGGATGGATCAGCACGGTGGTGTCGATCAGCTCCGGGTCGCTTTGCTCCAGCAACACCAGCTCCGAGGCCAGCTCTTCCAGCAAGGCCTCGGGGGTCGCCGCTTCGCTGAGGACGAAACGCACTTGGCCCTTCGCCAGTACCGCCTTGGCGAAGGGGCACAGGTTCAGGCCGATTACCGCGCGCTCCAGCCAGCGCCGGGTCGCCGCGATCGGGTCGTCGCCGGAGGGGGCCGTCGCGCTCATCTCAGTCGCGGAAGTTGTCGAACTGCAGCGGGCGCTCGAATTCGCCGCCCTTGAGCAAGGCCATTACCGCCTGCAGGTCGTCGCGCTTCTTGCCGGTGACGCGCAGCTTGTCGCCGTTGATCTGGGTCTCGACCTTGAGCTTGGCGTCCTTGATGGTCGCGGCGATCTTCTTCGCCAGCTTCTGCTCGATGCCCTGCTGGACGGTGATCTTCTGGCGCGCGCGGGCCAGGTTGGTCTCGACGTCGCCGAATTCCAGGCAGCGGGCGTCGATGTTGCGTGCGACCAGGCGCGCACGCAGGATCTGGGTCATCTGCTCGAGCTGGAACTCGCTCGGCGCCGACTGGGTGATGCTCTTGTCGTCGAGGACGAACTCGGCATCGACGCCCTTGAAGTCGAAACGGGTGCCGAGTTCGCGGTTGGCCTGGTCGACCGCGTTGGTGAGTTCGTGGGTGTCGACTTCGGAAACGACATCGAAAGAAGGCATGGCACACTCGCTGGGGGGAGAACCGGCAAAGGGTAACGCAAGCGCGGGGGCGATATGCACTGTTGCGGCGGGCCGGCGCCCCTGCGATCCGGCCGCCGATACACTGCCGCGACACGTCTCCAGGATCCGATCCCATGCACAAAACCGCCGCCTACGCCGCCGTCGATGCGCGCACGCCGCTGGCCCCGTTCTCGATCGAGCGCCGCGAGCCGGGTCCGAACGAGGTCCTGATCGACATCCTCTATTGCGGCGTCTGCCATTCCGACATCCACCAGGCCCGCGACGAGTGGGGCGGGTCGGCTTTCCCGATGGTGCCGGGCCACGAGATCGTCGGCCGGGTCGCCCAGCTCGGCGCCAACGTCAAGAGCTTCCGGCTCGGCGACGCGGTCGGCGTGGGCTGCTTCGTCGATTCCTGCCGCGAATGCCCGCAGTGCCGGGCCGGCGAGGAGCAGTACTGCGACCAGGGCATGACCGGCACCTACAACTCGCGCGAGCGCGGCACCGGCGCGCCGACCTACGGCGGCTATTCGACCCGCATCACCGTCGACCAGGACTACGTGTTGCGCATTCCCGAGTCGATTCCGCTCGACCGCGCCGCGCCGCTGCTGTGCGCCGGCATCACCACCTACTCGCCGTTGAAGCATTACGGGGTCAAGGCCGGCGACGAGGTCGCGGTGGTGGGCCTGGGCGGCCTGGGCCATATGGCGGTCAAGATCGCCGTGGCGATGGGCGCGCGGGTGACCGTGCTGAGCACTTCCGAGTCCAAGCGCGAGGCGGCGCTGGCCTTGGGCGCGCACGCCTTCGCCGCGACCCGCGACAAGGGTACGTTCAAGAGCCTGTCGCGCTCCTTCGATTTCATCATCGACTCGGTCTCCGGCGATCACGATTACAACGCCTACCTGGGTCTGCTGAAGTTCGACGGCACCATGGTCCTGCTGGGCATTCCGGAAACGCCGTCGACGGTCGCCGCGGGCGCGTTGATCATGCAGCGGCGCAAGCTCGGCGGCTCGCTGATCGGCGGCATCCGCGAAACCCAGGAAATGCTGGATTTCTGCGCCGAACACGGCGTGGCCTCTGACATCGAGCTGATCGACATCGGCCAGATCAACGAGGCTTACGAGCGCATGATCAAGGGCGACGTGCGCTACCGCTTCGTGATCGATATCGCCAGTTTGGGCAAGGCGGCCTGAAGCGAGTCCGGGACTGGCGCGGAACTGCGGCAGCCGGACCTGCTTCATCGTCCCGGCCGCAGCCGTCGTACTGGATTCCGTCATCCCCGCGAAGGCGGGGATGACGAGCAAAGGCAAAGGCAAGGGCCCACAGCGACAAGCGTCAAGGCTAAACACGAAATACGAGGTCCCACGGACCGATCGACCGCCGCCGCCAGCCCCGTACCAGCGTCTTCGCACGACGTCCGCACAGACTGCCGGTAAGCTGCGGCCATGCCCCTGTTGCTGCTGATCCCACTGGCCTTGCTGGTCCTGCTGATGCTGTGGGCGCTGCTGTTGCCGCTCGGGCTGATCCAGCGCTACCGCTACGGCAAGGCCCGGCGCCGCGCCCTGCCCTGGGCGGTGCGGCTGGCGGCGGCCTTGTCGCTGCTGTCGTTGCTGATCTTCTTCGTCAGCGCCTGGCTGGTCGGGCATTGGATCGCCGATGCCCTGCCATATGCGGCGCTCGGCTGGGGCGCGGGGCTGATGCTCGGCGTGCTCGGCGTCTATCTCACCCGCTTCGAGCACGAGGCCAAGGGCCTGTACTACACGCCGAACCGCTGGCTGATCCTGGGCCTGACCCTGGTGGTCGCGGCGCGGATCGCGTTCGGCCTGTGGCAGGCCGCGCACGGCTGGAGCGACCATGCCGGTTGGTTGCCGCAGCAAGGCAGCCTGCTCGCGGTCGGCGGCCTGCTATTGGGCTATTACCAGGCTTACAGCGTCGGGCTCGCGCGCCGCCTGCGCCGACGCGGCTGATCGTGCTGTGGCTACGCCGGCTCTGCCGACGTCGGCGCGGTCTCCACCGCACCCGCCTTCGGCCGGATGACGCGCGCCGGCGCGCCGGGCAAGATAGACGGTCCCGCTTCGATCGGCCGACATGCCCGCCCCCTCATCCCAGCGCCTCATGCCCCACGCCCGCCGCGCCGTTTGCGCGGGCCCGCACTCGTGATGAGCGCGGCGCATCCGCATCGCCGTCGCGCGATGGCGACCATGCTGGTCGCGGTGGTGATGTTCTCGATCATGGACGCGCTGCTGAAGCTGCTGTCGGCGCATTACCAGCCGTTCCAGGTCGCCGCCTTGCGCGGTGCGTCGTCGCTGCCGTTCGTGCTGACCTGGGCCCTGGCCAGCGGCGGGCTGAAGCCGCTGCTGCGCGTTCGTTGGTCGCTGCATCTGCTGCGCGGCGTGCTCGGCATCGGCATGATGGCGACCTTCGTCTATGGCGTGCATCGATTGCCGCTGTCGACGACGTATTCGATCTTCTTCATTGCGCCCTTGCTGATCACCGCGCTGTCCGGACCGATCCTCGGCGAACGAGTCGGTCCACGGCGCTGGGTCGCGATCGGCATCGGCCTGATCGGCGTGCTGGTGCTGCTGCGGCCCAGCGGCGAGGGCATGTTGAGCCTGGCCGCGCTGGCGGTGCTGGCCGCTGCGCTCGGTTATGCGGTCAGCGCGATCACCGTGCGCCTGCTGTCGCGCACCGACAGCACCCAGGCGATGATGGTCTGGCTGATGGTGATGCTGACGCTCGGCGCAGGCGCCCTGGCCTTGCCGGCATGGGCGCCGATCCGCGGCGAAGACCTGTGGCTGATCGCCGGCCTCGGCGTGGCCGGTTCGATCGGGCAATACGCGGTCACCGAAGCCTTCCGCCTCGGCGAGGCCTCGCTGATCGCGCCGCTGGAGTACACGGCGTTGATCTGGGGCGTGTTGCTCGACCTCAGCCTGTGGGGTGTGTTGCCCGATTCGACCACCTGGGTCGGCGCCGCCATCATCGTCGCCAGCGGGCTGTATCTGCTGCGCCGCGAACGCGTGCACGTCGAGGCCGAACACCCCTGACCGCGGCGGTATCCCGGCCGAGGCTCACCGAAACTCCTGCTGTCTCACCCAAGGCACCGTCGTGCGGCGTTTTCGCCGCAGCGCGCCATGACGATGTCTTCGCCACGGCGTAGTGTCGAGGCGTAGTCAGGGGGAGAGCCACGATGACCTTGCTCGTCCACGCGCCGGGAGCGCCGTGTTGGTTCGAGTTGGCGAGCGACGACCAGGTCGCCGCCGAGGCCTTCTATTGCGCGCTGTTCGGTTGGACGATCGAACGCACCCCGATGCCGGACAGCAGTGCCTACACGATCTTCAAGCTCGACGGCCACGACGTGGCCGGCGCCTACAGCCTGGTGCCGGGTGCCTGGCCGGGCCCGGACGGCAGTCACGCGCCGCATTGGGACGTGTACTTCCGCGCCGCCGACTGCGATGCCGTGGCCGCGCGCGCGGTCGCACTCGGCGGGCGCTTGATCGGCGCGCCGTTCGAGTTCATGGAGCATGTGCGCATGGCGGTGTGCAGCGATCCCGAAGGCGTCGCCTTCCTGCTCGCCCAGCAGCGCGCGCATCCCGGCGTCGATCGCCTCGGCGTCGACAATGCGGTGTGCTGGGCCGAACTGGCGACGCGCGACCTCGACCGCGCCGAAGCCTATTACCGGCGTTTGTTCGGTTGGCGCATGCAGGCGCAGCCCGCGGCGGCGAGCGGTTACCGGGTGTTCTCCGACGATCGGCGCCGGCTCGGCGGCCTGATGCAGATGGGGCCGGAGTGGGGCGACATGGCGCCGCATTGGTCGATCTATCTGCAGGTGCCCGATGTCGACGCCAGCGCCGCGCGGGCGGTGGCGCTCGGCGGCCGCATCGTGCTGGCGCCGTTCGACGCCGGCGCCGACCGCATCGCGCGCCTGAGCGATCCGAGCGGGGCAGCGTTCTATCTGATCCGCGTCTCCGCGCCGCGCGCCTTCGCCTGAGCGCCGCCGACCACAACCCACTGAACGGTAGCGATCGAAACGACAGCGATCGAAACGATAAGCATCGAAACGACAACGGGCTCCCGAAGGAGCCCGTTGGGTGTTGCAAGTGCAGCGGATCAGGCGATCAGAAGCGCGCGCCGACGCCGATACCGACGGTCACCGGGTTCAACTCGGCTTCGCCGACCTTGAGGCCGTTCAGCTTCACGTCCGACTTGCCCTGCATGTAGCGCACGTCGGCGCGGGCGAACCAGGTCGGGGTGATGTTGAGGTCGACACCGGCGGTCGCCATCGCGCCCTTGGCGTTCTCGACGCCCAGGCGCTGGCCGGCGATCGGGGTCTCGTTGCTGTAGTTGGCTTCGTAGTAGCCCAGGCCCAGGAACGGACGCACGGTGCTGTCGGCGGTGCGGAAGTGGTACTGGCCGCTCAGCGCGATCGGCTGCGAATCGACGCTGCCGATCTTGCCGCCGCCGGCGTTGACGCGGTGACCGAACTTGTCGGCCGAACCCCACGCCTCGACGGCGATGTTGTCGGTGATGTAGTAACTGGCGCTGAGGGTGGCCGCACCTTCACCGTCGAGATCGGTGCGCACGCCGCCGATCAGAGGGTTCTTGGTCGGCTGCGACAGCGCGTAACCGCCGACGACGGCGAAACGCTTGCCGCTCGCGGTGTCGGTGGTGGAATCCTGAGCGAAGGCGGCCGGGGCAAAGGCCATGGCACCCATCAGGGCAAGGGTCAAATGACGAAAGCGCATCATGGAGATATCTCCTGTTGTTGTGTTGTGTCGATGCCTTGGGGGAGGCGGGGCACAAGGTAGCCATGCACGCATGAACCGAACTTGCCGCGCGAACGCAGGTGAAGGAACTTTCACGCGCGCATCGTGTTAGAGGCGTGTTTTCAAGGGGAAAATGAACGAAATGAACCGTGTGCGACTTACATGAACCTGCGTTCATCTCGCACTGCGAATGCATGAGGATTCGTTGCCGCAGCCATGTCGATGCGGACGTTCGCATGCGTGGATCGCACGCGGCGCAAGGGTTTCGCATGCCGGTCGTGAACGATGAACGCTGTCGAACGGCGAGGCCTGCTTGTGCTCGCGTCGTGGCCGAACGATCCGATTGCGCAAAGCCGCAGTGTCGTCATGCCATGGCTACTTTTCTGCATGGGCGATCGGCGAACCGGTGCGTTCCATGCGGGGAACGAAATGCACATAGCCGTCGGCGCGATTGCGCGGATTGGTCTGCTCTCGATCGACGGCGATGCATCGCGCCCAACCTCGATGTTCGATGGCCATCCATCGATCCAATCGCCACGACCGGCAAGCCCAACGGCCATGACTAAGGTCACGCCGCCCATCGGCACAGGCGGGGGCGACACGGCTGCGGCAACCTGAACGCACTTCACCGTCGAGGATCCGACGATGCGCCTGTCCCGCACCTTCCGACTGACCGCCCTGGCCGCACTGACGCTGGCCTGCGGTTCGAGCTTCGCTGCCAACATCCACGTCGACGCCGGCTGCGAGATCGACAGCGGCTACTTCCTGACCCTCAATCAACGCAGCCTGATCCTGACCCGCGAAAGCGGCGAGCCGAAGGCCATCGTGATGCGCCAGGGCCGTTTGTTCGTCGACGACCGCTGGGTCGCGCTCGATGCCGCCGACGCGCGCCGCCTGGCCGAGTTCGAACGCGGCACCCGCGCGGCCATGCCGGAAGCGCAGCAGATCGGCCGCGAGGCCGCGGGCATCGCCTTCACCGCGCTCGGCGAACTCGCCGCGGCGCTCGGCAGCCATCCCGAGCGCACCCGCGCCCACGTCGAGCGGGCGCGCCAGCAGCTCGACGCCCGCCTGAGCCGAGCGATCACCCCAACCCACTTCAGCGGCAAGGCGCTCGGCGACGGTATCGGCGAAGCGCTCGGCGACACCTTGCCGACGGTGATCGGCGAAGTCGTCGGCGGCGCGGTCACCGCCGCTTTCAGCGGCGATGTCGGCCGCCTGCAGAAGCTCGACGACCTGGACGCGAGGATCGAGGCCGCGGTGCAGCCGCGCGCCGACGCGCTCGGACGCCGCGCCGACGGCCTGTGCCGGCAGATGCGCGCCCTCGACGCACTCGAGAGCGCACTGGATTACCGCTACCAGGGCCAGCCGCTGGACCTGTTGCAGGTCGAGACGCCGCCGGGCAAGTCGGACAAATCGGCCAAGCCTTAAGCCGAACCGCAGGCGATGCATGCAGTACTGGGGCGTACGCTGGCCTTGCCGGTGTGCGTTCCCGGGCCGCTTAGGCCTTTAGTGGGTATTGGCCCGCAACGCGGTTGGCGTGACCGCCTGCAACCGCCACAATAGGGTTTTCGCGCATTGCGGAGCCCCACGAAATGGCTGAGCTGAAGGAAGCACGCGTCCCCGACATCGGCGACTACGACGGCGTACCCGTCATCGAACTGCTGGTCGCGGTCGGCGACACGGTCACCCAGGACCAGGGACTGGTGACGCTGGAATCGGACAAGGCCACGATGGAAGTGCCGGCCCCGTTCGCCGGCGTGGTGCGCGAGCTCAAGGTCAAGATCGGCGACCAACTGGCCGAAGGCAGCGTCGTCGCGTTGATCGAGCCAACCGAAGAGACAGCGAAAACAGCGCCTGCTTCGCCCCAAGAACCCGCCAAACCCGCCGCGCCCGCAACTGCGGCCCCCGCTCCGGCCAAAGCCGAAGCCCCCGCCGCAGCGAAGACCGAAGCCCCGGCCGCGCCCGCAGCGATCCCCGGCGCCAACGCCGGCACCGATCCCGAAGCGATGCCGCCGCGCACCCCGCCGGTGGCGTTCACCGCCGACGAACTGATGCCCGACAAGGTGCCGTATGCGAGTCCGGCGGTGCGTCTGTTCGCACGCGAGCTCGGGGTCGACCTGGGCCGGGTCAGCGGCAGTGCGCGTGGCGGCCGGATCAGCAAGGAAGACGTGCAGTCCTTCGTCAAGGGCATCATGCAGGGCGGCAGCGCGGTCGCCGCGACCGGCGCCGCCGCGGCCTCCAACGGCGGCGGCCTCAACCTGCTGCCGTGGCCGAAGGTCGACTTCAGCAAGTTCGGCGAGACCGAGACAGTCGCGCTGTCGCGCATCAAGAAGCTCTCCGGCGCTAACCTCGCGCGCAACTGGGCGATGATCCCGCACGTCACTCAGCACGACGATGCCGACATCACCGAGCTCGAAGCGCTGCGCGTCGCGCTCAACAAGGAAAACGAGAAGTCCGGCATGAAGCTGACCATGCTCGCCTTCCTGATGAAGGCCAGCGTCGCCGCGCTGAAGAAGTACCCCGACTTCAACGCCTCGCTCGATGCCTCCGGCGAAAACCTGACCCTCAAGAAGTACTTCCACATCGGTTTCGCCGCCGACACGCCGAACGGCCTGGTGGTTCCGGTGGTGCGCGACTGCGACAAGAAGGGCGTGCTGCAGATCGCCAAGGAAACCGGCGAACTCGCCGCCAAGGCGCGCGACGGCAAGCTCGGCCCGGCCGACATGAGCGGCGGCTGCTTCTCGATCAGCTCGCTCGGCGGCATCGGCGGCACTTCGTTCACGCCGATCGTCAACGCGCCGGAAGTCGCCATCCTCGGCGTGTCCAAGTCGGCGACCAAGCCGGTCTGGGACGGCAAGCAGTTCGTGCCGCGCCTGCTGTTGCCGCTGTCGCTGTCCTACGACCACCGCGTCATCGACGGCGCCGCCGCTGCACGCTTCACCGCCTACCTGGCGCAGTTGCTGGCCGACCTGCGCCGCGTGCTGTTGTAAGCGCGGCAGGCATGGCGGTCGGCTGCGGTCCCGCACTGTGCATTGCGCCGCTGCCGTCAACGGCGGCGGCGCTGGGCAGGCCAGCGCTGCAGCAGGCCACCGTGCCGCCTTCGCCCGATGCCGGCGAAGCGGCCGCGATGCGTTCCGGTCCACGACCGCCTCGTTTCGACCACGCCGAGCTTGCCAGCGGCACGCCCCGACGCCCGTTGTTCTCCATAGGATTGCCCGCCGTAATGAGCCGCATACCGAACGTCTCCGCTCCACGCCGTCTTGGCCGCCTCGGCCTGATCGCCTTGCTGCTGGCCGCTCCGTTGGCTCACGCCGCCGATGGCTGCCAAGTGTCCCTGGGCCGCGGTTGGCCGCCGGCCACCGAAAACCACGGCTCGGCGGTCGAGCAATTGCTCGCGGCCAAGGCCACGCCGAACCTGAGCCTGACCTACCTGCCGGCGCGCGGCGCCGAGAGCGGCCTGATGCTGATTCCGGCCGAAGGCGACTGGACCCTGCGCCACGCCACCGCCAGCGAACGCGTGGCGGCCTGGAGCTCGTCGCGCCGCAGCTCGGCGCTGGAATTGCGGGTGGACCAGGAAGTCGAGAACGAAGAGGCGCCGATGCCGGCCGTGTTGGCCCAACGCATCGTGGCGAGCTGGAAACGCGCGCTGTCGAGCTTGGCGCCGGACGGCAAGGCCGCCGAGTTCCACGAGCAGGACCAGTTGATCTTCGTCGTCGACGGTCTGCGCGTCAGCGGCTTGCGCCCCGATTGCGGGCCGGGCGAATCGATCATGGAACAGGTCGGCCTGATGACCGAAGCCGCCAACGAAAGCGAGTCCAAGCGAGAACGCCGCTGGCGCGCGCTGGAAGAGTCGCTGGACGAACTCGACAAGCGCCTGGCCGAGGCCGCCTCGACGCCGGCGAACTGATCAGGCCAGCCGCCACCCCCATGCCAGGCCGTCGCATCGCGATGGCCGCCCCCACGACGGACGCTTCGAGCGCCGTCGGCCCGAGATAGAACCAGAGGACGCAGCGTCATGGCCAACAACATCGAAGTGAAGGTTCCCGACATCGGCGGCTACGACGACGTGCCGGTGATCGAATTGCTGGTCGCCGTCGGCGACACGGTGAAGAAGGACCAGGGCCTGGTCACGCTCGAATCGGACAAGGCGACGATGGAAGTGCCCTCGTCGGCCGACGGCGTGATCAAGTCGATCAGCGTCAAGATCGGCGACAAGGTCTCCGAGGGTGCGGTGATCGCGATCCTCGAAGCCGAAGGCGCCGGCGAGGCGCCGAAGCCGGCCGCGGAAAGCAGCGCACCGGCGCCGGCCGCAGTGCCGACGCCCGCAGCCGCTGCGGCAGTTCCGGCAGCGGCAAGCAGCGCGCCCGCACCGGCCGCCGCCGCGGCGAGCGGCCGCAAGGCCGACGTCGAATGCCGCATGCTCGTGCTCGGCTCCGGCCCCGGCGGTTACACCGCAGCCTTCCGCGCCGCCGACCTTGGCCTCGACACCGTGTTGGTGGAGCGTTACGCCAGCCTCGGCGGCGTCTGCCTCAATGTCGGCTGCATTCCGTCCAAGGCGCTGCTGCATGCGGCCGCGGTCATCGACGAGGCCGAGCACGCCAGCGACTACGGCGTCAGCTTCGGCAAGCCGAGCATCGACCTGGACGCGCTGCGCAAGTACAAGGAAAAAGTGGTCGGCCAGCTGACCAAGGGCCTGGCCGGCATGGCCAAGCAGCGCAAGGTGCGCGTGGTCGCCGGTACCGGCAGCTTCGTTTCGCCCAACGAGCTGGAAGTGACGGGCGAGGGCGGCACCCAGCTGATCCGCTTCGAGCAATGCATCATCGCCGCCGGTTCGCAGGCGGTGAAGCTCGGCAATTTCCCATGGGACGACCCGCGCGTGATGGATTCCACCGACGCGCTGGAGCTGGCCGAGATTCCGCGGAAACTGCTGGTCGTCGGCGGCGGCATCATCGGCCTGGAAATGGCCACCGTGTACCGCGCGCTCGGCAGCGAAGTCACCGTGGTCGAGTTCTTGGACCAACTGATGCCGGGCGCCGATCCCGACCTGGTCAAGCCGCTCGCCGACCGCCTGAAGAAGCAGGGCGTAATGGTGCACCTGAAGACCAAGGCCGCGGCCACCGAAGCGCTGAAGGAAGGCATCAAGGTTTCCTTCGAAAGCGCCGAAGCCGGCAAGGCTGCCGCGCTCGAGGCCACGGTCTACGATCGCGTGCTGGTCGCGGTGGGCCGCGCGCCGAACGGAGGCAAGATCGGCGCCGACAAGGCCGGCGTCAGCGTCAGCGAGCGCGGTTTCATTCCCGCCGACCGTCAGATGCGCACCAACGTGCCGCATATCTTCGCCATCGGCGACCTGGTCGGTAACCCGATGCTCGCGCACAAGGCCACCCACGAAGGCAAGCTCGCCGCCGAAGTGGCCGCCGGCGAGAAGAAGGAATGGGTCGCGCGGGTGATTCCGTCGGTGGCCTACACCGATCCGGAAATCGCCTGGGTCGGCGTCACCGAGAGCGAAGCCAAGGCCAAGGGCCTCAAGGTCGGCATCGGCAAGTTCCCGTGGGCCGCCAGCGGTCGTGCGATCGGTATCGGCCGCACCGAGGGCTTCACCAAGCTGATCTTCGACGAAGCCACTCACCGCATCGTCGGCGGCGGCATCGTCGGCGTGCACGCCGGCGACCTGATCGCCGAGATCGGCCTGGCGATCGAGATGGGCTGCGAAGTCGCCGATATCGGCCACACCATCCACCCGCACCCGACCCTGAGCGAATCGGTCGGCATGGCCGCCGAGGTGTTCGACGGCACGATCACCGATTTGTATATCCCGAAGAAGAAGGGCTGATCCGCTCTCGAGCGCCGGCGCCGGCAGGCGCTGGCCGCGACCAGCGATCCCAGGGTAGGAGCGGCGCAAGCCGCGACCCTTGGCTAACGGCGGCCGGCGCAGCGATCCTCACGTGCGCGGTCGCGGCTTGCGCCGCTCCTACCCCGGCCGCGTCACGGCGTTACAGGTCCGCCGCGTGCGGCACGACTGCGCCGCACGCATGCGGTCTTGCTCAGAACGAAAACGTCACGCCCGCCATCGGTCCCTTGAAGCGCTGGTCCAGGCCGATCACGCCGTCGCTGCCGGGACGCCGGGCGTCGATCTTGAACCAGTCGTAGCCGACGAAGGCGCCGATCGCCGGGGTGAAGCGGTACTCGACCAGGGCATTGGCGCGGCTGACGTCGCCTTCGTAATCGCCGAAATCGCCCCAGTCGGCGTCGAGGTACTGGCCCTGGAGGACGAAACGCCACTTGTCGTTCGGCGACAAGGTCAGGCGCGTGCCGACCACCGGCGCATAGCCGTCTTCGCTGGAACTGGTGCGGTAGTGGTTGGCGCCGGCCTCGGCGCGCAGCTTGCCTTCGAGCTTGGCGTACTCCACGCCGATCTGCAGGCCCCAGCTCACCGTCTCGGTCTCGACCACGGCGTAGTCGTACATCACGCTGGCCAGTTCGAACTTGGCCTTGGCCTCGGCGAAGCTGCCGGCCGGGATGGTCGTGTCGTCGTAGGAAATCGCTTCGCGCAGGGTGGCGCGTTTGCTCTTGTCGTAGCCGAAGTAATTGAACAGCAGTCGGTTGCGTTCGCTGAAGCGGAACACGCCTTCGATGCGCGGTACGGTTTCCTTGCTGCCGAAATCGAAATCCTGGGCGAACCGATACGGCTCGCCGCGAAAAGTGGTGCCGGCGCTGAGTTCGCCGCTGCCGTCGACCGACATGGCGCCCAGGCGTACGGTGAAGCGATCGTCTTCGGCATGCGCGGATTGCGCGAACAAGGCGCCCGTCGCGGCCAACGCGAGCGTCAGAGGCAAAAGTTTCGGGTTCACAGGCTCACTCCGTTGCGGGGGAAGCGCAGTACGGTTTGATGTACTGGCGCGTACATGAATGCCGCGCAATAAGTGGAGTGACGGTGAAAAAAAACCGGTCCGACCGTTGCTGCAAAGTCGGAAAACCTTAAACGGTGACCGCTGCCGCAAAAAAGGCGAAGCCCCGGCGGGTCATGCCGGGGCTTCGGGGGAGCCCGCCGCTGCTTTGCCATTGACGAGGAGAGAGAGGCGGCGGGCGTTCACAGATACTGACCGGTGCTTGCGCGAAAGGTTCCGAACTTCGTCAAAGATTTCGATCAAGTCGCCAGCGTGCCGGGCAAGGACGCGGCGCGGCGGCGCTCGATCCGCTTCCAGATCTTCTCGTGGAAGTGGAAGGCGACCGTGTTGCAGGCCGGTTCGACCAGGGCCAGGGCGCCGCCGACCCAGACGCTGCCGGTCATCAGATAGCCGACCAGGAAGGCGACCGAGAAATGCACGCAGGCAAAGCTGAGTGTCTTGCTCATGGGAGCGGCCCAAATGAGAATTGTTCTCAACAATACGCTCTTGCCTTGGAAAATCAAATCGACCTTTATGCTCGATACGATAGATCCCGGCTATCGATGCGGCCGCCGGTGGCGCGCGCTTTACCTGGGGGGTAATTCAACGGCCGCGCAGTGCGGGCCATAGTCGCGGCCATGAAGCCCTCCGTCGTCGCCATAGATGCCGTGTACTACCGGGCGCTGCGCACAGGCATGACCGACGCCGGTTGCCGCAACTGCGCCCGCGTTCTATACTTTTGCGGCTCTACCGGGCGCTTTGCGCCAACCCCATACCGACGAGTCCCGCGTGCACGATCCTTTGTCCGCAGGTCGCCGGTTGGCGTCGCGCGCGATTGCCTGGCAATTCGGCGCGATGGCGCTGGCTGCGCTGGCCTTCTACCCCTTCGGTGCGTCCCATGCATTGGCGGCGGCGGTCGGCGGCGGCGCGACGGTCGCTGGCAGCCTCGTGGCCGCCAGGATGGCATTGGGGGGTGGCGTGCAACCGGCCGGGATGGCAGTGGGTCGGTTGCTGGCCGGAGTCATATTCAAATGGGTGGTGGTACTGGCGGTGTTCGGGCTCGGAATGGCCTGGTGGCGTCTACCTCCGCTTCCAATGCTGGTGGGATTGCTGGCGGCAACGCTGGCCTTCGTACTGGCCAATCTTTTGAAACGATAAGGTGTCTTTCGTGAGTGAACAGACCGGTTCGGGCGGCCTGAACGAATACATCAAGCACCATTTGACCCACAACACCAGTGAGGTCTTTGGCAGTGAAGCGATGTCGAAGTTCAATTTCGACTCGTGGATCGTCGCTTTGGTGCTCGGCCTGCTCTTCATCCTGTGGTTCGGTCTGGCGGCACGCAAGGCCACCGCGGGCGTCCCGAGCAAGGGCCAGGCCTTCGTCGAGATCATTCTCGAGTTCATCGACGGCCAGGTGAAGGACACCTTCCACGGCGACCGCCGTTCGGTGACCCCGCTGGCGCTGACCATCTTCATGTGGGTCGTGTTCATGAACACGATGGACCTGCTGCCGCTCGATCTGTTCGGCTGGCTGGTCCACGTCACCGCCGGTCCGGAAGCGGCGCACCACACGTATTTCCGCGCCGTTCCGACCGCCGACCTCAACACCACGTTCGCGATCTCGGCCTCGGTGTTCTTCATCCTGATCGGCCACGCGGTTTCGGCCAAGGGCGTCGGCGGCTTCGGCAAGGAGCTGGTCACCGCGCCGTTCCACGCGCACGGCCCGATGAAGCTCGTGCTGGTGCCGGTCAACCTGGTCATGAACATCATCGAGTGGCTGGTCAAGCCGGTTTCGCTCGCGATGCGACTGTTCGGCAACATGTACGGCGGCGAGCTGGTGTTCATGCTCATCGCCGGCCTGATGGGAAGCATCTACACCTTCGTGCCTGGCGTGCTCGCCAACGCGGCCTGGGCGATCTTCCACATCCTGATCATCCTGTTGCAGGCCTTCATCTTCATGATCCTCACGGTCGTCTATATCGCCGGCGCCCGCGAAAGTCATTGATCCATCGCTCGACGCGCACCACCCCTCATTCGTTTTCCCTTCACCGTTTAGCACTACCTCTACCAGGAGAAGCACCATGGAGTTCATCGCCAACGTTCAGGGTCTGACCGCCATCGCGATCGGCATCATCATCGGCCTCGGCGCGCTCGGCGCTTGCCTGGGCATCGCGATCATGGGTTCGAAGTTCCTCGAATCCGCCGCGCGTCAGCCGGAGCTGGTCCCGATGCTGCAGGGCCGCATGTTCCTGCTGGCCGGCCTGATCGACGCCGCGTTCATCATCGGTCTCGCCGTCGCCCTGTTCTTCGCGTTCGCCAACCCGCTGATCAGCGTCCTGCAGGCCGGCTGATCCGTGTCGGTCCGCGCCTTACGGCGCGGACTGGGCAATCCGGGCCGGTACGCCGGCCCAACGTAAGCAACGTCGAGGACCCGTCATGAATCCCAACATGACTTTCTTCGGTCAGATGCTCTCCTTCGCGATCCTCGTATGGTTCACGATGAAGTTCATTTGGCCGCCGCTGAACGCAGCGATCGAAGAGCGCCAGAAGAAAATCGCCGAAGGTCTTGCGGCTGCCGAGCGCAGCCAGAAAGACCTTGCGCAGGCGCAGGAAAGCGTCGACGCGGCGCTGCGTGAAGCCCGTACCAAGGCCAACGAGATCATCGATCAGGCGCATCAGCGCGCCAATCAGATCGTCGACCAGGCCAAGACCGACGCCGTCGTCGAAGGCACGCGCCTGAAAGCGCTGGCCGACGCCGAAATCGCCGCGGCCACCGATCGCGCTCGCGAGGATCTGCGCAAGCAGGTGTCCACGCTGGCCGTGACCGGCGCCGAAAAGCTGCTCAAGCGCGAAATCGACGCCAACGCCCACAAGGCGCTGCTCGACGAGCTGGCCGCAGAAATCTGATCGGATAGCCCAACGCGATGAGCCAGAACCTCACCCTCGCACGACCGTACGCCCGCGCCGCTTTCGCGGCCGCGAACGACGCCGGCCGCTCCGCCGAATGGTCCCAGGCGCTCGCCTTCGCGGCGCGCGTCGCCGGCGATCCGCAGGTGCAGGGGCTGCTCGGTCATCCGCAGCTGACCCTCGCCGACGCCGTCGGCCTGGTCGCGATCGACGGCGCGGACGAAGCCTTCCAGCGCTTTCTCGCGCTGCTGGCCGACAACCGCCGTCTCTCGCTGCTGCCGGAAATCTCCGGCCAGTTCGAGGAACTGCGCGCCGAAGCCGACCGCGTGGTCAAGGCCAAGGTCACCTCCGCCAGCGATCTGCCCGCGGCCGAACTCGAATCGATCAAGGCCGCGCTGGTGAAGCGCTTCGGCCGCAAGGTCGAAGTCGAGACGGCCGTCGACGCGTCGCTGATCGGCGGGGCGGTGATCGATGCCGGCGATGTCGTGATCGATGGCTCGCTCAAGGGCAAGCTCGCGCGCCTGCAGACGGCGCTGGCCGGTTAAAGCAGCGATTCGGGATTAGGGATGCGGGAATCGTAGCGGCCAAGGCCCCGGCGAATCGCGAATCACCGATCCCGAATCCCGAACCAAAAGAAAGCACCCGCGCGTCGCCCCATCGCGATGCAGGACCAAGGAAACGACAATGGCAAGCACCCAGCTCAACCCGTCCGAAATCAGCGAACTGATCAAGACCCGCATCGAGAAGGTCAAGCTGGCCGCCGAAGCGCGCAATGAAGGCACGGTCACCTCGGTGTCCGACGGCATCGTGCGCATCCACGGCCTGGCCGACGTGATGCAGGGCGAAATGATCGAACTGCCGAACAACACCTTCGCCCTGGCGTTGAACCTGGAGCGCGACTCGGTCGGCGCCGTGGTGCTGGGCGATTACGAACACCTGCGCGAAGGCGACATCGCCAAGACCACCGCACGCATCCTGGAAGTGCCGGTCGGCCGCGAACTGCTCGGCCGCGTGGTCAACGCCCTCGGCGAGCCGATCGACGGCAAGGGCCCGATCGCCGCGACCATGACCGCTCCGGTGGAGCGCGTGGCCCCGGGCGTGATCTGGCGCAAGTCGGTCGACCAGCCGGTGCAGACCGGTTACAAGACCGTCGACGCGATGATCCCGATCGGCCGCGGCCAGCGCGAGCTGATCATCGGCGACCGCCAGACCGGCAAGACCGCTCTGGCGATCGACGCGATCATCAACCAGAAGGGCACCGGCATTAAGTGCGTGTACGTCGCGATCGGCCAGAAGGCCAGCTCGGTCGCCAACGTCGTGCGCAAGCTCGAAGAGAACGGCGCGCTCGCCCATACCATCGTGGTCGCCGCGACCGCGTCGGAATCGGCCGCGATGCAGTACATCAGCGCCTACTCGGGCTGCACCATGGGCGAGTACTTCCTCGACCGCGGCGAAGATGCGCTGATCGTGTACGACGATCTGTCCAAGCAGGCCGTCGCCTACCGCCAGATCTCGCTGCTGCTCAAGCGTCCGCCGGGCCGCGAAGCCTACCCGGGCGACGTGTTCTACCTGCACAGCCGCCTGCTCGAGCGCGCCGCGCGCGTGTCGACCGACTACGTCGAGAAGTTCACCAACGGCGAAGTGAAGGGCAAGACCGGTTCGCTGACTGCGCTGCCGATCATCGAAACCCAGGCCGGCGACGTCTCGGCGTTCGTGCCGACCAACGTGATCTCGATCACCGACGGCCAGATCTTCCTGGAAACCGACCTGTTCAACGCCGGCATCCGCCCGGCCGTGAACGCCGGTATCTCGGTGTCGCGCGTCGGCGGCGCGGCCCAGACCAAGATCGTCAAGAAGCTGTCCGGCGGCATCCGTATCGCCCTGGCCCAGTACCGCGAGCTGGCTGCGTTCGCGCAGTTCGCTTCCGATCTCGACGAAGCCACCCGCAAGCAGCTCGAGCGCGGTCAGCGCGTCACCGAGCTGATGAAGCAGAAGCAGTACGCGCCGATGTCGATCGCCCTGCAGTCGTTGTCGATCTACGCGGTCGACAAGGGCCACATGGACGACGTGCCGGTGACCAAGATCGGTGCGTTCGAAGAGGCGCTGCACGCGCACTTCACCAACACCGCCGGCGAGCTGGTCAAGAAGATCAACGACAGCGGCGATTGGAACGACGAGATCGAAGGCGCCTTCAAGAAGGGCATCGAAGAGTTCAAGCGTACCGGTAGCTGGTAACCAGGAGCCGGGACTCGGGGCTCGGGACCCGGGACTCGCGAAAGCGGGTTCCGCGGTGCCGGATCCAGCGTCCCGGGCGAGCAGTAACGATTCCGGCAGGGCCTCTTTCGAGTCCCGAGTCCCGAGTCCCAAGTCCCGGATAAAGAGATGGCAGGCGGACGCGAAATCAAAACCAAGATCAAGAGCGTGCAGAACACCCGCAAGGTGACGCGCGCGCTCGAAATGGTCTCGGCTTCCAAGATCCGCAAAGCGCAGGATCGGATGAAGACCTCGCGCCCGTATGCGCGCGTGATCAAGCAGGTGATCGGTCACCTGGCCCAGGCCAACACCGATTACAAGCATCCGTACATGGTCGAGCGCAAGGATCCCAAGCGCGTCGGCTATGTGATCGTGTCGTCCGACCGCGGCCTGGCCGGCGGCCTCAACAACAACCTGTTCCGCAAGCTGCTCGGCGAAATCCGCAAGTGGCAGGAACAGGGCGTCGAGGTCGACGTGGTCACCATCGGCCAGAAGGCGTCGGTGTTCTTCCGTCGCATCAAGGTCAACATGCTGGCTTCGGTCACCCACCTGGGCGACAAGCCGCACCTGGAGCAGCTGGTCGGCGTGATCAAGGTCATGCTCGACGCCTACAGCGCCGGCAACATCGATCGCGTGTTCCTGAGCTACAACGATTTCGTCAACACGATGACCCAGCGCGCGGCGTTCGATCAGCTGCTGCCGCTGCCGGCGCCGGAGACGCAGGTCGCCAAGCACGACTGGGACTACATCTACGAACCCGATGCGCAGACCGTGCTCGATCACGTGCTGACCCGCTACATCGAGTCGCTGGTGTACCAGGCGGTGTTGGAGAACGTCGCTTCCGAGCATGCCGCGCGCATGGTCGCGATGAAGTCGGCGAGCGACAACGCCAGCAAGCTGATCGGCACCCTGAACCTGGTCTACAACAAGGCCCGCCAGGCAGCGATCACCCAGGAAATCTCCGAAATCGTCGGCGGCGCCGCGGCGGTCTAAACCATCCGGTGGGCGCGGCCTAGGCCCGCGACCACGAGCAGCATTTGAAAGTTACTGAGGAATCAAAGATGAGCAGCAGCCAGGGCAAGATCGTTCAGATCATCGGTGCGGTCGTCGACGTCGAGTTCGCACGCGAGTCGGTGCCGCGCGTGTACGACGCGTTGAAGGTCGAGAACACCGCCATCACCCTCGAAGTGCAGCAGCAGCTCGGCGACGGTATCGTGCGCGCGATCGCGCTCGGTTCCACCGACGGCCTGAAGCGCAACCTGATCGCCATCAACACCGGCAAGGGCGTCTCGGTGCCGGTCGGCGTGGGTACCCTGGGCCGCATCATGAACGTGCTCGGCGAGCCGATCGACGAAGCGGGTCCGGTCGAAGCCACCGAGCATTGGGAAATCCACCGCGCGGCCCCCGATTACGCCGACCAGTCCTCGGGCAACGAGCTGCTGGAAACCGGCATCAAGGTCATCGACCTGATGTGCCCGTTCGCCAAGGGCGGCAAGGTCGGCCTGTTCGGCGGCGCCGGCGTGGGCAAGACGGTCAACATGCTCGAACTGATCAACAACATCGCCACCGAGCATGCGGGTCTGTCGGTGTTCGCAGGCGTCGGCGAGCGTACCCGCGAAGGCAACGACTTCTACCACGAGATGGCCGAAGCCGGCGTCATCCAGCTCGAGAGCCTGAAGGACTCGAAGGTCGCGATGGTGTACGGCCAGATGAACGAGCCGCCGGGCAACCGTCTGCGCGTCGCCCTGACCGGCCTGACCATGGCCGAGTACTTCCGCGACGAGAAGGACGAGAACGGCAAGGGCCGCGACGTCCTGTTCTTCGTCGACAACATCTACCGCTACACGCTGGCCGGTACCGAAGTGTCGGCACTGCTCGGCCGTATGCCGTCGGCGGTGGGTTACCAGCCGACCCTGGCCGAGGAAATGGGCGTCCTGCAGGAGCGCATCACCTCGACCAAGACCGGTTCGATCACCTCGATCCAGGCCGTGTACGTGCCCGCGGACGACTTGACCGACCCGTCGCCGGCCACCACCTTCGCCCACCTCGACGCCACCGTCGTGTTGAGCCGCAACATCGCATCCTTGGGTATCTACCCGGCGGTCGACCCGCTCGACTCCACCTCGCGTCAGCTCGACCCGAACGTGATCGGCGCCGAGCACTACGACACCGCGCGTCGCGTCCAGTCCACCTTGCAGAAGTACAAGGAGCTCAAGGACATCATCGCGATCCTCGGCATGGACGAGCTGTCGGAAGAAGACAAGCAGGCCGTGTCGCGCGCGCGCAAGATCGAGCGTTTCTTCTCGCAGCCGTTCCACGTCGCCGAAGTGTTCACCGGCGCGCCGGGCAAGTACGTGTCGCTGAAGGACACGATCCGCGGCTTCAAGGGCATCGTCGAAGGCGAGTACGACCACCTGCCGGAGCAGGCGTTCTACATGGTCGGCGGCATCGAAGAAGCGGTCGAGAAGGCCAAGAAGATGGGTGTGGGCTAAACCCGCGGTTCCCTCTCCCGCTTGCGGGAGAGGGTAGGGTGAGGGCGCTGTTGCTGGTTGTTTCCTTGCGACGTTCGTACTCGTCCTTCGCGTGCCCCTGCCCTCTCCCGCTCAGCGGGAGAGGGGGACAATGAATAGAGGCGTTTCTTTATGGCAACTACGTTCCGTTGCGACATCGTCAGCGCCGAGGAAGAGATCTTCCACGGCGAGGCGACGCTGCTGGTCGCCACCGGCGAGATCGGCGAACTCGGCATCGCACCGCGCCACGCGCCGCTGATCACGCGCTTGAAGCCGGGCAAGGTCGTGGTGACCCTGCCGAGCGGCGAGCAGCTGGATTTCGCCGTCTCCGGCGGCATTCTGGAAGTGCAGCCGCAGGTCGTGACCGTGCTGGCCGACACCGCGATCCGCGCCCAGGACATCGACGAGGCCGCCGTGCGCGCCGCCAAGGAAGAGGCCGAGCGCATGCTCGCCAACCGTGGTCCGCAGATGGACGTCGCCGAAGCGCAGTCCAAGCTCGCCGAAGCGATGGCGCAGTTGCAGGCGCTGGAGCGTCTGCGCAAGAACATCAAGCACTGAGTCTTGCTTCGCGACGCGCAGCAGGTCATCGCTGCAACGAAAACGCCGGCCTCGCGCCGGCGTTTTTCGTTTCGGGACGGGACTTCAGAGTCCTGTCGGATGGGCCCTGGATGTTCGGCGCCGCTGAAGTAAAGCCGAGCCCGCCTGCGCGGGGATGACGGTGGGAGAGAGGCGTGGTGTGCCTGCGTCACCGCGAGGTTGAGAGCTCAGCGCCTGTTCTCAGCGGCGATACACCCAGTGGCGCGAGACCAGGAAGCCGACGCCGCCGAGACAGACTTCGATGACCGGCTTGGCGAGCCAGGTCCATTGCAGACCGGCGTAGGCATCGACGGTGCTGACCGCCCAAGTGCTGACGATGGTGGTGCCGATCCAGAGCATCACGAAGCGCCCGAACTGGCGCCGGCCGACTCGGCTGTCCTCGCTGGCGAAGGTGAAGCGGCCGTTGAGCCAGAAGCCGATCAGGGCGCCGCTGATGCGCCCGGCCAGGTTCGCCGCTTCGACCGGCATGCCCAAGTGGCTGAGGCCGACCATCACGCCCCAATCGATGAAGTACTGCAGCGCGCCGAAGATCAGGTAGTTACGGCCCTGGCGGGTCAGGCTCATGCGCCGGCCTCGGCCGTGGCGGCGTGGCCGAACCCGGCGGGGGCGAGCTCGACGAAGGCGGGCGGGGCGGCGGTCATGCGCGCATTCTAGCCAAGCGACCCTGTACCATCGCGCCCATCACCAGCCGGCACGACGGGAGCGGCGGTTTGCGCAGCGCAGTACTCATCCCCTGCTACAACGAAGCCCGCACGGTGGCCAAGGTCGTCGCCGACTTCCGTCGCGTCCTGCCCGACGCCGAGGTCTGGGTGTTCGACAACGCCAGCACCGACGACACCGCGGCGATCGCGCGCGCCGCCGGCGCCCGGGTCCACCGCGTGCCGGCCAAGGGCAAGGGCAACGTGGTGCGGGCGATGTTCCGCGAGGTCGAGGCCGACGTCTATCTGATGGTCGACGGCGACGACACCTATCCGGCCGACCACGCCGAGATGCTGATCGAGGACATCCTCGAAGGCCGCGCCGACATGGTCGTCGGTACGCGCCTGGAAAGCCACGACAGCGGCTCGTTCCGGCGCTTTCACGGCTTCGGCAATCGCCTGGTGCGCTGGAGCATCGGCCGTCTGTTCGGGCAACCGGTACGCGACGTGTTGTCGGGCTATCGCGCGTTCTCGCGACGTTTCGTCAAATCGATGCCGGTGCTGTCGCGCGGGTTCGAGATCGAAACCGAGATGACCGTGTTCGCGATGGCCCATGCCTTCGTGCTCAGCGAACGCACCGTGCCCTACGGCGTGCGCCCGGAAGGCAGCGAGTCCAAGCTCAACACTTTCCGCGACGGCTTCCGCGTGCTGCGCACGATCGGTTTCCTGTTCAAGGACCTGCGGCCGTTGCTGTTCTTCGGCGTCGCCGCCCTGGTCGCGGGCTTGGCGAGCCTGGGCTTCGGCGCCTTCGTCGTGCACGAATACACCCTCAGCGGCGCGGTCACCCATCCCTCGACCGCGGTGCTCGCCGCGGCGCTGGCGCTGACCGCCTTCATCCTGCTCGCGACCGGGCTGATCCTCGACACCGTCAACCGGCGTTCGAACGAGATCCTGCGCCTGATCACCGACCAGGTGGTGCGCTACAGATCGGAGTGAACGGCGTCCGCGCGAGCGGGCACAGTTCGATCTCGGCCAGGCTGTCGGCGACGCGCCGGCAGGTGCCGTCGACGCGCAATCCGTACAGGGTCATGCGTTCGGCCGCGACCGTATCCACTTCGACCGGACGCAGCAGCCACAGCGGCCCGTCATGGCCGGCGATCCGGCTTTCCACGCGCATCTGCAACCGCGTGCACTGCTGCGGGTCCATGAAGTTGTTGCGTATCGCCAGCGCCGGAACCCCGCGCGGCAGGAACGCGACCGCGTGGCCGATCGGCGTCTCGGTGCTGGTCACGACCAGGCTGTCTGCGGGCAGTCCGGGGAATTCGACCGAGATCATCGGGCTACGGAACGGGTCGCGTCCCCAGCCCGGATGCTTGGTCGGTGCGATGACCAGCAGCGCGCCGACCACCAGCGCGGTGCGCGTCCAACGCCGCGCGAATGCGACCGAGATCACGCCGACGATCAACACCGAGAACAACAATTCGAGCGGATACAGATAGCGGTAGATGCTGTAGACGCCGAGCCAAAAGCAGTAGCTGACCAGCACGAAGGCCAGCAGCGGCCAGTACAAGGCGGCGGCTTCGCGTCCCTTGCAACCATCGGTAGCGACAGACGATGCGCTCGTCGCTTCGGCACCGCGCTTAGCGCGCAACCACCACCACGCCGCGAGTGCGCAGAAGCCGAGCAGCAGACGCGCATCGGCCAGCGAGGCCTCGGAGAAATCGTTGCTCTTGCGCAGCAGGCGCAGCGGCACGTTGAGCGCATCGAGCGCGGTCTTGGGCAGGAAGCGCAGATCGCGGCGCTCGCTGAACAGCGCATCGGGCGAGTGGAACCAATGATTGAAATACGGGAACAGCGGATTGCCGTGATGCTCCCACAGGTACCAGCCCCACGGTCCCCAGCTCAGCGCCGCACCGATCGCACCGCCGATCGCCAGCGCGGTCAGGCGCGCCGGCAACTGCTTCAGCGGCCCCGCGCACAAGGCCATGGCGATGAAGCCCAGGCAGTACATGACCGCAGTGAGCTTGAGGCCGGCGGCGATGCCGGCCAACAGGCCGACCGGCAGCCAGGTCGCCCAGGCGCCGCGGCGCCGCGACGAATCGACCGCCCACCACAAGGCCGCCAGCACGAAGGCCGCGACGATGTGGTCGTTGAAGGTGGCCGCGGTGCCGGGATAC
The DNA here is from genome assembly GCF_052078695.1 of Lysobacter sp. CA196. NCBI lineage: Bacteria > Pseudomonadati > Pseudomonadota > Gammaproteobacteria > Lysobacterales > Lysobacteraceae > Lysobacter > Lysobacter sp. CA196. The sequence goes on along the minus strand of NZ_JBQJIN010000004.1, from coordinate 95,861 downwards.
ACCGCCGCGCCGGCGATCGCGACCAGGCCCGCCATCCAGGTGCGCAGCCGGCTGCGCTGCGCCGGCATCAATGCATCGAGCAGGCGCAGTCCGAACCACAGGGCGATGACGCTCGGCAGGGCCAGCCACAGCATGACCAGCCAGCCGCTGGCGCCGGCCCGCACCAACAGGGCGAAGGGCAGGTCGGCGATCGGGTTGTGCCAGGTCTGCATCTGCGCCGCGGCGATGTCGTAGCCCAGGCGTCCGTCGAGCCAGGCCAGCGGCGTGTACAAATGATAGTTACGCAGGTCCCAGTTTGCGTCCTGGCGTTGGACCAGCGCCGCGAGCAAGGTGAAGCACAGGGCGACCAGGGCGGTCGGTCGCCAGGAAACGCGCTCAGCGGGCATGCAGAATCCTCGTCAAGGCAGTTGCTAAGATTCGGCCCGGACGCGGAGTGCGCGTCGAGGAACCCGAAATCCATGGCTCACGATTCGATGAATCAATTGCATATCGTCATCCTCGCCGCGGGCGAGGGCAAGCGGATGAAGTCGGCCACCGCGAAGGTGCTGCAGAAGATCGCCGGCCGGCCGATGCTGGCCCACGTGATCGATACCGCGCGGGCGCTGCGCCCGGCCGGCATCCATGTGGTCTACGGCCATGGCGGCGAACAGGTACGGGCGGCCTTCGAGGGCCAGGACGACCTGCATTGGGCCGAACAACAGCAGCGCCTCGGCACCGGTCATGCGGTGCAGCAGGCGATGCCGGGCGTGCCGCAGGACGCGCGGGTGCTGGTGCTGTATGGCGACGTCGCCCTGATCACCCCCGAGACACTGCAGCGTCTGTTCGCCGCACCCGGCCGCATCGCGGTGCTGGTCGCCGACATGGACGACCCGACCGGCTACGGCCGCATCGTCCGCGATCCCGAAGGCCGGGTCGGCCGCATCGTCGAGCACAAGGACGCCGACGAGGAACAGCGCGAGATCCGCACCGTCAACACCGGCATCCTGGTCGCCGACGGCGAGCCGCTGCGTCGCTGGCTCGACCGCCTCGGCAACGACAACGTGCAGGGCGAGTACTACCTCACCGACGTGTTCGCCGCGGCCGCTGCCGAATACAGCCCGGCCGAGATGGTCCACGTCGCCGACCCGATCGAAGTCGAAGGCGCCAACGATGCCTGGCAGCTCGCGCAACTCGAGCGCGCCTACCAGTGGCGCGCAGCGCGCGCGGTCTGCCTGCAGGGCGCGCGCCTGGCCGATCCCTCGCGCTTCGATCTGCGCGGCGAAGTGCGGGTGGGCCAGGACGTCGAGATCGACGTCGACGTGGTCCTGGAAGGCAAGGTCGAACTCGGCGACGGCGTGCGCATCGGCCCGTTCTGCCGGCTGAAGGACGTCAAGCTCGGCGCCGGCACCCTGGTGCGCGCGCATTGCGATCTGGACGGCGTGGTCGTGGAAGGCGCGGCGCAGATCGGTCCCTACGCGCGTTTGCGCCCCGGCACGGTGCTCGCCGACGGCGCCCACGTCGGCAACTTCGTCGAAACCAAGAACCTCACCCTCGGCGTCGGCAGCAAGGCCAATCACCTGACCTATCTCGGCGACGCGCTGATCGGCGCGGGCGTCAATGTCGGCGCCGGCACCATCACCTGCAACTACGACGGGGTCAACAAGTCGACGACGACGATCGAGGACGGCGCCTTCATCGGTTCCAATTCCTCGCTGGTCGCGCCGGTCACCATCGGCAAGGACGCGACGATTGCCGCGGGTTCGGTGATCACCCGCTTGGCCCCGCCGGGAGAACTGACCGTGGCGCGCGCGCGCCAGTCGACGGTGGAAGGCTGGAAACGGCCGGTGAAAAAGAAGTAAGCGGTCGCAAACGCATCGCGGCGCGCCTTGTGGCGCGCCGCGATGCACGATCGGGCCGTCGGTGCGAGCAATTGCGCGAAAGCGAGGCGTGGAGGCTTCAGCGTCATCCCTCGGGAAAGCCTGGGTGTTCGGTTCCGCCGAAGTAGAGCGCGCCTTCTCGGAAATCACCTTCGATCAGGGAACGTATTCCACCGTCTCGGTGGCGCCGATCTGCGCCCTGGCGATCTCGGTGTAGTACTGCGCGGCTGCGGTTCGGTCGAGGAAGGCGTTCGGCGCCCAGATCATCACGCCCTGATAGCCGCCGCTGGCGACGTTCTGGGCGATGCTGTGCGCTTGCGACGCCGAGCTGAACTCCGGCGAGATGCCGAGGAACAGGCTGGACTTGCTCATGCCGTAGCCGACATACGGGGTCAGATAGCTGACGCTGCCGGCGTAGGTCATTTCATAACCTTCGGTCAGTTGGTTGGCGGCGTTGTTGGGCGAGCGGAAATACTGCGAGTCGGACCACAGCGCTTTGCTCAGGGTCTTGCCGGAAAAGTACGGGTTGCTCCGGATCGCCTTGAGCACCGCATAGAACGAGCTCGCGCTGCCCGAACAGCTGGAGTATTCGTCGTCGACGTTGATGCCGTCGAGGTCGTACTTCACCACGTCGGTCACCATCGCATTGCCGAGCCGGGTTGCGGCCTTGGAGGTCATGTTGCACGACCAGCCCGCGTTCTGATGGTTGCCCAGGTAGGAGATCTGGACTTTGATGCCGGCGTCCTGCAACTGGCGGACGGCGTCGATGTTGTCTTTCAGGATCGCGCTCATCTCCGTGTTGTAGTACAGCACGGGCGTGTTGGGCGTGCTGCCGTTGATGTTGGCGGCGAACAACACCAGGTCGGAAAAGAACGGCTGGCCGCTGCTCTTGACCCGGTAGTGGCCGACGTCCTTTACGTCCTGCGGCGATGGATTGTTCAAGAATACGACGTTGCGCGCGCAAGCTCCGAAGCTTGTAAGAAATGCGATTAGACCGGCAGCCAGAAGCGTAGATTTGCTAAGCATTGGCGAATCTCCTGTTCGGTTGTTTGGAATTTTCTGCGGTTTTTTCGGGCGCACGCGTCCTCCGTCGTTCGGATTTCAAGGGCGTCCTGTCTAGAAACGAAGGCGAGGGCCGCTCCCCTACATCGATCTCATGCATCGACTCAAGCGCGAACGGTGAGCGAAGCGATCTCGCGCACTTCGACTTCGCGCACTTCGACCGTCATACGAGGCACATGCGCAGTCGCTGCGGTCAGCGAGGATCGCATGGACGCTCAGCTGGCGCCGGCTATGTTGAGGCGAGCGCGGTCGAGGTGTTGCGACCGCATCGTCGATGCCGCGATGACCGCCATCACGCATCTTCGATGCGGGCGGACATTGCTCGCGGAGTCGCAGGCGTCGATGTGTTCGGCGACGCTGCTTCGATGCCGCAGGCGCGCAGTGAAATCGGGAGGCAAAGAAGCGGTTGACCCAGATCGTGGCTTCGATCCGCCGTCGAGCCGGTCGCGGCGGCCGGAATGAATACATGCATCGGCCGCCATCTCACTTGCCCGATCGCGCCTGCCCGTGGCTCATGAATCCGGCAACACCATCGACACGCACAAGCCGCCGCCTTCGCGATTGAGTAGGGCGATGCGGCCGCCGTGGGCCTCGGCGATCTCGCGCGCCAGGGCCAGGCCCAGGCCGGTGCCGTTGCGCTTGGTCGAGTAGAACGGCAGCAAGGCATTGGACAACACCGCATCGTTCATGCCGCTGCCGCGGTCGAGCACGTCGATGCGCCAGGCGTCCTGCACGCGGCGCAGTTGCAGGCGTACGTCCTCGGGCTTGGAGCCGGATTCGTGGGCGTTCTTGAGCAGGTTGATCAGGCTCTGTTCGAGCTGTGCGGCGTCGACCCGCGCGATCGCTTCACCCTGCACGCCGTCGTAGGCGAAGTCGACCTGGCTGCGCAGTTGCTCGACGAAGCGCGACCACTCGATCGGTTGCAGGCGCGGCGAGGGCAGCTTGGCGAAGCGAGCGTAGTCGCGGATGAAACCTTCGAGATGGCGCGCGCGCTCCTCGATCGTGGTCAGCGCGGTCGGCAGGCGCTCGTACTGGCCGCGGCGCAGCAGCTCGGCGCCGGAGTGGGCGAGCGAGGCGATCGGCGCCAGCGAGTTGTTGAGCTCGTGGCTGATCACCCGGATCACTTTCTTCCAGGTCTGCACTTCCTGGCGGCGCAGCTCGGCGGTGAGCTGACGCAACAGCACGAGTTCGTGAGCGCGCCCGTTGAGGCGGAAGATGCGGCGCGAGAGGTGATAGATCTCTTCGTTCTCGATGTCGCCGACCGAAAACATGCCGTCGCCGCCGCGCTCGAAGGCTTCCTGCATCGGTGTGGGCGCGCGCGACAGCAGGTCGGCGAAGCTCTGGCCCTCCAGGCGACGGCCTTCGCCGAGCATTTTGCGCGCGGCGAGGTTGCCGTGGACGATGCGCCGGGTCGGGTCGACCAGCATCATCGCCACCGGAGTGTTCTGGATCATGGTGTCGAGCAGCAGCTCGCGCTGTACCAGGCTCAGGCGTTGTTCGCGCAAGGCGTCGCCGAGACGGTTGTGGCTGGCGACCAGGTCGCCGAGATCGCCCTGGCCGGTCCAGTGGAAGCTGATCGAGTAATCGCCATCGCGATAGCTCGCCACCGAGCCGGCGAGCGCGCGGAACAGCGAGTTCATCGGCGCGAAGGCGCGATGGACGTGATAGATCAGCAGCGGCGCGAGCACCGCCACCACGATGGCGAAGGCAAGCCAGCGGCTGGCGAGGCGGTCCGACAGCCACAGGGTCAGCGCCGCACCGCCTGCGAGGTAGGCCAGGGCGATGACGCTGAAGACCAGACTCAGGGGAAGACGGCGCATGATCGGACCTCAGTCGCGCTTGATGCCGAGCCGTTCGAGGCGGCGGTACAAGGCCTGCCGCGATAGGCCGAGTTCGCCGGCGGCTTGTGCGAGCACGCCGCCGGCGCGTTCGAGCGCGGCCTCGATGGCGATGCGGTCGGGTTCTTCGCCGCCGTTGGCCGCACTCGGCGGCGGCGCAGCCGGCAGGCCGAGGTCGGCCGCGCCGATGCTGTCGCCGCGCGCGAGCAGGGCCGCCCGTTGCAAGGTGTTGCGCAGCTCGCGCACGTTGCCGGGCCAGGCGTGCGCGTACAGCGCGCGCTCGGCCTCTTCGCTGAGGCGCTTGCCCTGGCCGAGCGGGTTGTCGCGCAGGAAATGCCGCGCCAACGGCAGCACGTCGTCGCGGCGTTCGGCCAGCGGCGGAATGTCGATCTGGATGGTGTTGAGGCGGTAGTACAGGTCTTCGCGGAAACGGCCGTCGCGGATCATCGTCGGCAGGTCGGCGTTGGTGGCGCTGATCACCCGCACCTTGACCTGGCGCTCGCGGTTCGAGCCGAGCCGTTCGAAGCGCCCGGTCTCGAGCACGCGCAACAACTTCATTTGTCCGGCCGGCGGCAGGTTGCCGATTTCGTCGAGAAATAAGGTGCCGCCGTCGGCCGCCTCGAACTTGCCTTCGCGCATTTTGTTGGCGCCGGTGTAGGCGCCGGCATCGGCGCCGAACAGCTCGGCTTCGATCAGTTCGGTCGGCAGCGCGCCGCAGTTCAGGGTCACGAAGGGGCCGGACTTGACCGAGGAATTGGCCTGGATGATCTCGGCGATTTTTTCCTTGCCGGCGCCGTTGGGGCCGGTGATCAGCACGGGCACGTCGGCGCGCGCGACCTGGCCGGCGAGCTCGATCACCCGCGCCAGCGGTTCGGAACCGAACACCAGGCCGCGCAGGTCGTAGCGCGCTTCCAGGTCGCGCTGCAGTTTGCGGCGTTGTTCGTGCAGGCGCGACACCTCGCGGGTGCTGGCGCCGAGTTCGAGCAGGTTCTCGACGCTGGCGAGCAGTTTCTGGTCGTCCCAGGGCTTGGCCAGGTAATCGGCGGCGCCGGCCTTGGCCAGGTCGACGGCGATGTCCAGATGCGTCCATGCGGTCAGCAGGATGATCGGCAGGTCCGGATGGCGCGCGCGGATCGCGCGGAACAGCGCCACGCCTTCCTCGCCCGAGGTGGTGTCGGCAGTGAAGTTCATGTCCTGCAGGACCAGACCGATATCCTCGCGACCCAGCAGCTCCAGGCCTTCGTCCGGCGACTGCGCGGTGATCACGCGGATCTCGCGCAGGCCGAACAGCAGGTCGAGCGCGGTGCCGACCGCCGGGTTGTCGTCGATGACCAGGACCGTGCGCATCAGGAATCCGTGTGGTTCGGGAGCGGGCGCCGGATCGCGGCGACTCGTTGTCGAGGCAGTATACGGCGCGGGCTCGGGGGTGCAGGTCGGGCCGGCGAGGCGCGGCCGGGGACGTCGATGTTCGGCGTGCGCTTACCGCAACCGGCCCGCCGAGTGCGCAGTCCGCGATCCGCGGATCGTCCGCGCTCCTCTCGCATGGGCCGCGAGAGGAGCGGGGCGGCCGTCGTCCGGCCCGGACGAGGCCGTTTCGTGATGCTTACTTGGCCATGCTTATTGGGCGATGCTTATTTCGCGAGCTTGGCCGGTGACGCATCCGCCGGCACCGAGGCGATCCAGCGATCGATCCGCGTTTCCAGTTCGCGCAGCGGCAAGGCGCCGCCGCCGAGGATCTGGTCGTGGAAGGCGCGGATGTCGAAGCGCCCTCCGAGCTGCGATTCGGCGCGGGCGCGCAATTCGCGGATCTTCAATTGCCCCATCTTGTAGGCCAGGGCCTGGCCCGGCCAGGCGATGTAGCGGTCGGCCTCGGCCTGGATGTTCGGTTCTTCCATGTCGGAGTGCTCGCGCATCCACTGCACCATCTGCTCGCGGCTCCAGCGTTCGTGATGCACGCCGGTGTCGAGCACGAGGCGGTTGGCGCGGATCAGCTCCTGCGAGAGCCGGCCGAAATCGCTGTACGGGTCCTGGTAGAAACCGACTTCCTTGCCGAGATCTTCCGAGTACAGGCCCCAGCCTTCGATGTAGGCGAGCTGGCCGGTCAGGGTGCGGAACTTCGGCAGGGCCGGCAGGCCGCGCGCGACCGACAGCTGCAGGTGATGGCCGGGCACGCCTTCGTGGTAGGCGATGGCCTCGACCGTGGTCAGCAGGCGCTTGTCGGGCTCGCCGGTGTTGACCGTGATCAGGCCCGGGCGCTTGCCGTCCGGCGTGCCGGGCATGTACTGCGCCGACGAGGCTTCTTTCTCGCGCCAGGTTTCCACTGCCTGCACCTGCACCGCGGTGGTCGGCAGAGTGCCGAACAAATCGGGCAGGCGTTTTTCCATCGCCGCGATGTACTGGCGGTACAGCTCGAGAATCTGCTCGCGCGATTTCGCATGGCGGGCGGGATCGGCGGCCATCGCCTTGCGCGCGGTCTTCAGGTCGGCGTAACCCAGGCGCCGGGCGATCTCGGTCTGCGCGCGTTCGATGCGTTCGACCTCGCTCAGGCCGAGCCGATGGATCGCCTCGGGCGTCATCGACGAAGAGGTGAATTGTTCGATCGCATAGCGGTACAGAGCATCGCCGTTCGGCACCGACCAAACGCCGTACTGCTCGCGGCCCTGCGGCGCGTATTCCTTGGCGACGAACTCGGCGAGGCGGCGATAGGCCGGCCGCACCTGTTGGTCGACGACGTCGAGGATCTGCTTGCGCAGGCGTTCGCGTTCGGCCGCCGGCACGCTGTCGGGGAACTTCTTCAGCGACGCGGCGAACACGCTGTCCTCGCCGGCGACGTCGGCGATGCCGTTGCATTGCGCGGCGACCTTGTCGAGCAGATAGCGCGGCTGCATCAGACCGTTCTTGGCGCCCTCGCGGGCGACCTCGGTGACCTGATCGAGAATGCGCGGAATCGCGCGTAGACGGGCCAGATAGTCGTCGTACTGCCGGGTGTCGTTGAACGGAAATGCCTTGACCATGATGGTCAGGAACAGATGGGTGCCGTTGAACTGGTCCAGCGGCATCTGGTTGGTCTTGAGCTCATAACCCTGGAGGTCGTTTTCGAGCCAGCGCACCAGCAGGCGGTGATTGAGCAGGTCGCTGTCGGCGAAGCCGGTGGTGTCGACGGCCTGGAGGCGTTTGAGCAGGGCGCGGGTCGCTTGGTTGTGGCGCCGGGCGCCGGCCAGGGAGAAATCGCTCCAGGCGGCGTTGTAGCGGTAGTCGCCGAAGAAGCTGGCCTGTTCCGGCAGCTCGCGCATCAGGCCTTCCCACTGCTCGTCGACCAGGGCGTCGAACTGGCGCGTGCGCGCGACGACGTCGTTGGCTGCGGCGGAGGCGGGTGCGCCCACCGCGCTGTCGGTGGTCTTTGCGGCGGCATAAGCGGCGGGCAGACCCATCGCGCCGACGAGCGCGGCCGACAGTGCGGCGATACGGAGCGCGGAGCGGGTGGGGCGATGCGGGTACGCAAGAGTCATGGTGGGCTCCATGGTGGCGAATGGCGTTGGGACGGGAGGCGAAGTCCCGGTCCCGTCCGGTGCCGGACGGGATTGATATTCACAGATACGTCGAAGGGCGGATCGGTGGCGCTGCCGAGCGATTTTATTTTCCCGGCGGTGCGAGCGATCAAGCCGAACGCGTCGCCAGTGCCGGCGGCACCAGCGCCGCGCGCCGGGCCGGGCCGTATACCGCGAGTTGCCCCAGCAGCCACAGGCACAGCGCGCCGAGCGGCAGATAGAACCCGGGCAGGCGCGGCAGCTCGTAATAGCGCATCAGGGCCAGGTTGATCGCGAATGCCAGCGCCATGCCCAGGCCGATGCCGATGCTGGTCAGCAGGAAGTTCTCGGTCTGGAAATAGCGCAGGATCTGGCCGCGGGTGGCGCCGAGCGCCCGGCGCACGCCGATCTGCTTGGTCCGCTGCTGCACCCAGAAGCTGGCCAGGCCGACGATGCCGAGCGCGGTCACGATCAGCAGGGCGATGCAGACCGAAGCGAGCAGCCAGACCATCGAGCGGTCGGTCTGATGGAACTTGTCGCTCATGTTCTCGAGGGTGTCGTTGTTCTCGTCGAGGATGCGCAACGGACCGTTCTTGCTCAGCGCTTCGGCGGCGCTTTTGAGCACTTCCTGGCGCCGCGCGGGGTCGGTACGGATCAGGTAGATGCCGCCGTTGTAGTCCACCTGGATCGGGTAGATCACCGAGTAGTCGGCGCTGGCCGGGCCGAAGAGCTCGTTCGGGCGCAGCAGGTGTTCGACCATGCCGACGACGCGGATCGGCGAGTCGTCCGAATCGTAGAACACCTTGCCGATCGGGTCCTGGCCGGGGAACAACATCTCGGCCAGCGAGCGGGTGACGATCGCCGAGGAGACCGGATAGTCCGAACCCGGTTCGCGGATCTTGCGGTAGCTGAGCACCTCGTCGGCGTTGAAATCGCGGCCGGCGACCAGCTTGAGCCCCATGGTCTTGAGGAACTGCTCGTCGCCGAGATAGGTCGTGGCGTTGGTGGTCGGCACCGGTTGGCCGCGTTTGAGCTCCAGGCCGGTGTTCCACGACGACCGGCCGTAGCGCACCTGGTTGGTCACGGTCGCCGCCTTGACCCCGGGCAGCGAGCGCAACACCGCCAGGTCCGACTTCGTCAACGAATCGGCACCGCCTTTCTCGTTGATGCCGCCGATCGAGAAGCGGATCAGTTCGTTCTCGACCATGCCGCTGGGGCGCTGCATGCGGGCGATGCGGCTTTCGATCAGGAACACCGCATTGCAGATGATCGCGCAGGTCAGGGCGACTTCGAACACGATCAGCGCGGCGGCGGTCTTGTGCCGGCGCAGGGTGGACAGGATGGGGCGGATATCCATGGCGTGCCTCGACGGAAGATGGGTCACTGACTCTTGAGCTGGATCGCCGGCGTCACCTGGCAGGCGCGCCAGGCCGGCAACAGCCCGGCGAGCACGCTGGCGACGACGGCCAGAAGGAAGGTGACGAGCAACATGGTCGGGTCGAGGCGGGCGAGGGCGGCATAGCTGACCGGCTGTTGGCGCACCGCCCACAGCCCCACCTGCGCCAACAGCAGGCCGAGCAGGCCGCCGGCCAGGCCGACGGTGCCGGCTTCGACCAGGCATTGGGCGAAGATCGCGCTACGGCTCGCGCCGAGCGCGCGGCGCACACCGATCTCGCTGGAGCGGCGCAGGAACTTGGCCAGCAGCAGGCCGACCGTGTTGAGCAGGCAGACCAGCAGGAAACCGAAGGCGAGCCAGGTCTGCAGGCGCACGTCGGCGGGCACGACGCGCTTGAAATCCAGCCATTGCATGACGTCATCGAGCACCGGCGCAGTCGGGCGTTCGAAGCGTCCGGCGCTGCGTTGCTGGGCGACATAGTTCTGCAAGTACTGGCGATAAGCCGCGACTTTTTCCGGCGTGCCCAGCTCGACCCAGTAGATCACCCAGGCGCACGGGGCGTTGATGCCGCGACTGCCTTCCGCATCGAGGTTGCTCTCGCCCCAGCAATCGAAGTTACCTTGCGAGCTCATGTTCAGGTCGCGGCTGGTCGAGAACGGCAGGAACAGCAGTTCGCGTTCGCCGAAGCCGTTGCGGTCGGACAGATCGTAGAACTTCGGCTGCGGGTTCCAGTCGCGGATCACGCCGACGATGCGGAACTCGCTCTTGTCGATCCACAACGACTTGCCGACGCTGTTGCCGCCGCCGAACAGTTTCTCGTTGAGGGCGGCGCCGATCACCGCGACGCGGGCGCGGCGCGCATCGTCTTCGCTCGGCCACGGGCCGCCGTACTGGAACGGCACGCCGAACATGGCGAAGAAATCGGTCGAGGTGTAGCGCGAGATCTGGCGGAACGGCGGCAGGCCGTCGCGGCGCGGCTCGATGGCGACGTCGCCGCCGCTCATCAGCGCCTGGCGGTCGCCGCGCTTCTCGCGCAACAGCGTCTCGGCGTCGAGGCGGGTCATGTCCTCGTGCGGCTCGGCACCGGGCGTGTAGCCGGCCATCGGGCGCGGATCCATGCGCGGATGGAACAAGTGCTCGCTCCTGCCGGGCAGCGGATCGCCGGACAATACATAGAACACGGTCAGGGTGGTCATCGCCGCGCCGATGCCGAGCGCGATGGCGACCACCATCAGCGCGGTCAGCACCTGGTTGCGCTTGAAGCTGCGCAGGGCGAGCTGGACGTAATAGCCGAACTGGCTGTTTCCGGTCATGGCGACGGTCTCAGGCGAGGGTGGCGTCGGCATCGACGGAGGCCGTCGGCATCGGTGCGCGGATCAGGCTCGGCTCGGCCTTCAGGTCGGTGGCCATGCCGTCGACGATGTGGACGTTGCGCTGGGCGCGCGCGGCGAGCTCGGGGTCGTGAGTGACCATGATGATGGTCGTACCCTGGCCGTTGATCTCTTCCAGCAGTTCCATCACCCCGCGCGCCATCTGCGAGTCGAGGTTGCCGGTGGGTTCGTCGGCGAGCAGCAGACGCGGGGTGCCGGCGAGGGCGCGGGCGATCGCCGCGCGCTGTTGCTGACCGCCGGACAACTCGGCCGGGTAGTGCCTCATGCGCGAGCCCAGGCCGACCTGGGTCAGGGCCTGCTCGATGCGCTGCCTGCGCTCGGCCGCCGGCATGCGGCGGTAGCGCAGCGGCACGTCGCAGTTGTCGAACAGGTTGAGGTCGGGAATCAGGTTGAAGCTCTGGAAGATGAAGCCGATCTTCTGGTTGCGCAGGCGCGAACGCGCATCGTCGGACAGACCGCGTACGTCCTCGCCGTCGAGTCGGTACTCGCCGCCGCTGAAGGTCTCCAGCAGGCCGGCGATGTTGAGGAAGGTGGTCTTGCCCGAGCCCGAGGGGCCGGTCACCGCGACGAATTCGCCGTCCCGTACGTGCAGGTCCAGCGAGCGCAGGGCGTGGGTTTCGACGAGTTCGGTGCGGTAGACCTTGGTGACCTGGCGCATGTCGAGCATGACGTGTTTCCTTTGGCGGTGGGCTTCAGCGGATCGCGAACATCGGCAGCGCGCACGCGGCCAGGTAACGATGGATGCGGATCGGGCGGCGCGGTGCGGCTTCGTTGGCGCTGCGCGCATTGCCGGCATCGCGGGCCTGATCGAAATCGATCAGCTGATGCAGGCGCAGCGGCACGGCGTCGGTCAGCTCTTGCGAGCTCCACTGCGGGGCGAACGGGACGTCGGTGGCGTGGTGTTGGGTTTGCATGATCATTCTCCACTGATGCGGACGGTTTCGGCGTTTTCGAACTGGTCGCTGCCGGAGACGACGACACGCTCGCCCGGTTGCAGACCTTCGAGGATTTCCACGGCGTTGAGGCTGCTCACGCCGGTGCGGATGGGGCGGCGGGTGGCGACGCCGTTGGCGACGACATAGGCGCTGTTGCCGCCGGCTTGCTCCAGGAACGGGCCGCGCTCGATCATCAGCGCGTTGCGGCGGGTGTCCAGGACGATGCGAGCGCTCAGGCGCTGGCTCTGGCGCAGGCCCGGCGGCTGCTTGCCGGTGAAACGCAGGCGACTGACCACTTCGCCGTTGACGACTTCGGGCGAAACCGCGGAGATCTGCGCCGCGAACGGCTGGCCGCTGCCGCTGGTGACCTGGGCCGGGATGCCGATCGCCAGGTCGCGGGCGAAACTTTCCGGCACCTTGATCTCGACTTCGAACACGCTCAGGTCGACCACGCTCAACACCGGGTCGTTGATCGCGACGTTGGCGCGCTGGGCGACCTGGACCTGGCCGACCTGGCCGTCGAACGGCGCGCGCAGGGTCAGCGCTTCGACCTGGCGCTGGGCCTCGACCGCGATCGCGCGCTGGCGATCGGCGAGCAGGCGCTTGTTGCGGGTGTCCAGCGCGGCACTGCGGCCCTGGCGGCCGAGGTCGCCCTGGGCGTGGCTCAGGCCGATGTCGGATTTCTTCAGATCGTCCTGGGCCTTGGCGACGTCGACCTTGGCGACCGCGCCGCCTTCGAAGGCGCGCTGGTAGCGCTCCAGGTCGCGCAGCGCGGCGACGCGGGCGATCTGGGCCTGGTCGAGTTCCTTGCGTGCGGTCGAACGCGCCAGTTCGGCGTCGAGCTCGGCGCGGCTGGCCTCGGCTTCCAGGCTGGCCAGGGTGGCCTGCTCCTGGGCGAGCTTGCTGCGCAGTTCCGGGCTGTCGATCTCGGCCAGCACCTGGCCCTTGCGGACTACGTCGCCGGCGACCACTTTCAGGTCGACCGAACCGCCGGCGATCGCATACAGGATCGGGCTGTTGGCGGCGATCACCCGGCCGTCGGCGGCGATGTCGCGGACCAGCTCGCCGCGCTTCACCTCGGCGATGCGCAAACGCTCGGCATCGACCGAACGGCCGCCCGCGCTCCAGCCCGACAGCAGCCAGGCGCCCGCGCCCAACGCGAACACACCGGCGCCGGCGCCGAGCAGCCAGCGGCGACGGTGCCGACCCTGCACGGTGGCGGTGGCGACTCGGTGGTCCTGCGCAGAAGTGTCGCGGATGCTCATTTCGGTGGGACTCGGGCTTGGCGGTTTATCCATAACCCAAGCACAACGCGTGCCAACCGCAAGCCTTTGATTTTTAAGGCCGGACGCCGCTGTCCGGGTGTCCGGCCGGACGGACAGTGCGTCCGCCGGACGTGTCCGCCATGGGGCGCGGATAGAATGCGGGCATCCCCCAAGGAGTTGCCCCAGCATGTGCGGAATCGTAGGTGCGATCGCAGATCGTGACGTGGTACCGATTTTGATCGATGGCTTGAAGCGACTGGAATACCGGGGTTATGACTCGGCCGGCATCGCCGTGTTCGACGGCACCGACCTGCGCCGCGTGCGCCGGACCGGGCGCGTCGGCGAAATGGAAGCGGCCGCCCAGGCCGAAGGCTTCAACGCCTCGGTGGGCATCGGTCACACCCGTTGGGCGACCCACGGCGGCGTCACCGAAGCCAATGCGCATCCGCACATCAGCTTCGGCGAACTGGCCGTGGTCCATAACGGCATCATCGAAAACCACGAAGAGCAGCGCGAGCGTCTGCGCGCGGCCGGCTACAGCTTCGAGTCGCAGACCGACACCGAAGTCATCGCCCACCTGATCCACTTCCACCAGTCGCAAGGGGGCGATTTGCTGGTGGCGGTGCAGGCGGCGGTGCGCGAGCTGGTCGGCGCCTATGCGATCGCCGTGGTCAGCAAGCACGAACCCGACCGCCTGATCGCCGCGCGCATGGGCTGCCCGCTGTTGATCGGCCTGGGCGAAGGCGAGAACTTCGTCGCCAGCGACGTCTCGGCGATTCTGCAGGCCACCCGCCGGGTGATCTTCCTGGAAGAAGGCGACACCGCCGACATCACCCGCGCCCAGGTGCGCGTGTTCGACGGCAACGGCGCAGCGATCGAGCGCGACGTGCACGTCTCCGACGTGTCGCTGGCCTCGCTCGAACTCGGCCCGTACCGCCACTTCATGCAGAAGGAAATCCACGAGCAGCCGCGCGCCATCGCCGACACCATCGAAGCGGTGATGGACGACGGCAAGTTCTCGCCGGAATTGTTCGGCGCGCAGGCCGAGTCGGTGTTCGCCGGCATCGAGGGCGTGCAGATTCTCGCCTGCGGCACCAGCTACTACGCCGGCATGACCGCGCGCTACTGGATCGAAGCCATCGCCGGCCTGCCGTGCCAGGTCGAGATCGCCAGCGAATACCGCTACCGCGCCGCGGTCGCCAATCCCAAGCAACTCATCGTGACGATTTCGCAGTCCGGCGAAACCCTCGACACGATGGAAGCACTGAAGTACGCCAAGTCGCTCGGCCACGACAAGACCTTGTCGATCTGCAACGTGCCGGAAAGCGCGATCCCGCGGGCGAGCCAGCTGGTGTATTACACCCGCGCCGGCGCCGAGATCGGCGTGGCCTCCACCAAGGCCTTCACCACCCAACTGGTAGCGCTGTTCATCCTCACCGCGACCCTGGCCAAACAGCACGGCAAGCTGTCGGCCGAGCAGGAAGCCGAGTTCATCGACGCCCTGCGCCACCTGCCGGGCAGCATCCAGCATGCGCTCAACCTGGAACCGCAGATCACCGCCTGGGCCGACCGCTTCGCGCCGAAGCAGCACGCGCTGTTCCTCGGCCGCGGCGTGCATTACCCGATCGCCCTGGAAGGCGCGCTCAAGCTCAAGGAAATCTCCTACATCCACGCCGAGGCCTATCCGGCCGGCGAACTCAAGCACGGCCCGCTGGCTCTGGTCGACGCCGACATGCCGGTGGTGGTGATCGCGCCGAAAGACAGCCTGTTGGAGAAGGTCAAGTCCAACATCCAGGAAGTGCGCGCGCGCGGCGGCGAGATGTTCGTGTTCGCCGACCTCGACAGCCACTTCGGCGAATCCGAGGCGGTGCACGTGATCCGCACCCCGCGCCACGTCGGCGTGCTGTCGCCGGTGGTGCACGCGATCCCGGTGCAGTTGCTCGCCTACCACGCCGCGCTCGCGCGCGGCACCGACGTCGACAAGCCGCGCAACCTGGCCAAGGCGGTTACGGTGGAATAGTTTCCAACAGGTAGCCTGAACTTACGGTCGTGGTGACTACCCCTCAGCTGTGGCAGCCTAGCCACTCTGAGGGGCATCGGGTGCTGGCGGAGCAGGTTCAGCGGCTACGGATCAGCGGGGCTTGGTGTTCGCCCGGACCGCAGACGAGTCGAACTCGTCGGGGCAGTTAACAAGAGCGGCATCAGCCAGCTCAGGCGGGCAGGCTCAGGCAGATGGGCAAAAGGAGGCGGGCTTCCGTGCTAAGCCTGAGCTAGCTCGCTTCCGTCTCCGCTTCCTCGATTCCCATCATGTGGTTGAAGTGCCGGAGATAGCCGGTCTTGTCGAAAACTTGCCTAAACTTTTCCACGTAGATGCTAGGGGCAATCTCAGGCAGGTCGGAGATGTTGATGTCGTCAGAGTGAGACTGGCGATTGATGTATCGGTAGAACGCATGAAATGGCTTGTCGTCGTCACCGAGCGCGAGAAGGGCATCGCGAAGTTTGTCATGGTAGCCAATGAAGCTGAAGTAGTGTTCCAGTATGTAGCGCATAGCTATCGGGACCGCCACGGAATACTTGTGGCTGGTGATTCCTTCCTTCAGTACCAACCAGTACGACTGGTAATCGTTCTTGATTTCATCGGGACGCATCTCGCATACCTCTGAGAAATCTTTCTTGGTGACACGGAAGCACTGATAGTCCTTCCATTCCTTTTCACGAATTGCTTTGAAAAGCTCGTGATAGAAGAACAAACTGTGCGTGAGGATGATGATCTGCGGAAATGTTCTTCGTTCGATGACGTTAATCGTAATCAGCGAGGCAATGTCGTAGATATGGTTGTGCGAGAGGCTCGATACAGGGTCATCAATGACGATGATTCGATTTAACTTGTTGGAGTTCCCGTCAGATTTATGTGAACCTTCGAGCGACTCAATGAAGTAGAGGAAGGTAATGAGATTCTTCTCCCCCTCGCTGAGGGATTTGTAATCAATTTTCCCCTTGGAGCCTCTGGCTATGTGGTAATAGCCATCATTCTTGGTGTCTCTCTCGATCTTGAAGCCTTGAGTGCCGATGTTCTGAATGCGCTGGTTAATTGCGTCTATGGATGCATCGATGTTCGTGGCCGAGGCGCGGAGTTCTCGAAGGCTCTTTTTCTTTGTGGCAAGATCAGTGGTCAGTGATGTGATTGATTCCGCCATTGTGGATTTCTGGTTCGTGATGCTCGCAGCCTGAGTCTTGTAGAGCGCAAGCGAGGCTGAGTGATCATGTCGCATGCGCTGCCAGAACCGCTTGTCTATGCTCTTCTTGACTTGATCCCGATTGGCGATGCGATTGTTGTAGTCGATGATCTTGGCTGCAGCGGTAGCAGCGAGGTCGCTCCATGCGTCAAATGTTTTGGTCGAGTCCGTAGGCGTAATCGGATCACCTGGATTCCCGACCTTCTTATCCAGCTCAGTTGAGTTGTGCTCAAGGATTAGAAGCAAGTCCTTCCACGCATTCTGGAGTGCTAGGTCGCTAGAAACATATTCGTCATGATAGGGGGCGCCGCCCGCTAGACTGATGATTGCGGTGACCGATGACTTGTACTCGTCGCGCAGCGTGGCAAGTTGCTTGCACTGATCCTCATACGCAGTATCAAAGAGCTTTGCGAGCTCAAGCGTGAGATCATGCGGAAGCGCTTGTTGACAGAACGGGCAAGCACCATTGCTGTCGTCTAAATATCCTTGTCCGCTTCTCACCCAGCTTTCGTTCTTCAGGGTCGCTATGAGCGCAGATAGGCGGCTGTCTGATGATCCGGCTATGACGCTTCCGAGGAGATGATTGCTCTCTAGGCTGCTTATAGAGTTAGCCGGAATGGACAGTTCTGCCTTCTTCTCCGCAGTCTCGTCCTCGATCTCCGAAGCTTCGCGAAGAAGATCCTCAATCAGGATCGAACCATCTGAATCCTCAGCTTTAGATAGATGCTGAAAGAGTCTCGCCTTGTCTCCACGAACCTTGTTCTCTTCCAAGCAAAAGCGAAGTGGACCTTTTTCGTAGTCTGATTTTATGGACCAGGTGGCGTCCTTGGCGCTGTTTAATGCCTTCTCAAGATCGGTGTCCAACTGCGACTGCGCAGCGTTCGCTGTCTCTAGTTCGGTTGAAATCCTGTGTGCATCGTCTTCGAGACTCTCAATCTCTTCCAGTTCTTCCGCTGTCTTCTTGCCAAGTGTAAAGATTCCTCTGATGCCTTTCCCTTCCTTGGCGTGGAAGTTTTCCTCTACGTATTCGGTGTCGTATATGAGGAACTCTGGCTCAGTTAACCCACTTACCGTAACGGAGCAGTTCCCGGCACCGTCGAGAGTAGCGTTGACGTGATGGCGTATGACCTTCGCGATTGTTGATTTGCCCGCGCCGTTATGACCGTAGAGAACGGCGACGGGCTTCGTCAGCGTGAGCGTTGTTGATTCTGTAGGCGAGTAGCTAGCGAAGTTCTGAAGCTTAATCGTTGTTGTCACCATGCTCCGGTCCCCCAAGCTCCTTTTCTAGGGCGTGGCAGTAAAGCCAGCCGTCGGCGTGACTACCTCAACACGAATCTCCTCCCCCATGCGTAAGGTTCTCTCAAAGTGGGGCTGTCGTAAAGGTCGCTGTAGCGGTGTTCGCAGCTCGCCGCGGCCTGTTGTGCGCGGCGGTCCATCGTCTAGGGTCGTAAAACGGGAGCGCCTGGCGTTCCCGTTTTTTTTGCGCTTGCATCCGTATCGCTGCGCCGATCGGGCCATCGTTTTCGCCCTCGCCAGGCGCGTCGCCGGTGCTGAATGCGCGACGCGTCGAATCCGTTTCATCCATGCAACGTCCTGCGCCGCGCAGGCGCCGCGTTGTATTGCAGGTGATGGGCGCCATGGGCGCACTCGAACGATACCCAGGACCCGACGAGGCCGGACCGCCTCGCCGGACAGCGTTCCGACGCTGATTTCAAGGAGAACCGCATGCCCCCGGGCCGTCTGCTCAATCTCAACCAGATCGTCGCCGGCGTGCGCCCGGCCGTCGCGGTCGCTCCCGCCAAACCCATCAAGATCGCCGCGCCGGTCGCGGCGCCCGCGGTGGTGGCGCCTGTCGTGATGGCGCCTGTCGTGGCCGCCGAAGTTGTCGCGCGTCCTGCGGTCATGCCGGCGATGCGGATCAACCCGGCGCTGTTGCGTGCGCAACCGGCGATCATCGCCCAGCTCGAAGGCCGCACGGTGCGGCCGCGCTTGAACGATCTGCGCCCGGGCTTGTTTCCTATCAAGGCCGATGCCGGTTTCGTGCGCTCGCAATCGTCGCATCCGATCAGCCCCAGCACCACGCCCGACGATCGTTGCCTGTTCGAAGATCCGCATAGCCCGCAGCAGCGCTATTGGCTGCCGCGTTATCGCGTGCGCAACGAGGGCGGCCGCTACGAGATCAAGGTCGCGCAGGCCCAGGACGGTCTGTGGGCGGTCAGCGTGGCGGTGGAGACCTATCCGGCCGCCGAGATCGCCGACACAGCGCGCAGCGCGCAGATGCTGCCGCTCGCGCGCAACGCGGTGATCAGCTATCGCGCCGCCGGCACCGCGATCGAGCAGCGTCTTCCGGTTGGCGAGTTGATCGACGACCCGCGCGGCGGCTGCGTGGCGATGCTGCGCTTGAGCCTGGCCGAGCGCGACGCCTTGTTGCGCGCCTTCATGTCGAGCGAGTCGCAGGCGCGCCTGCTGATCTCGCGCGGCTACACCGTGGCGGTGCCGTTGCCGGCCAGCCCGGCGCCGGACGCGCCCAAGCGCCAGCTGATGATGATCAAGGGTCAGATGCTGCTGTCGCGGGCGCCGCAGGCGAGCGTGTCGGCGGCGGTTTTGTCGCATGCTTCGGCGGCGAGCCTGCGGGTGGCGCCGAGTGCGGCGCCGACGGTGGCGGTCAAGCCAGCTGCGATGCGTCCAGCGATGATGGCTCGCGGCGCTGCGATGCCGGGCATGCGCATGCACATCAAGCGCCGCGGTTTCGACGGCGAGCCGATCATCGTCCAGCCCGAGCCGGAGCCCGAACCGCAGCCGCAGCCGCAACCTGAGCCGGCGCCGGCGCCGGAGCCGCGCTACGACGTCTCCAACCAATCGCAGGACTGGGCGATCGCGCTGTTCTTCGAGCCGATGCTGCATCCGTATCTGTATCCGTCCGGCGCGCAGCCCGGCCCGGCGGCGCCGCGTTGGGTGGTGCATTCGCTGCGCTACCCAGCCGGTGGTCGCAGCCATGCCTATTTCCAGGACATGAGCGACCCGTCGCGGATCTATTACCTGCCCGACGCCTTCAAGCTCGCGCGCCGCAGCGAAGCACCGCATGCGCCGTCGCTGGCGTTCCGCATCGACCAGGGCACCGACGCCGACGACGCCAAGGTCGACCTGACCTGCGAAGTGCGCCCGGTCACCGACGGCGAGCGCCTGCTCGCCGCGCGCCGCGAACTGGCGAGCAAGGTGCCGGCCAGCGCCGACAACCCGCAGCGCGAGTTCGACCTGCGTCTGCTGCGCGCCAGTTCGACCCTGCAGCTGGCGTTGATGCGCGATGGCGCGATCCGCTCGGAGACGGTGCCGGCGGCGATCGACTGGGACAACGGTTTCACCGTCAACGAGCGTTTCGAGTTCGACGATTTCCAGGAAGTGTTCGCGGTGCTGATGTCGCTGTCGAACTCCAACCTGTTGCAAGGCAGCGTGGTGGTGTCGACCGGCATCAACGAGAACGTGATGGTGCCGGTCAAGCTCAACTTCGCCGACATGGAAGGCGAGCTGTTCCAGTCGATCGAGACCCCCGACCCGCAGACCGGCGCGGTGGCGGTGCGCTTGCTCAACGCGACCGAAAGCAAGCTGCGCATCGCCCGCCTGCCGACCTGGATCAGCCGCGGTGAAGGCCTGGTCGAAGGTCGCATCGAAGGGCTGGACCTGAGCCAGCCGATCGAGATAGCACCCGAGCAGGGCGTCGATTTCGTGGTTCAGCCGACCGCCGCGCTGAGCGGCAGCGCGCCGGCCGATGCGATCTTCAACACCGCCTCGGTACGCAGCATTCCCGACGGCGAGGCGATCATGAAATACACCCTGGACGAGACCATCGACCAGGAAACGGTGCGTCCGGTGCGGTTGATGACCACGCCCGAGGTGCTGCTCAACGCGGGCCAGGCCGCGGGCGAGATCGCCAGCATCATCGTCGAGTTCCGCGGCAACAAACGCGCGGTGCTCGATGCCGCCAACCTGGCCATCGACGTCGACGTGCCGGTGCCATTGATGGACATCCTGTTGCGCCGCGACAGCGAAGGCTTCTACGAGTACCGGCAGACGGTGGTGTACAGGTCGGGCCAGAGCCTGCCGAGCACGCCCTGGTCCCGCACCGACGAACCCGCCGTGTTGATCGCGGGGGCTTGAGCGATGTCGTTCTCGGGCCGCCCCGATTGGCGCATGCCGATGCTGGTCGGCGAACGCATCGCGTTCGCCGCCTATGAACGCCCCGGTGCGTTCCAATTGCCGCCGGTGCTGCTCGCGGCGCACGGCGCCGAGCCGCCGGCCATATTGAGCATCGGCGGCGAGCCGCCGATGCGACTCGACATCTTCCAGCAGGACCGCGGCAAGGCCGGGCTGGAGCGTTTTTCGATTCTGTCGATCGCCTTCGCCGCCGAGTTCGGCCTCGACGAGGCGCGCCGCGCCACCTTCGATGCCGGCCAGAACGTCGCCTTGGCGGCCCTACCGAACGAAGGCGGTTGGTTGCGTCTGAGTGCGGTCGAAGCCCTGGATCTGCCGCCGTCGCTGGGCGAATTGTTGCCGCTCGACAGCGCCAGCGTTGGCTCGATGGGGTTGGCGGTACGACTGGACAGTGCCGCCACCGATCTGTTCGTCGCCGCGCTGCAACGCGGCCTGCTCGCGGTCAACGGCCAGGCCTGGTTGCGCGTGCGCGGCGTCGCCGATCGCCTGCCGCTGACGCTGAACTTCGATCCGGCCGCGTTGTTGACCGCGGTCAAGACTCTCGGCGACGGCGCCACCACGCTGGATCTGGCGCTGCTGCGCCGCCGCCTGATCGAGGCACCGCAGAGCATGGGCCTCGGCCTCGCGGCGAGCTCCGGCGATCTGCTCAAGGAGCCGCTTGCCGATGCGTTGATCGATCGCATCGTCACCCGCTACGCCAACTTGATGCCGTCGCCGGCCGATGCCGCCACCGGCGTGCGCGTCGTCTTCGACGCCGCGGCGATGACGACCGGTTCGGTGCGATGGAACCTGTCCGAGCCGGTGCTGGCGCCGCGCTTGTTCGCGGTCGAGGCCGACCCGCTCGGCCCGCTGCGGACCCTGCCGGCGGCGAGCCTGCACGACACGGTGGTGCGCCGCCACGACGTGCACAGCCTGAGCAGCGGTTGGCGCGCGATCACGGTGCGGCCGAACCTGCCGGAGCGGCGCATCGGCATCGTCCAGGCCCAGGTCGACGTGCAGGTGCCGGCCAAGCCGCCGGCGCGCATGTTTACGATCAAGGCTTCGGCGCGACTTGCCGCCGCGGATCGTCCGACCACCCTGGACCTGCGCCTGTCGCCGAAGGAAGAACTCGACTACGCCTGGCAAGCCACCGCCCTGCTGCTGTCGGACGGGCGCGCCGAAACCATCAAGGGCCCACTGCGCACTTCGAGCCGCGAGCATCTGTTGGTCGCGCCCGACGACTTCGGCCTGCGTTTCGTATCGGTCGAGGCCGAGCCGGTGTTCGTCGAGCAGGCCGACATCGAAGTCGAGTGCAAAGGCCTGCGCAAAGGCAAGCCGTGGTCGGCGCGCGCGAACCTGGACCGAAACTCGGCCAGCTTCGCCTTCGCCATTCCGGCCGATGTCGAGCAGGCGACCATCCGCGCCAATGCGCGTGCGCGCAGCGACGGCACCCAGCGGGCGATGGCGCCGGTCGACGCCGAGGCCCTGCGCCTGGATGCCTTCAGCTTCGAAGGCAGCGGCTCGCGCGAACTGCTACTGCATTGCGAATTCGACGACGACGCGCCGCAGCGGGTGATCGAGATCGCCCCCGAAGACGCCACCGAACAACCTGCACGACGCAGGCAAGTGAGATTCACCCGCAGTGCGCCCCAGGCGCAGTGGACCTGGCTATCGCTGTCGCCGTTCCGTTCCGGCTATCGCTGGCGCTGGTCGGCGCAGTCGCCCTGGTCCGAAGTGCTGCAACCCGACACGCCGTTGCAGTTGCACAGCAGCGACGCCCCAAGGACGACGATCGGAGAACGCACATGAGTGCCGACGACAGCAACACCTCTTACGAAGACATTCTCGGCGTGTGGGTGGCGCCAGCCGATGAAGCGGCGTGCTGGCATTACCGGGCGCGTACGCCGGGGCTGGCCAGCGGCGTCGATGGCCGGCCGCAGTTCACCCTGGTGAGCGTCGGCAGCGTGGTCATGCTGGCCCTGACCAGCGCCTGGGGCGTGTCGGCGGCGACGTTGGATGCGATCCGGGTCGAACTCGCCGCGCGTGCGCAACTGCCGCTGGAGCGAGTGACGCTGCGCCAGGCGCCGGTGACGGTCGACGGCGCGAGCCTGATGCTCGGCGACGGCCAGGGTGCCTATGTCGCGTTGGCCCATAGCAAGTCATCGGGCGTGCCGCCGTACCACGCCGCCTTCAACGTCATGCTCGACGGCGAGCAGGCGGCGAAGGTGCGCAAGGCGTTGCAAGGCGAGCACGGTTGGATGGCGGTGCGCTACGCCGTCACCGATGCCGCGCCGATGCGGCGCAGCGCATCGACCTACCGGAGCGAATCGGTCGAGGTCGATCTGTCGCTACGCTCGCACCAGGGCGAGGAGGCGGTCAGTGCCGGGCGGTACCGACAAAGCCGGGTCGACAGCGACGACCCCGGCGAGGCCGGCGAAACACAGCAGTACACGGCCGACGCCGCCGATTGGGGCCTGCCGCGCAGCTAGGTTTGCGGGCCGGTCGCCGTCGTGCGCGGCGGCCGGCCCGGTTGGATCGTCCCGCGACCGCGAACGCGTTGGCAAACACCGTTCGCGGAGCGGTTCGGGTCCGTGGGGGACGCGCATTGCGTCGGCGGCGATGCCGCTTTGTAAAAACGACGAGAGCCGCGCGCGATGCCGAATCGCGTCGACGCCCTTCGCCTCCGATACGCCGGTTCGCGTCCGCAAGCGCGCATCGATGGGGGCGCCTGCGCGCTCGAAAAGTCGCTGAAAACTACTGAAAAAATAGTGTGATCGTTGTCCGGTGCGAAGCGTCGTCGGCGTTTGAATCATTCGTACCGAACTACGTTGCGTCGCGAAGCGCGGTCGTCACATCGCACGGGAAGGGCACGCAGGACAGTCACGGAACAGGCAGGCGCGCAACAGGAACGCGCGCAATTCAGACATCGGATAAGGAGCAGGTCCATGCTTAAGATCGACAACGTAGATACGATTCAAGGACATGTCGTCTATGGCGACGACGCCAACGACTTCACTTACTACATCATGCCGGAGGCGCCGAACTTCGCGAAGATGGCCAGCGGGGGACTGGCGCTGCGCTTCGTCGAGTATGGCCAGATCCGCGAGGACGGCGGCAAGAAATTCGGCGGCTTCATCGCCTTCGACACCGAGTTGTCGGTGCCCGCCGATGTCCAGACCAAGATCGCGGGCGAACTGCAGAAGAAGCTCGCCGAGAAGTACAAGGGCAAGACGCCGCCGAAGGTGGCGATCGCGCCGGTGACCTGGACCGACGGCACCGTAGAACTGCTGCTGACCGAAGGCGGCGCCTTGGTCGAGAAGATCCGCGGCGCCGGCAAGCCCTCGATCTACGGCAGGAACGTCGCCTCGTTCATGATCGAGCTGTCCGAGTTGGGTACGGCGATCTTCAAGGAAACCCTGAGCACCGGCTCGGCCTCGGCGGTGCAGGTCGTCTACAAGATGAAGTGCTACATGCGCCTGCCGGAAATGAAGGTCTGGGGCACCTGGAACGCCTCGGAGTTCTACCGCTTCGTGCAGGAGGTCAAGACCGAGGACAGATTCTGGGGCCCCGACAGCTACAGCGAATCGGTCAACTCGACCCGCTGGAAGAACGACATCACCAAGAGCCATTTCGAGTTCGTGCAGGCGCCGAATCTCAGCGCCGAGGACAACGCCAAGCTCGAAGCCGACATCCGCGCGATCATCAACAAGCAGTTGGAAGCGGCGGTGCAACGCAACCTGCTCAAGGAAATCGCCGAGGTCGACCCGAACACCAAGGAGCTGCAGGAAGGCCAGGACATCGAGAACATCCGCCGCAGCATCAGCAAGACCCAGATCGCCAACGTGAAAGTGGAGTGGAGCGAGGCCAAGGCGGTCATCGTCGACCGCAACCCGCAGGGCATGCTGCCGACCATCACCTCGCTCAAGGACGACAAGAACAAGCCGCTGAAGTGGGAGGACTACTACTCCAAGATCAACCTGGACGAGTTCCTCAAGACCGTGCAGGTGGTGATGCGGGTCAACGCCGACTTCGCCAACCTGCCGATCCACAGCGTCGAGGTGAAGATCAGCTATCCGCACGGAGCGAACAAGAAAGTCCAGGAGTTCACCTTCACCAAGCCCGACGACGTGGCCAAGTTCGAGGCCTTCGTTCATCAGGGCATCCGCAAGTTCAAGTACTCCTATACGGTCAACTACAAGAACAGCACCTTCAAGCATCAGTCGCCGGAAATCGAGACCGACGATACCAACCTGACGATCAGCGTCGACGACCTCGGCGTGCTCGCGCTCGACATCGGCCCCGGCGACATCGATTTCGCCCAGGTGCCGCGCACCCAGGTCACGGTGCGCTACAAGGGCGGCAAGCAGCCCGTCGAAGCCAAGTTCAACATGACCAAGGACACGCCGACCTTCCAGCTGCGCAAGATCATCGGTGCGCCCCGCACCGAGGACATCGACCTGGAGTTCCTGTACACGCTCGCCGACGGCCGCCAGGTCAAGAAGACGGCGAAGCAGCAGGCCAAGGAATTGTTCGTCGACGATCCCTTCTCGGCGTCGAGGACCATCAGCTTCCGCGCTGCCGGCGACCTGACCGCCGAGATCGCCTCGATCACGGTCGATGCCAGCTATGCCGACAAGGCCAACAAGTACAACCAGAAGACCGTGGTCACCCTGTCCAGCGAGATGACCTCGTTCGACTGGACCTTCCCGGTCGTCGACGAGGACTTGGGCGAGGTCAAGTATTCGGTCACCACCTTGTTCGCCGACGGCACCAGCAAGGAAGAGGCCGAGAAGGTCGCGGCGCGCTCGACCATCCTGGTCGGCAAGAAGCTCGATGCGCTGGAAGTGGCGGTGGTGCCGGACCTGCTCAACTGGGACGAGCTGAAGATGGTCAGCGTGGCCTTGTCGCACGGCCCCAAGCGCATCGACCTGCGCTTCAAGCCGGGCGACGAGGAGAAGAACTGGAAGCTGCCGCTCAACGACGGCGAAGCGCCGGAGTACAAGGCCACCGTCACCTACTTCCTCAGCGACGGCAAACGCAAGGTGGTGGGCCCGGAGACCAAGACCGACCTGACGGTCTTCCTCGAGCTTCCGGCGGCTTGAACCCGCGGGCCCGGCCGACTGACGGCCGGGCCCCACGACGGGTCGCCGTGCCATCCGAACGTTCCATCACGCTTGACTCGGAAGGAGTCCGATCATGCTTCTCCTCGACAGCCGCACTCGCGAGATCAACGGCATCTCGGTCTTCCCCGACCATGCCGATCCCGAGCAGTGGTACTACATGCCGACCACGCCGCACCTGAGCACGGTGCGCGACAACACCCTCGGCGTCGACGTGCCGCAGTTCCTCCTGATCGGTTTCCGCGGCGACGCGGGCACCGGCGGGTTCCTCAATTTCGACTGCAACATCGGCGCGAGCCAGAAGCAGCTCGACGATCTCGCGCGCGAGATCGCCAACAGCGAAAACCTGCGCAACAAGCCGCGCATCGCGCCGGTGCCGCTGGAAGACGGCACGGTGAAGCTGCTGATGCTCGGCAAGGCCAGCGGCGACGTCGCGCCCACGCCCGGCGCCGGGCCGCAGTTCGTACTCAAGATCGACCAGTCGGCCAAGCCGGCGCTGTACGGCTCCAACCAGGCCGCCTTCTCGGTGCGCCTGGACCAGGACGGCTATACGGTCATGGAGCAGTGCCTGGAAGGCGAGATCCTGCCGGTGGCGGTGATCTATTCGCTGGACTTCCTCGGCCTGCGCCCGGCCTACAACATCAGCCTCAAGGTCGACTGGGAGCGGGTCCAGAAGCACATGGACGAAAGCTTCTCCGGCGGCAACATGTTCTTCTCCACCGAGATCGGCAAGGCGGTGGACGAACTGGTCGACAACCGCGCAATCGTGCTGGAGGCCGACACCTTCGTCGCCGAGGGCGACGACACCCGCGGCATCATCGACCGCCGCGACGCGGCCCTGGCGCAGGTGCGCAACATGATCACCGACGCGTTCTTCCAGGTCAGCCTGCCGCCGTGGACGCCGGAAAAGAAGTCCGACTTCGAGCGCGGCCTGGATGCGATCGGCAAATTCGCCGCGCAGTCTTCGGCCCAAGCCGCGGGCGGGCCGATCGGAGCGTTGATGCCGAGCTTCAGCTACAAGCGCATGGACTACAAGCGCGTCGACAAGAAGAAGCTCAACGTCAACTTCTCCGAGCGCGTGGCGATCAAGCGTTCGATCTACCCGCAGGGCCATCTGGCGGCGCTGTTCAAGACCATCCGCGAGGGCAGCGTGCCGCGCGAGCGCCTAGTCAAGCAGATCAGCCTGGACAACGACTTCTTCAAGAAGCGCCGGGTCAAGGTGATCTCGCGCGCCGACCTGGCCGCCGACGACATCGGCAGCATCAACGTGCGCGTGCGTTACGGCGACAAGCCGATGAACGCGCTGTTGAACGCGAACGCCGGCGAGGCCAGCTTCGAATGGCTGAGCCAGCTCGAACGCGGGGCGATGAAGCGCGACGTGCAGGTCGAGTACGAAGTCAGCTTCAAGGGGGTGGACGCGGCCGAACGGCCGACCAAGCTCAAGTCGAAGCCGCAGGTCTACGACGTCGAGAACATCGAGATCATCCCGCGCGACCTGTACACGATCAACACCGTGCCGGTGCTGGCCGAGAACTTCCCGTGGGAGCGCTACAGCTCGGTCGAGGTGTTCCTGCGTTACCGCGACCCGGCCAACAAGATCAACCAGAACGACCTGGTGCGTCTGACCAAGGACGCTCCGGGCGGCAACTGGAAGATGTTCATGCTCGACCCGGCCAAGGTCAACTACGAGGTGCGTACCGTATTCCACGCGATCAGCGGCGGCGACGTGGTACGCGACTGGACCACCCTGGACGAACCGCAGGTGACGGTGCGCAACCCGTTCCCGACCCGGCGCGTGGTGCAGGTGGTGCCGAACTTCAACTGGAACGAAGTGCAGGAGGTGTTCGTCGACCTGCGCTACGTCGATCGCGTCAACGACCTGCTGGAAGAGAAGCAGATGTCGTTCCAGGAAGGGGCGGCGGCGCAGACGTTCGCGGTGGACTTGCGCAATCCCGAGGTCAAGGGCGTGTTCTACAGCGTCAGCATCCTCTACAAGGACGGCCGCGACATCGAGGAGATCCCCGAGTCGGTGACCAACGGGAACCGGGTGATGTTGAAGTCGGGCATGAAGGGCCGGCGCATCGTCACAGTCAAGCCGCCGCTCGATTTCGCCAAGCGCAAGATGCGCCGCACCAAGGTGTCGCTGCGCTTCGAGGACTTTGCCGGCGGCCTATCGTTCGCCGAGGACTTCGAATTCGACAGCGCCCAGGCGGCCGGCGAGTTCGAGTACGACTACCTCGACCCGACCCGCATGCGCTATGAGTACAAGGCCAGTTACTTGCTCGAGAACGGCACCAACAAGAGCACCAACTGGACCGCGACCGATGCGACCGACCTGGTGTTGAAGATGCCTTGAGGTTCGCCGGTGGCTGTCCGTCCCCGCGGAGGCGGGGATCCGGCGGCGATGGAGTCGTAGGGTTCGATCTTTGCGCGTGTCCGCTGTGCTGCGGCGCACCCGAGGTCGGCGACGGCTCCACGCTCCCGGGCTGCGGCGCGCAGCGAACGCGCCAGGTCGCCGCACCGTCGCGGGTTTCGTCCCGCGGCGGCGCGGTCCCCACGTACAAGGACCGTTCCGCCGCGCGCATGCCGCCGCGAGGAACTCTCGAACTCTGGAGTTCGTCATGCTCAGCCTCGAAAAGCCGATCACCGTCGACGGCATCACCGTATTCCGCGATCACGCCGACAAGAACCAGTTCTGGGTCCTGCCGGGTCCGCCGCAACTGGCCGTGCGCGCGGCCGACAAGCGCAAGGAATTCAGTTTCCTCAAGTACCGCGTCGCCGACGCCACCGCGGCCGACAAGGGCGGCGGTTTCGTGATGTTCGTGACCACCTTGCAGCTGTCGCCGCAGATGGAATCCAAGATCATGGGCCGGCTCAATTCCGAGCCCGGCGTGTCGCCGCCGGTGCGCCTGACCACCGCGACCTTCGAGGAAGGCTCGGTGCAATGCATCGCCTTGAACGTGCAGGGCAGCGGCGGGACCTCGGCGCAACCCGCGGCGCCCGGCACCTTCAACGCGGTCGAGCACATCCTCGGCGCATCGGTGCCGTCGATGGATGCGGCCAACCGCGCCGCCTTCAGCCTGAGCCTGTCGGCCGAGGGCGCGACGATACTCGAGCAGGCGCTCAGCGACGGCATGACCCCCATCGGGGTGATCTACGACCTCAAGTACCTGGCGATGCGGCCGGCCTTGCGGGTCACCATCACCGCCGACTTCGAGCGCATCTTCAATCACTTCAGCGCCAGCCTCGAAGGCCAGTACGCCTGGTTCAAGGCCGGCATCGACGCGGCCTTCGAGTCGCTGGTGCAGAACGGCGTCATCGACATCCAGGTCGAAGCCTTCACCGACGCCGAAGACCGCCGCGACCAGGAAAAGTGGGCGCTGGATTTCTTCAAGGACGATCTGCTGAGCAAGTGGTTCGAGCCGACCCTGACGCCGGGCCAACTCGCGACCGATGCGGCACGTGCGGGTCCGGGCACGGGCACGGGTGGAAACACCGGTGGCGGTAGCGGCGGCACGGGCGGCACCGGTGGCAACACGGGTGGCACCGGCGGCACCGGAAGAACCGGTGGTGGCACGGGTGGTACGGGTGGCACCGGAGGAACCGGTGGCGGCACGGGTGGTACGGGAGGCACTGGTGGGGGCACCGGCGGCACCGGTGGCAGCAGCGGTGGTTCCGGCAGCACCGGCGGCGGTACAGGAGGTACCGGTGGAACCGGTGGAGGCACGGGTGGCACGGGTGGAGGCACGGGCGGTACTGGCGGCGGCAGCGGAGGAACCGGAGGTACGGGCGGCACCGGAGGCAGTACCGGCGGCACCACGCCCGGTGGCGGCTTCAACGGCACCAGCGGCACCGGCGGTGGTACCGGTGGCACCGCGCCCACCGCGCCGCAGATCCAGCCGGCCGCGCTCGCGGTCGAATCGCAGGAGCCCACGCCCTTGCCCGCGGGGCAGTCGGTCGCCCACACGCCGGCCGCGAACGGCCTGGCCGAAACCATCACCGTGACCGGCGCCGGCGCGGTGGTGAAAGTGGAGAGCCAGGTGGTGACGCCGGATGCGCAAGGGCGCATCACCGTCACCGTCAATCCCGACTCGAACAAACTCATCGAAGTCGAATGGCCGGCGGCGACGCAGGAGCAGACCTTCGCTCTGTTCTTCCAATTCGACCGGCCGTCGCCGACGGGTTGGCAGGTGACGCCGCCTTCGCCGGAGTACCGGGCTTATGTCGATAACCGGGTAGACCCCGGAACCGGGCCTGCATCCAATCGCTTCGGCGACGACCGTTACTGGAATGCCTCGGGCACCATGCGCATGGAAGGCGACGGCGACTGGAGCGGGCCGGAGCACGGTGGCGAGCGCCTGGAAGCCTGGATTCGCCGCCTGCCGCCGCCGCGCAACGTGCGCCTGGAGGCTTACGCCAGCCACGAGCACGTCAGCAGCGCGAACGAGACTCAGCGTGCGGCGCGCAACAAAGCGTTGTCGCAGCGCCGCCTCGATGTCGCCGCGGCGGTGGTGCGCCGCACCGGCGGCAACTTCACCGTCACTCCGGCCAATGCGCACGGCGATGTCCCGGCGAGCAGCCGTCCCGGCTCGCATACGCCGATGGGCGGCGATCCCGACAACCGGGTGGTGCATGTGATCGGAAACGTCGCGGGGACCACGCCGAGCCGCTGGCGCGGACGCCTGCGTCGTCCGGCTTCGGTCGCGCCACAACCGCAACCTCAACCCCAGCCGCAACCGCAGCCGCAACCGCAACCGCAGCCGCAGCCGCAGCCGCAACCGCAACCGCAACCGCAACCGCAACCGCAACCGACGGTGCCGACACCGCCGACCGCGATGAGCCTGTCGCTCAAGCTCAAGTTCGTGCGCCAGGAAGAGCGCAAGAAACTGACCTTGCGCTACAACCGTGCCGAGGCCACGCGCCGCACCTATGCGCCTCAGGGTTTCTTCGGCTTGATGCTCGGCGATCTCAGCGACAAGTCGAAGTACTTCAAGGAAATCGATCTCGACGATCCGTTCTTCCGCCAGTTCGTGGTCGAAGCCAGCATGCCGATCGCGTTCGAGCCGATCAATTTGTTGTCGGCGCAGGTGGCCCTGGACTATGGCGACAAGAGCAAGCCGCGCGATCACAAGCACGCCGACTTCGTGTTCGAGCCGGGCGAAACCGGGGTCAAGCGCTTCGAGGTGTTCATGAACGCCACCCGCGACATCGACTACGACGCCTCGTATCAGTACCACTTCGATCCGCAGTCCGACTGGGCCGCCGACCGGACCTCGTACACGATCCCGGCCGCTTCGACCGAAGACCGGACCATGTTCGTGAATCCCTACGAGCACGTCGAGTTCCGCCACATCGAGGCGATTCCGGGCGATATCGATTGGGACGTGGTCGACTCGATCGACGTCAAGCTGCAGGCGCGCGGTTACTCGCAGCCCGAGCCGAAGACCACCTTGAAGCTGACCAAGGAGTCCGGCCCGAAGACCTGGCGCCTGCGCGGCGCCAAGCCCGGCCCGGCCAACCGCGGCGTCACCTATCAGTTGGTGCAGCGGCGCAAGGGCGTGGCCAATCCGGACCCGGCGACGCCGCCGGTCGAACTCGACGTGCCGCAACTGATCGTCCACGACAGTTTCGAGGACGCCTTGCAGCTCGAGTTCATCCCGGTGTTCGACCCGGCCATGGTCAAGCGTGTCTACATCGACGTGAAGTACGAAGACGGCGCCTACAAGCGCAACGAGCGCATCGAGATGGCCGGCAGCCAGACCGATCCGGTCAAGCTGCGCATCGCCCTGAAGAACAAGGACCTGCGCAACTACCGCCGGCGCTTCACCTTCGTCGGCATGCAGGGACAGTTCGACCAGCGCGCGTGGATCGCCGAGAGCGAAGAACTGGTGGCGGTGCAGTGACATGCGCAGCGATACCGTCATCGACACGCGCGGCGGCACGCGCGGAGATTTGGGGGCAGCCTGGCTCGCGCCGATGCAGCAAAGCCTCGGCGCCGACATCGCCGGCCCGGTCGTCGCCACCTTGCGGCGACTCGGGACGGTGCTGCCGGCGCAGGCCGCCGCCGCCGCGGACCTGCTGGGCGGCGTGCTCGCGCCGCTCGGCCGTTCGGTCTGGCCGGAAGTGGCCGGCAGTTTCAGCCGCCTGACCAACACCGGCATGCCGGTCGAGTTTTCCTGGAGTTCGCGCGAGGCGACGGTGCGTTGGACCGCCGAGGTCGCCGCGCCGGAAGTAGCCGATCGCGAGCGGCTGATGCTGACCGCGCGCGCTTTGGATTGGCAGGGCGACCTGGCGCCGTGGCTGGAACTGCAACGCGACGACCCGCTGGTGTTCGGTGCCTGGGCGTCGGCGCGCCATGGCGAAGAGCGCGCGACCAAGCTCTATGTCGATCTGTATGCGGGGCGGTTGCCGGCGGTGTGGCGGGATCGCTATTTCCTGCTGCGCTCGAACTTGTTGACCTGGCGATTGAGTGGAGTGAACCCCGACGGCAGCGTCGAGTTCTATGCGCTGGGCCACGAGTTGGATCGGCCGGCGCTCGTGGCGATGGCGCGTGCGGTGCTCGGCGATGCCGGGCCGTTGATGGAGATGCTCGAAGCGGTCGTGGACGGCGGCGCCTTGCCGCGTCATGTCGGCATCAGCATCGCCTTGTCGGCGGACGGAACGCCGCGCGCGCTGAGTTGTTTCGTCGTGGCCAAGAGCTTGTTCCATCACGACGTCGAGGCCGCGGCCAAGTTGCGCAGCCTCGCCGACGGCGTGCCGGCGCAGCTTTACGAAGCCTTGGCCTCGGGGCCGGAGGACGGGCGCTGGCGCCACGGCATGATCGGCGTGGTCGCCGACATCGCCGGCCGCAGTTGGGTGCAATGCGGACTGCGGCCGACCTGAGCTTGGGTACGCTCGCTGTGCCTGTGCCTGTGCCTGTGCCTGTGCCTGTGCCTGTGCCTGTTCCTGTGCCTGTGCCTGTTCCTTCGCCATAAACAGAAAGCCCGGCGATGCCGGGCTTTCCGTCGAGGCTCAACGATCCGCCGGTCTCTTGATCGGCGCGTTCAGTTGACCGGTGCGTAGCGCAGGGTCAGGAACCACTCGCGGCCGGGCTGGTTGAAGTACGAAGAGGTTTCGTACTCGCGGTCGAACACGTTGGCCACGCGCGCCTGCAGGCTCAAGGCCGGGGTGATCGCGTACTCGGCGCGCAGGTCGAGGGTGCCGTAGCCGCCGAGGCGGGTGCTGTTGGCGACGTCGTCGTAGCGCGAACCCGAACCGACCGCGGTCGCACCGAAGCGGAACTTGCCGAAGCTGCGGTCCAGGTCGATGCGCGCGCTGTGCTTGGCGCGGCGCGGCAGGTCGTTGCCCTGGTAGAAGCCGACCCGGTTCTCGGTGTCGAGGAAGCTCGCGCTCGCCGCCAGGGTCCACTGCGCGAAGGTGGTGTCGATACCGAGCTCGGCGCCGCGCATGCGCGCACGGTCGATGTTGTTGGGCAGGTTGATCGACGAGTCGTAGGTGATCAGGTCGTCGGCGCGGGTGTCGAAGCCGTCGATGCGGGCGTTGAAACGCTCGCCGCGATAGGCCAGGCCGAGTTCCCAGGTCTTGGACTCTTCCGGGCGCAGGGTCGCGTTGCCGAAGAATGGGTAGTACAGCTCGTTGAAGGTCGGCGCCTTGAACGCGGTGCCGTAGCCGACGGTGACGCGCCAGCGCTCGGCGAAGTTCAGGCCCCAGGCCGCGCCGCCGGTGGTGTGGCCGCCGAA
This sequence comes from Lysobacter sp. CA196, assembly GCF_052078695.1. Classification (NCBI taxonomy): domain Bacteria; kingdom Pseudomonadati; phylum Pseudomonadota; class Gammaproteobacteria; order Lysobacterales; family Lysobacteraceae; genus Lysobacter; species Lysobacter sp. CA196. Next base: position 62,308 of record NZ_JBQJIN010000004.1, on the reverse strand, counting down.
CTGCTCGTTGTCGTCGCGGCGCACGCTGGCCTCGAACGACTGCGCGCCGAAGCGGCCCTGGTACTGGACGAAGCCGGCCTTGTTGTCGCGCTCGCTTTCGTCGTACACGGTGTCGCTGTCGACCCGGTCGCGCAGCCAATCAAAACCAACCGTAAGAAGTTGATCTTCGGCCACGGTGAAATCCGCTTGAAGCGTGGCGCTATCACGATCGGTTTTAAAAAACCCCATCGGCACTTCGCCGAGGAAATTATCCGAGCTGTCGACGTTGCGGCCGGCCAGCAACTGCAGGTGAATCGTCTCCGACGGACGCCACTGCAGCTTGCCGCCGATCACCTGCTGCACGGTCTCGGAGCGGTTGACGAAGCTGCCGTCGTAATCGTTCTCGCCTTCGGCGCGCAGCGCCTGGCCTTCGATGCTCCACTGCTCGTTGAACTCGAGGCCGCCGCGCAGCGACAGGGCGTGGTTTTCGTAACCGTCGCGATCGGGCTCGTCGGTGAAGCAGCCGGCGAAGATCGGGAAACCGGCGCCGCGGCAGGCATTAATGCCCTGGGTCTTGCGGAAGCTGTAGTCGGCGCCGAACCAGCCGCGGTCGTTGCGGCCGCCGAAACCGGTGCCGAATTCGAGGCTGTCGTTGCTGCCGCCGCCGAAATGCATGCGCGGCGCGAAGCCCTGCTTCTCGCGGCGGGTGAACACCTGGATCACGCCGCCGATGGCGTCGGCGCCGTACAGGCTCGAGCGCGGGCCGCGCACGATTTCGATGCGGTCGATCAGTTCCAGCGGCAAGTCCTGCAGCGCGGCCAGGCCCGAGGTCGGCGAGCCGACGCGGATGCCGTCGACCAGCACCAGTACGTGGTCGGACTCGCTGCCGCGCAGGAACAGGGTGGTGAGCTTGCCGGCGCCGCCCTGGTTCGAAATGGTGATGCCGGCGCGGCCGCGCAGCAGGTCGTTGAGGTCGCGTGCCTGGCTGCGCTCGATGGTCTCGCGGTCGAGCACGTCGACCGGGGTCAGGGTGTCGTTGACGCTGACCGCGGTGCGGTTGGCGGTGACCACCACCTCGTCGAGGTCGGTGGCCTCGCCGGCCGGAGCGGCGATGGCGGCGGTGGGCAGCGCGAGCGCACAGGCGATGGCGAGCGACAGGTTCAGTGCGCGCGTGGCGTGCGTGTTGGGGACGGACATGGGGACAGCTCCAGCGCGCACGCCCGGGGGCGCGCGACGACGACGGCGGAAGACGGTTGCGAGGAGGCAGCGGGCCGTGGAGACAGCCGGATAGCAGCCGCCGCGACGCCCTCCGCATCGCAACCTGTGGCGCCTCAAGGCCGGTCTCCGGACTCGCAAGCGCAGCGCCGACGGGGTCGGGCTGCCGGTCGCGGCGCCTTCCCGTGCCGAGCACAGTGGCGGTTGCCGCGATCTGACTTGCTTACCGTTGCGGGGGCAGTGCCGGACTGGCGCCGATCCTCCCGCAGGAGAGGGCGCGTCACCGGCTTCCCGTTTCAACCCGGCGATGGAGAAAGCCGCCGGGTCACCTCGAAGCGGTGCGCAGTCTACGCGAAGCCGGCGCCCGGGGCCAAAACACCGGTAGGGGCAGGGAGCCTGGGGACGGCGCCGACGGGCTCAGTCGCGCCCGTCTTCCTCGTCGCGGCCGCCGGGACGGTCGTGGTCGGCCGCGCCGTCGTCGTCCTGGCCGCCGCCGTCGTGGCTGCTTGGCTCGAACGGGTCGTGGCGTTCTTCGGCGTGCATGGTGGTGTGCACCGGCGCGGCGGCCGGTTTGTTGCGCGGCGGCGGCAGCAGGGCGGTCGCGGCCTCGGCGGCCTGGATCAGCTCTTGCCGGCGTTCGTCGCTGATCTCCTGCCAATGGCAGTCCAGCAGCGCGCCTTCGATCGCGTACAGCAGGTTGAGGGTCGGCTTGAAGCCGGCGCGCTTGACGCGCATGAAGGCTTCGACCGTGCCGATCGCCGAGATGTCCTCGTGCGTACGCAGGCCGACCTGGCGCAGCCAGGCCGAGCTCTTGGGACCGATGTTGCGCATCTTCGTCGCGGTCATGCCAGCGTCTCCACGTACACACGCGCCAGCGCTTCCAGGCCGGCCTGGTCGTCGGCATCGAAACGGTCCGGGACCGGGCTGTCGAGGTCGAACACGCCGATCAGGGCGTCGCCATGGACCAGCGGCACCACCACTTCCGAACGCGAGGCGGCATCGCAGGCGATGTGGCCGGGGAAGGCGTGCACGTCGGCGACGCGTTGGGTCTGGCGGGTCGAGGCGGCCGCGCCGCACACGCCCTTGTCGAGCGGAATGCGCACGCAGGCGGGCAGACCCTGGAACGGGCCGACCACGAGTTCTTCGCCGTCGTAGAAATAGAAGCCGACCCAGTTGAGTTCCGGCAGCGCATGGTTGACCAGTGCCGACAGGTTGGCGGCGTTGGCGATGCGGTCGCGTTCGCCGTCGAGCAAACCGCGCGCCTGGGCGACCAGTTGCGCGTATTGCTCGGGCTTGCCGCCCGATAGTGCGGAGGTTGTGAACATCATCGGAGTGTAACAGCGGCGTCCGTCGCCACTACCATGGCGGACTCCAGGCCCCAGGGAAAAGCGCGAGATGAGTCACACCCAGCCCCCGGTGGAGGCCGCCTCCCGACCAACGGACGCATCCGCGGTGTTTCCGCGCGGCGTGTTCGTCACCGGCACCGACACCGGCATCGGCAAGTCGGTGGCCAGCGCTAGCTTGCTGCACGCCTTGCGCGCGCACGGCCTGCGCGCGGTCGGCATGAAGCCGGTGGCGAGCGGTTGCGAACGTACGCCCGAGGGTTGGCGCAACGAGGACGCCTTGCTGTTGCAGGCGGCGAGTGCGCCGACGCCGCGCTACGACGACGTCAATCCCTATGCCTTGCCGCTGCCGTTGGCGCCGGAACTCGCGGCCGCGCAGGCCGGTGTCGAGATCGCATTGGCGACGATCCTCGCCGCGCATGCGCGCTTGTCGGCGCAGTCGGACACGGTGGTGGTCGAAGGCGTCGGCGGTTGGGCCGCGCCGATCAGCGCCACGCTCGACCAGATCGACCTGGTGCGCGCGCTGGACCTGCCGGTGGTGCTGGTGGTCGGCCTGCGCCTGGGCGCGATCAACCATGCGCGGCTGAGCGCGCGCGCGATCCAGACCGACGGCGCCCGCCTGGTCGGCTGGATCGCCAACGACATCGATCCGCACATGGCGCGCGCCGACGACAACTTCGAGATCCTGCGCCGGCGTCTGCCGGTGCCGTGCTGGGGGCGTTTGCCGTACGTCGCCTCGCCCGATCCGCAGGCCCTGGCCGCGCGCTTGCAGCCGCTGTTCTAGCGCGGCGATGCGTTTGCGGCGTGGTTGGCGGCCTGTCGCAGGCCGATGGCGATTAGCGAGGCCGAATCGCGGGCAACAAAATCGCGGCCAACAAAAAACCCGGCAGCCGAAGCTGCCGGGTTTTTCGCATCCGCCATGACGGCCGGAGAGAGAGACGGTGCGCTTACTTGGTCGCGGCGGCAGTCGGAGCCGTCGCCTTCGCCGCGGCCTTGGCGGCCTTCTCGACGTTGGCCTGGGTGGCCTTGGCAGCGGTTTCGATCTGCGACTTGGCCAGCTCGGCGATCGCTTCGTTGGTCTTCACGGTGCGGCCGAAAGCTTCCTGGCCGGTGCTGACAGCGCGCTCGAGGTTTTCGCGAGCGATCTGCGCGCCCTTCGGCCACAGGGTCTTGAAGGCTTCCAGGTCGCGGGCTTCGGCGGCTTCACCGAAGAAAGCGAAAGTGGCGTTGACGCGGTCTTCGATGGCGGCGACCTGCAGGCCGAACACGGCCTCGGCGTTGTCGAGGGCCAGACGGTTGACCTGAGCGGCCGTGTCCGCGAACTGGCGCGTAGCGGCGGCGAACTGTTCGTTGAATTGCTGGTACATGGCTGAGCTCCTGAAAGGTCCAGACGGAGAACGACTGGATTGTGCGGTGCAGCATAGGCGGGGTTTTGTTGCGATGCAACATCGAGCCGACGAGCGGTCGAAAGCCGTTCAGAAAGCCTGCCTGTTCAGGTGGTTAGCGACCAAGCAGCCGTTCAGGCAAAGCCTAATCCGGGGCCATGACCACGGCGTTGCCGGCGTCTGACAGGGCGCCGGCTGCGATCGGATCGGAGATGGGGCAGGGCAACCGCCCCGGGCTCAGCCGCGGTAGCGGCAGCCGGCGGTGCAGGTCTCGTGGACCACGATTTCGCTCAACAGCGGCAGCACCGGCTTGAGCTGCTCCCAGATCCACACCGCGAGGCGTTCGCTGGTCGGGTTTTCCAGGCCGGGGATGTCGTTGAGGTAGTGATGGTCGAGGCGGTCGTACGTCGGCTGGAACGCCTTCTTGACGTCGGCGTAGTCCATCACCCAGCCGGTGTGCTCGCCCAGCTCGCCGGTGAGGTGCACCTCGATCCGGAACGAATGCCCGTGCAAACGCGCGCACTTGTGGCCTTCGGGCACGTTCGGCAGCCGGTGGGCGGCTTCGAGAGTGAAGACCTTGAAGATGTTCACAGCAGTCATAGTGCGGTACCGGGTCGGGCGGTGGCGCGTCGCGCGATGGCGCGGCGTGGCGCGTGATCTGGAGCGAGGTGATCTGTAACGATCGGAATCCTGGGCCGGCGCGCATCCTGGCGACGGATACGAAAAAGCCCGCTGCGCTGGCGGGCCCTGGGTCTTGCTGCGCGGCGATTCTATGGTGGCTATGGGTGGACTCGAACCACCGACCCCAGCATTATGAGTGCTGTGCTCTAACCGGCTGAGCTACATAGCCACGGGGAACCGCGAATTCTTCATGCCGGACGGGCTCTTGTCAATCGTCCGAGCGCATCGCGACCGGTTTGTTTGCCCGACTTGTCGTCCCGGCCACCCCGTGGCAGAGTCGGACACAGTGAATTTGGAGTCCGCATCGTGATCGATCCGGACGGCTACAGGCCCAATGTCGGCATCGTGTTGATGCACCCGGACGGCCGCTTGTTCTGGGCTCGCCGCGTGCATCGCGATGGCTGGCAATTCCCGCAGGGCGGGATGAACACCGACGAGACGCCGCTCGAGGCGATGTATCGCGAGTTGCGCGAGGAAACCGGTCTGCTCCCGCAGCATGTCGAGGTGCTCGGCGCGACCCCGGGCTGGCTGCGCTATCGCCTGCCGCGCCGGGCCATCCGCCGCAACGACCGCCTGGTCTGCATCGGCCAGAAACAGGTGTGGTTCCTGCTGCGCCTGACCGGCGAGGAGTCCGACCTGCGCCTGGACCTGACCGACAAGCCCGAGTTCGATCACTGGCGCTGGGTCGATTTCTGGTACCCGGTCGAGCACGTGGTGATGTTCAAGCGCGGCGTCTATGCCAGTGCGCTGCGCCATCTGGCCCCGTTCGCGCGCCTGGTTGCCGGCCAGCAGGCGGTGCCCGCGCCCAGCCCGGACGCGCGCCTGCACGAGGCCTATCTGTCCGGCTGCAACCACCCGCGGTCGCGGACCTGCGGCGGGCCCGGCAACCCGGTGCGGGGCAGCGGCTCGGAATCGGGCAGCTGAACCGGCCGGACTGAGCGCTGCGGCCGAGCCGGCCGGCGCCGCCGACCTGGCCCGGCCTGCCCGCCAAACGCGCCGGCAAGCTGGCCCGGCCTGGTTCCGGACGGCGCCGCCGCGGCATTGTTGGCTGCTGTTAATTGACAATCATTCGCATCCATGGCGGAATGGCCCTGCAGCCATCCGGCTGCATGACCGACAGCCCACGCCCGTGTACGTCTGCATCTGCAACGGAGTCACCGACCGCGACATTCGCCAGGCCGCCGAAGCCGGTTGCCGCAGCGTGCCCGAGCTGACCATGCGCACCGGTGCCGGCGCCAATTGCGGCAGCTGCCTGGAGCTGGCCACCTCGCTGCTCGAACAGGCCCGCAACGTGCGCGAGCTGCCGCTGGACGTGCTGCAACAAGCCGCCTGAGCCGCGTGGCCCGCGGGCCGTCCGGCCCGATCCAATCCTGTCTCTCGTTCGTCCGTAGCATCCCCGCCGATCCGCTGTCGCCGCGCCGCCCGGGCGCCGGGCCAGAGCTGTGCGTTCCTGTCGTGTCGGACCGCCTTGAGCGACCGCCGCGGCCGCTCGCCGGCGGCCCCTAACGACAGTGATTCTCGACTCCCGTTGCGCACGATTCGCGTTCCGTCATGGCGCTCGCGAAAGGGCTAAAGTGCCGCCCATTGCAACGTCGGAGCACGGCCATGAAAGGCGATCCCAAGGTCATCGAATATCTCAACAAGGCGCTCTACAACGAGCTGACCGCGATCAACCAGTACTTCCTGCACGCCAAGATGCTGAAGAACTGGGGCCTGAAAGAATTGGCCGAACACGAGTACCACGAGTCCATCGACGAGATGAAGCACGCCGACAAGCTGTCGGACCGCATCCTCTTCCTCGATGGCCTGCCGAATTTCCAGGCCTTGGGCAAGCTGCGCATTGGCGAAAACCCGCGCGAACTGCTGGCCTGCGATCTCGCTCTCGAGCTCGAAGCGATCCCGCTGCTGCGCGAAGCGATCAAGTACTGCGAGACGGTCAGCGACTACGTCAGCCGCAAACTGTTCGCCGACATCCTCGATTCCGAGGAAGAACACGTCGACTGGATCGAGACCCAACTCGCCCTGATCGAGCGCCTTGGCGAGCAGAACTACCTGCTGACCAAGATCGAGCAAGGCTGAGAGCGGCTTAGTAACGAGTGGCAAGGAGCGAGAAGTGAGGAGCGAGTAAGGCGTTCGCTGCCGCTTCACTGCCCAAGCAGCTATCCAGCCAGCCGCGCGCAACGCGCGCCGCCAGCCAGACAAGAAAAAGCCGCCGGCTCGCGCCGGCGGCTTTTTTTTCTTTGGGCGATCATGAAGGCGCCGCGACACCGCGTTTAGCGTTCGTCCCCACCCACTCCTCACTCCTCTCAACTCGCTCCAAGCCCTTTGGGTTTGCGCCGGAAAATCTTGCGCCAGATCCACCACAGCGCCGTCGCGACCAACACGCTGATCAGCACGACGATGCCCAGGGTGACCCAGGGGTAGGCGAAGACCAGGGCCAGGCCGCCGAGCACGGCGGCGTCCTCGGTGACCGAGGCGGTCCAGTTGCTGATCGGCTCGGGCGAGGTGTTGAGCAGGGCGCGCGATCCGGACTTCAGCAGGTGGCTGGTCAGGGCCACGCCGGCGCCGGCGGCGAGCGCGCCCGCGCCGAGCTGGCCGTCGGGCGACATCGTCGCCGCGGCCAGGAAGGCGCCGACCGGCACCCGCAACAGGGTATGCAGCAGGTCCCAGCCCGAATCGACCCCGGGGATCTTGTCGGCGAAGAACTCGCCGGCGGCGAGCAGGCCGCAGACCCCGAGCACCCACGGCGACTGGGTCGCCTGCAGGGCCTGCGGCAGGTCCAGCCAGCCGAGCCAGCCGGCCAGGCCGACCCCGAACACGGTCAGATAGACCCGGACCCCCGACAGCCAGGCGAGAACTACGCCAACTGCGAACAGGTGCGCATCGGACATCGTGGCATTCCCGTTAAGATTTAAGGTTGAGTATAGGTAAAGCCGGCGGTGTGAGCCGTCGTCGTCGAGCATGGCCAAAGTACCGCCGCCCCGTTTCGTCATCGTCCAGCAGCAGCCCGACAAGCGTCCTTATATCTGGAGCGCCGTGGGCGTGGCGTGGTCGCTGTCGCTGGTGGCGGCCTGGTTCTGGTCGCAGTCGCTGGCCGCGCCGCGGCTGCCCAAGCTGGTCGCCGAACTGGACACCACCCAGCGCGAGCTGCGCGACCGCCAGAACCAGCTCGACCGGCTGGCCCAGCGCGAAGCCACCCTGCAACGCTCCGACCAGATCAGCCGCGCCGCCAACAAGCAGGTGCAGGGCTCGCTGGCCCAGCGCGACGCGGAGATCTCCGACCTGCGCGCCGACATCGCCTTCTACGAGCGCCTGGTCGGCGCGACCGCGCCAGCCAAGGGCCTCAACGTGCATTCGGTCGAGTTCCAGCCCGAGACCGGCGGCACCTGGCGTTATCAGATCGTGCTGACCCAGAACCTCAACCGGGGTGCGGTCAGCAACGGCGGCCTGCAGTTCCAGGTCGAGGGGGTGCGAGGGGGCAAGCTCGCATCGATCGGTTGGGATGAGTTGCACCAGAAGCCCAAAGCACCGATCCAGGACTATTCATTCCGCTACTTCCAGCAACTCGGTGGCAGCGTCATGTTGCCGGCCGGATTCACCCCGCAACGCGTGCGCGTCTCGCTGCGTGGGGAGAATGCGGCGATCGAGCAGCATTTCGCCTGGAAGAGCGGCGTTACCGTAACCGGGGAAACTTAAAGCGATGTTCAAGACCAACAAACCGACCCAGATCCGCGAAGGCCAGGTCGACACCATGATCGGGCCGCAGGTGGTGATCCGGGGCGACCTGCACTTCAGCGGCGGGCTGTATATCGAGGGCCGGGTGATCGGCAAGCTGGTGGCCCAGGACGGCCAGCCGGCCAGCCTGACCCTGGCCGAGAACGGCAGCATCGAGGGCGAGGTGCGGGCGCCGATCGTGGTGCTCAACGGCGAGCTCAACGGCGATGTGTACGCCAGTGAGCGGGTGGAACTCGCCGCCAAGGCGCGGGTCCAAGGCAACGTCCACTACAAGGTCGTCGAGATGACGGCCGGTTCGATGCTCACCGGCCGTTTGATTCATGTCGATGCGCACATCGCCGCGTTGCCGGCGCCTGAAGCCCTGATTACCGCGGATGCCCTGATGGATTGAGGGGCGCCGCCCCAGCCCCCAAAACGGAACGGATGAGCGACGAACCCTCCAAGCCCGTTCCGTCTCCCGCCGATCCGGCCCCGGCCCCGGCTCCGGCCGGACCCGCCGGATCGGCTGCGCCGGCCACCGGTTCCGCCTCGCCCAGCGCCGCGACGCCCCTCCACTGGCATCGCGGCCGCCTGCTGGCCGGGCTGGCCCTCGCCGTGGCCCTGGCCTTCGGCGGCTGGGGCCTGTGGGGCGCGATCACCCGTTCCGACGAGCCGGTGCCGCCGCCCACGGCGGGGGCGGCGACGATGACGCCCCGGCAGATGCAGGCCGAACTCGAAGGCCTGCGCCAGCGAGTGACCACGCTCGGCCGCTCCGACGGCATCAGCCGCCAGGCCAATCGCGACCTGCAGAGCGCCCTGGCCGAGCGCGACGAGGAAATCGCCGGCCTGCGCGCCGACGTCGCCTTCTACGAACGCCTGGTCGGGGCCACCGGGCAGCGCCGCGGCCTGACCGTGCATGCGCTGAAGATGCAGCCGCAGCAAGGCGCGCCGTCGGCCTGGCACTTCACCACCACCCTGACCCAGAACCTCAATCGCGGCGCCGTCAGCGCCGGCCGCGTCACCCTCGCGCTCGAAGGCACCCGCGCCGGCAAGCTGGAAAAACTGCTCTGGGCCGACCTGCGCCAACAGCCCGAGGCGCCCGGCACGCCGTATTCGTTCAAATACTTCGAACAGGTCGAGGGCGACGTGTTCCTGCCGCCCGGCCTGACCCCGGTGCGGGTGACGGTGCGCCTGACCCCGCAGAAGGGCGCGGTGATCGAACAATCCTTCAGTTGGGCCGACGCCACCCGCGACACCGCCGGCACCGGTGCCGGCGGCTGATCCGCAGTGTTCGCCCGGTGCGCTTGAATGCGCGCCGCGCGGCCCTCATTCTTTCACCATGGAAACCACCCTTCTTTCCGCCGCGCCTGGCTATCAATCGCTGGAGCGGCCTCTGCAGTTCTCGTCTTCGGCCGCGAACAAGGTTCGCGAACTGATCGCCGAGGAAGGCAACGACGCCCTCAAGCTGCGCGTTTACATCCAGGGCGGCGGCTGCTCGGGCTTCCAGTACGGCTTCGAGTTCGACGAGCAGCAGGGCGAGGACGACCTCGCCGTGCAGACCGACGGCGTGACCCTGCTGGTCGATCCGCTGAGCCTGCAATACCTGATGGGCGCCGAGGTCGACTACACCGAGAGCCTGCACGGTTCGCAGTTCGTGATCCGCAATCCGAACGCCAAGACCACCTGCGGCTGCGGGTCGTCGTTCGGCGTTTGAGCGCCGCCGCGCACGAGGCGGTGTTTCGTGCGGCCTGGGTTTTGCCGGAACCATTTCTTTTGACGCAGCCTTTCTTGATGCAGCCTTTCCCGCACCGGCCTTTCTCGGAATGGAGCGCTGGATGACACCGTTCGCATTCGTCGAAGCCGATTCGGCCTGGCGCGCGTCGCTCGACCGCGCCGACCATCTGCGCGACCAGGCCGATGCCCTGACTGCCCTGTGGCCGCAGGCGCGGGTGATCGTGCTCGACGCCGCCGGCCACGCCCTCGCCAACGAGGACGGCAACCTGTGCGCGCCGCTGGGCCCGGAACTCACCGACGGCCCCGGCGGCGTCGGCGCTTCGGTTTTTCTTGGGCTGACCGCGGACGGGCAGGGCTGGTTCGCGATCGATGCCGAACTGGTCGCGTTCGATGCGCCGCGCCGGGTCGACCTGCGCCGCGCCGCCGCGCATTGGCCGATGCTCGAAGCCAGCGTGTTCGCCCAGGCCCGCGCCCTGCAGCATTGGCGCAGCCGCCATCGCCATTGCGGCGTGTGCGGCGGAGAGATCGCTTTTTCGCGCGCAGGCTGGCTCGGCCGTTGCGGCCAATGCGGCAGCGAACACTACCCACGCACCGACCCGGCGGTGATCGTCGCGGTTAGCGACGGCCAGCGTTTGTTGCTCGGCCGCCAGACCGGCTGGCCGGCACGGCGCTACTCGGTGATCGCCGGCTTCGTCGAGCCTGGCGAATCGCTGGAGCAGACCGTCGCCCGCGAAGTGCTGGAAGAAACCGGGGTGCGCGTGCGCAGCTGCCGTTACCTGGGTTCGCAGCCGTGGCCGTTCCCTGGCGCGTTGATGCTCGGCTTCGCCGCGTTGGCCGAAGCCGACGAGCCGCAGGTCGGCGACGAACTCGAAGAAGCGCGTTGGTTCACCCTCGACGAGATTCGTGCCGCGTCCGCGCGCGGCGAACGCGACGCTGCGTCCGCGCCAAGCGAGCGCGATGCCGCGCTTGACGACGACGGCCCGCTGTTGTCGCCGAGCATCTCGATCTCGCGATGGCTGATCGACCAATGGCGCCTGGCCGCCGAGGAAGCTGCGCGGCGTTGAGTTCCGCAAGGGCGGCATCGCCGCCCGCAGCAGCGCGGCCGGGAGTGGCCGTGCTCAGCGCTGAACACATGCGCGGCGGTACGGAGCCGATGCATCGCCGTTACCACGGCCCGCGGTCGCGGTGTCGCGCGGTCGCGCTAGAATCCCGGACAGATCGGACCGAGATTTCTTCGCCATGCCAGGAGCGTTGCCGCAATGTCAGTCACGCTGATCGCCGCCGTCGTCGCACTCGTGCTCGGCCATCTTGCTCAGTCGCTGGCCGCGTCGGTGCGTCACTACGGCTGGTACAGCGACTGGTTGCGCTGGATCGACAGCCGCTTTCCGGAAGACAGCTTCTGGCGTGGACGCTGGGGCCTGGTCCTGGCCCTGGTGCCGCCGTTGCTCGCGGTGAGCCTGTTCCAACTGGCCCTCGACGAGCCCTTGATCGGGCTCGGCGGGCTGTTGTTCGGCATCATCGTGTTGTTCTACGCCTGGGGCCCGCGCGATCTGGACCAGGACGTCGAAGCCCTGGCCTCGGCGCGCGACCTCAACAGCCGGCGCGAAGCCGCGGCGCGGTTCTGGCCCGAAGGCGGCACCCCGGCGCTCGATGGCGGCTCGCTGGTCGAGGCGGTGTTCCGCAACGCCCTGCGTCGTTGGTTCGGAGTGTTGTTCTGGTTCTTGCTGCTCGGCCCGGTCGGCGCGCTCGGTTACCGCCTGGTGGCGCTCGCCGCCGAAGGCGAGGCCTCGCGCCATCTGCCCGGCGAGACCCTGGGCGGCGCGCGCATCCTGCTGGCGCTGCTGGATTGGCCGGTGGCCCAGCTGATGACTCTGGCCCTGGCCCTGGTCGGCAATTTCGACACCGTGCTCGGCGCCTGGCGCGAGTCGGGCGGGGCGCGTTTCAGCCTCGACAACCGTTTTCTCGGCGCCGTCGCCCGCGCCAGCGTGAAGTGCGAGCTGGCCGAGGAAGCCGCCGACTACGTCGACGAGTCCGGCGTGACCGCCACCACCGCCGTCGCCCTGGCCGCGTCCGAGGCGCCCGAGCTGCGCGACGCGATGAGCCTGGTCTGGCGCAGCCTGCTGGTCTGGCTGGCGATCCTGGCGCTGTTCGTGATCGCCGGTTTCGTCGCCTGAGGCGAGCGCCGCCGGTTTGCCGATTGCGACCGTTTAGCCAAAACCCGACGCCCCCGCATGGATGGGGGTAGGGAGGCGCCGCTCGGCCTGCGTTTGAACGAACAGGTTTCCAGGAACCTTGCGAGCCGCGCGAGTAGCGCGTTCGCCCCGGTTTGGGCCGGTGGGTCGAACGCCGGTCCAGCCTCAGGGGCCGGACGGACCCGCGCGCTGCATGTCCTGGCGACCCGAGCGCGCCCCTGGGCGCGTTCGCGACAAACAGCACGGTTCCGGCGGTAGAGCGATGCAAGACCCGTTACGCAATGCAGGAGTCCGGTGGTCACGATCTGAACTCTGTAGGCGAGCGGTCCCGCATCGCGCCTGCGCGCCCTCACGTTTGCGGAGGACTCGATCTGGTGAATCGCTTCACGTCCATCATCCACGCCGGTTTCGCGCCCGGCATCGCCACGCACGACGGCCAGGGTTTCGTTCGCCCGGCTGACACGCCTGGGCTAGTATCGAAGCAATTTCCCGGGGCGTGGGCGAAGGTGGACGTGGGTCAGGATTCTCCAGCGGCGAACCAGCCCGCTCCGATGCGTCAGGACGAGGATCACTTCATCGTGTTCCTGCGTGAGCATCGCGAGCCGCTGATCGCGTTTCTGCGCAAATCCGCGGCGACGCACGAGGATGCGCAGGACATCGCCCAGGAAACGATGATGCGCATGCTGCGCTATCGCGACCAGCCGGCCGAAGCGCTGAAGATCCTGATGTACCGCATCGCGATCAACGCGCTCAACGACCGCGGGCGCCGCCAGAAGACCCGGCATGCGCCCGAGCACGTCAGCCTCGACGAGGACTATCACGCGCTGCCTTCGCAGGAACCCACGCACGATCAGCGTGTGGCGACCGAGCAGGAATTGGCGCTGGTGCGTGCAGCGATCATGCAATTACCGATGCGCAGTCGACAGATCTATCTACTCAATCGCATCAACGGCATGAGTTACACACAGATTGCGCGCCATTGCGGTATTTCTGTAAAGGCAGTGGAGAAGAATATCGGCCGGGCGCTCGCGCTGTTGCGCGCACGCATGAAGGACAGCGGCTTCGAGACCTTACAAGCACCATGAAGACATCACCTTCCACATCGATGGATCCGAACACGGCGCTTTCCGGCGAAAGCCGCGCCGAAGCGTGGGTGGCGCGGCTCGCCTCGCCCGAGTGCACGGCGCAGGAGCGCGCCGAGTTCGATCGCTGGCTCGACGAGTCGCCGCAACACGTCGACGAGTACGTGCAGGCCGAGCGCACCCATCAGCTCGCCGCGGCCTTGGCCGGCGACGAAATGCTGCAGGCCGCCGCGCGCATCGCCTGGCGCAGCACCGGCCGCGAAGCGTCGCGTTCGCGCTGGTGGGCGCCGACCGCGCTGGCCGCATCCTTGCTGGTCGCGACCGTGGTCGGCGTGACCTGGCTGCGCACCGGCCCGGCGCCGGTCGCCGACGAACGCCATGCCACCGCGATCGGCGAGCAGCGTTCGCTGCGGCTGGCCGACGGCACCCGGGTATTGCTCGACACCGATTCGGCGATCGTCGCGCGCTTCAGCGACCGTGGCCGCGAAGTCGTGCTCGACCGCGGCCGGGTCCGGTTCGAGGTCGCCGCCGATCCGGCGCGTCCGTTCCTGGTCAAGGCCGGCCGCGGCGAGATCCGCGACATCGGCACCACCTTCCAGGTCGAGAAGACCAATGCGGTGGTCAGCGTCGGCCTGATCGAGGGTTCGGTGATCGTCTCCGGCGGCGTCGCCCAGGCCTCGAGCACCCTGCAACCGGGCCAACAGCTCAGCTACGACGAAAGCGGCCGCCTCGGCGCCGCCGAGCCCCTCGACGTCAAGGCCGCTCAGGCCTGGCCGGCCGGCAACCTGGTGTTCAAGAACCGCCGTCTGGACGCCCTGCTGCTGGAAATGAACCGCTATTCGGCGACCAAGCTGCGCCTGGCCGAGCCCGGCCTTGGGGCGATCCCGGTCAGCGGCGTGTTCCATATCGGCGACCAGGCCTCGCTGCTGGAAGTGCTGGAACGCGGTTGGTCGTTGAAAGGGGAACCGGACGGCGACGGCGACATCGTCCTGCGCCGCAAATCCGGCTGACCCGGCCTGCGTGGGCCGTGTCGATGCTATGGTTGGACAGCGCCGTCAACAGGGGGCGCCGAGTTCCGCTCTGGTCTGATCGATGCGGTTGGTGGATGGTCAAGATTTCCTATGCGTTCATCGTTTCCGTCGCGCTGACATTCGCGCCTGAAGTCGGGGCCTTCCAGGCTCCCAAAGGCGATTTCACTGCAGATGGCTACCGCATCCAGGCCGGCGCACTGGATGACGCACTCAATGCCTTCGCGGCCCAAAGCCGCGTGCAGATCCTCTATTCCCCGTCGCTGGTCGCCAACCGCCGCAGCAGCGGCCTGAACGCCCATGTCTCGGCGCGCGACGCACTGGCACGCTTGCTGCAGGGTACCGGCCTCACGGCGGTGGCCGTAAACGCCAATACCTACTTGCTGCAGGTGGTGCCGCGCCCACGCCCGGTCGCGGCGCCTCGTGCGACGGTGCGGCGGGATACCTCCGGTCCGGGTTCGCCGACCCAGCTCGACACCGTGCATGTCACCGGCACGCGCATCCCGCGTTCGGCGTTCCAGACCTCGACCCCGCTGACCATCATCACCCGCGAGCAGATCCGCTCGAGCGGGCACCAGACCTTGTTCGACTTGCTGCGGCTGATGCCGGGCATGACCGGCCACCATCCACGCGACGTCGCCACCGCGAGCGGCGCCTCGCAGGTGCCCTCGGCCGCGGCGGCCTCGTCGAGCCTGTATTCGCTGGGGCCGCGCGCGACTCTGTTCCTGGTCGACGGCCGGCGTATCGCGAACTACGGCCTGGTCTCCACCGACATGGGCGCGCTCAGCGATCTCAACGGCATCCCGTTGAGCATGATCGACCGCATCGAGATCCTGCACGGCGGCGCCTCGGCGATCTACGGCGCCGACGCCATGGCCGGCGTGGTCAACATCATCTTGAAGAAGGACTACAGCGGCGGCGAAATCACCGCCAACTTCGGCGTGTCCGAGCGCGGCGACGCCGAGCAGCAGCGTTTGTCGGTCAACCTGGGCCTGCAGACCCGCGGCGGCGGCAACGTCTTCCTCAGCGCCGACCACTTCACCCGCAACCCGCTGGTCGGCAGCCAGCGCATGTGGAGCACGCTCGATCAGGAAGACAACGGGCTGCAGGACGCGCGCATTCCGTTCGGTTATTACTTCGGCAATTACTACATTCCCATCAAGGGGTGCGAAGACCTCGACACCGGCAGCGAGGGCCAGACCTGCAGTCTCGACCGCGCCCGCTACGTCAGCCTGCAACCGGGCATCACCAGCAACGCGTTCTACGGCCACTATCGCCAGCCGGTCGGCAGCAACAGCGAAATCTACGCCGACGTGCGCGCGACCCGGGTCGTGCTGGAGATGCAGAACGCGCCGTTCTTCGGCCTGGTGAACCTGCCCGACGACAGCCCCGACGCGTTCGCGCCGATGCCGGTCCTGCCCTTGGCCTACGCGTTCTCCGAGGTCGGGCCGGTGCGCAACCGCACCACCACCACCACCCGCGATTCGACCCTGGGTTTCCGCGGTTATCGCGGTCGCTGGGAGTGGGACCTCAGCCTGGCCCAGCGCCGCAACAAGGTGCTCAACCGCATCGACGGCCTGATCGACGAGCCGAAGCTCGAAGAAGCGGTCGAGGCGGAAAAATTCAGCTTCACCAAGAAAGGCAACACCGAAGAAGTGATCGAGGAGATCTCGCCGCAGAACACCCTCGGCGGCGAAGTCATCCTCGACAGCGTGGTGGCCAACTTCGACGGCCCGGTGTTCGCGATGCCCGGCGGCGATGCGACCGTCGCGATCGGCGCCGAGGCGCGCCGCGAACGCCTGCGCAGCCGCCCCGGCGGGGCGTTCATGCGCGGCGAGGTGGCCCTGGCGCAAAAGATGGACGCGCGCAATTCGCACCGCTACGACTCGGCGCTGTACACCGAGATGAACCTGCCGTTGCACGACAGCCTGTCGATCGACGCCGCCTGGCGCGTCGACCACAACGGCGGCTACGGCAGCCGGGTCTCGCCGAAGGTCGGCTTCAAGTGGTCGCCGCTGCAGAGCCTGACCCTGCGCGGCTCGGTCGGCGAAGGCTATCGCGCACCGACCCTGTTCGAGATGCGCCGGCCGATGACCTTCGGCGACACCGCGATCGTGCCGTGGAATTCGGTCACCGATCCCTGTCTGATCCAGCTCAGCGAAACCGCCTGCCAGGTCGACAAGCACGCGACCGTGAACTCCAAGCTCAAGCCGGAAACCTCGCACAGCCGCACGCTCGGCATGATCTGGTCGCCGACCGACGCCTTCAGCCTGAGCCTCAATCACTACCGCATCCGCCGCAACAACGAGATCCTGGTGATCAACTCGCTGCAGCGGCCGGAGTTGTATCCCGAAGCCCTGGTGCGCGATTCCGACGGTTACCTGATCGGCGTCAACATGTACCTCGACAACGTCGGCAGCACCGACGTGCGCGGCTGGGAGTTCGATGCCGACTACCGCTTCGAGACCGCGCGCCTGGGCAAGTTCGCGCTGCGCCTCAACGGCCACTACCTCGATCACCTGATCCGCCGTTCGCACCCGAAGGTCGATGCGCTGGACTACGCCGGCTACACCACGCCCAACCGCAGCGCGCTCGGCAGCGTGCAGTGGAGCTACCGCAACTGGATCACGACCCTCAACCTGCGCTACATGGGGCCGGCCAAGGTCGATTTCGGCGACCCCACCAAAAGTTGTTACAAGACCTGGCGGGTCAGCGGCAAATGCCGCACGCCGAGCGCGACCGTGACCGATCTGAACATCGCCTACGGCGGCTTCGAGCACTGGTTGCTGAGCCTCAACGTCAGCAACCTCAGCGACCATACGCCGGTCAATTACGACGAAAGCCCGGGCGGTTACAGCATCGCCGACGACGATCCGGTCGGACGCTATTACCTGGTCAGTGCGACGTATCGTTTTTGAGCCGCGAAGCCGCGCGCGCTCAGCCCGGCGCGAGCCAGGCGAACGGCCACCACGGCAGGTTGCGCAGCAGCCAGAAACCCAATAGCAGGCCGATCCAGAATTTCGCGCTGGTCAGCGTGGCGATGACCGCCTTAGGCAACGGCAGGCGATAGCCGAAGCCTTGCAGCGCCAGCAAGGGCACGGCGATCATCAACAGCGGCAACAGCGGGTTCATCGCCATCATCTGGGCGAAGTCGCCGTGCACCAGCGCGTGCAAGGCGCGGGTCATGCCGCAGCCCGGGCAATACAGACCGGTGAATTCGTAGAACAGACAGCCCGGCAGCGGGCTGCCGGCGGCGCTCGGATCGAAGCGCCGCAACACCCACACGCCGGCGGCCGCCGCGGCCATGGAGGCTGCGGCGGTCGCGGCGAGCGCGAGGTGGCGAGACCCGGCTTTCATCGTGTCGCTGCGGCGATGCCCGACGCGATCAGCGCGTCTGCATGCGCTGGAATTCCTGCAGCGCATCGCCGTACAGGAAGGAGGCGCCGTTGATGAAGAACGACACGATCATCCAGATCAGGCCGAGCACGGCCAGGCCGGTGCAGACCCAGGTCCAGATCTTCGCGTTCTCCGAAGCGCGGCGCGCGCCGGCGTCGTCGCCGGAGGCGAACTTGCCGTTGACCTGGCTGCCGTAGACGATCGCGACGATGCCGGGGATCGAGCCGACCATGCAGCACAGGCAGAACGTCAACACGGTGACCGTGATCGACCAGGCCAGGTAATTCGGGTACGGCGAAACCGGTGCTCCGGCGGACGGCTGATTCATGAGATCCCCTTTCTCGAACGATGGATGCCGCGACGCGGCGGTCGGGGCATCCTAGCAGCGCACCCGCGGCCCGGCACTCCCGGCAGGGAGGGCGCGGCTCGGTCGGGCATGGCCGATCGGGCGGACCTCAGGCGCGGTCGCCGCGCAACGCGCGCACCTGGGCTTCCAGCGATTCGGCGTCGACCGACGGCCCTTGCACCGGCGCATCGGCGACCACTTCGACATGGGCGCGGAAACGCCGCGGCAGCCGCATCCGCGCCAGCCGCCCGCCTTCGGCGCGCGCGTTGCGCCGGCTCCACATGCTCGACCACATGCCGCGCAGCGCCATCGGGATCACCGGCACCGGCCGCTGGTCGAGGATATGTTCGACGCCGGACTTGAACTTGGCGATCTCGCCGTCCTTGGTCAGGGCGCCCTCGGGGAAGATGCCGACCAGTTGGCCGTCGTCGATCGCGGCCTCGATTTCCTCGAACGCGCGCCGCATCACCTCCGGGTTTTCCTTCGCGCCGGCGATCGGGATCGCCTTGGCGGTGCGGAAGATCCAGCTCATCACCGGGATGTTGAAGATCTTGTAGTACATGACGAAGCGCACCGGCCGCGGGATGCTCGCGCTGAGGATCAGCGCGTCCATGTAGCTGACGTGGTTGCACACCACCAACGCGGCGCCCTCGTCGGGGATGCGTTCGGTGCCCGACACCCGCAACCGGTACAGGGTGCGTACGAACACCCAGCTCAGGAAGCGCATCAGGAACTCGGGCACGATCGTGAAGATGTAGATCGCGACCACGGCATTGGCGATCGCCAGAGCCAGGAAGATCTGCGGGATGCTCCAGCGGAAGAACTTCTGCACCACCACGCCGAGCACCGCGGCCAGGACGATGAAGGCCGCGTTCTGGATGTTCATCCCGGCGATCACGCGCGACAGCTCGTTCTTCGGCGTGCGGTTCTGGATCAGCGCGAACAGCGGCACGACGAAGAAGCCGGCGAACACGCCGATGCCGACCAGGTCCATGACGATCCGCCAGGCGCCGGGCTGGGCGACGAAGCCGGCGACTTCCAGGCCGCTGACCGTGGCCGCGCCGCTGCGGGCGAAGAACAGATCGACCATGAAGGCGCTCATGCCGAACGCGCCGAGCGGCACCAGGCCGATCTCGACCGTGCGCGCCGACAGCCGCTCGCACAGCATCGAACCCACGCCGGTGCCGACCGAGAACAGCGCCAGGGCGAAGATGTACAGCGTCTCGGCGCCGCCGAGGTTGTCGACGGCGTAAGTCGGCAATTGCGAGGTCAGCACCGTGCCGACGAACCAGAACCACGACACCCCGAGCACCGAGTTGCGCACCGCCGGCTGGCGCCGGGTCATGCGCAGCACCTTGAGCGACTCGGGGACCGGGTTCCAATTGATCTTGAGCCCCGGCTCGCCAGCGTCGGCGCGCGGGATCAGGCGGCTGACGATGTTGCCGGTGATCGCCAGGGCGATGATCGCGCTCGCCGCGACCACCGGGCCGTGGCTGCCGGCGAGCTTGAAGATCAGGCCGCCGAAGATCATGCCGACCAGGATCGAGATCGAAGTGCCCATCTCGACCAGGCCGTTGCCGCCGGTGAGCTCCTCGGGCTTGAGCACCGAGGGCAGGATCGAATACTTGACCGGTCCGAACAGCGTCGATTGCAGGCCGGTACCGAACAGCGCGATCAGCAGCACCGGCAGGTTCTGGGTCAGGAAGCCGACCGCGGCCAGCGACATGATCGCGATCTCCATGGCCGTGGTGATGCGGATCAGCTTGTGTTTTTCGAGCCGCTCGGCGATCTGGCCTGCGGTCGCCGAGAACAGGAAGTAGGGCAGGATGAACAGCGCCGGCGCGAGGTTGGTATAGAGCGTGCGCTGTTCCGGGCTGACGCCGAGATAGAACAACAGGCCGATGATCGCCTGCCGATAGACGTTGTCGTTGAAGGCGCCCAGCGCCTGGGTCAGGAAGAACGGCAGGAAACGCCGTTGGGTGAGCAACGCGAACTGGTTGTGCGCCATGCCGTCCTGCTTGTCCGATCAAACCCGCACGTCGATGTGCGGCTCGCGCGAAGGATTCGCCGGGCGAGCCTAACAAACCTGTCCCCGCGCCGTGTAGCGGGAATCGGCGGAGTAGCGGAAAAGTAGACCCCGAAGCTACGACCCCAAGCCGCAACGCCTTTACCCCAGCGCTTTTACCCCCGGCGCTTCCGCCACGCTGCGTGGCTGTTCCCCTCGGCTCGCCTTTGCGATTCCCCCTCGCACCCGTCTTGCGGTTTTCCTTTCAAACCCGTCTTTGCTGTTCCCCCCTTCGACAAGGGGGGCAGGAGGGATTTGCTCTCGCTCCAACCCAAAACAACAGCAACAGCGCAAATCCCCAGCGCCTGCTGCGCAGGCACCGCCCCCTTTAAAGGGGCAACGGCAAACGGCGCCCTCTACCAAGCCGCGCAAGTGCCAAACCATCGCGCTAGCCGTTCCCCCCGAATCGCATTGGTGGTTTTCCGTCCACCCGCTGGGGGTTTTTCCGGCTGCCGGACCTCGGCGGCAATGTCGACATTGGTCGCATCCGTCGTAGGAGCCTGATTCATGCAAGTTCGTCATCGTCGCTTCCTTGCCGTCCTGTTCGCCGCACTCGCGATTCCGGCGGTATCCGCCCTGGATCTTGGCACCCTGCCTCTCGACACGCCGCAGGTGACGCCATCGGCCTCCGTGTCGAGCTACCTGCACGACGTGTCGCAGCCGATTCCCGGGGTGAGCTGGATGACCGGCGTCACCGAGCATCACCGCATCACCATGGCCGACGG
Source organism: Lysobacter sp. CA196 (assembly GCF_052078695.1). NCBI lineage: Bacteria > Pseudomonadati > Pseudomonadota > Gammaproteobacteria > Lysobacterales > Lysobacteraceae > Lysobacter > Lysobacter sp. CA196. Next base: position 41,423 of record NZ_JBQJIN010000004.1, on the reverse strand, counting down.
CGTGGAACTCGATGCCTGGATCGTGCGGCCGAACGTGACCGGTCCGGTGCCGCTGGTGCTCGAACTCACCCCGTATTACGGCGGTGGCGATCCGACGGTGACCAAGCCGGTCAGCAACGCCGCCAGCTACCCGTACAACATCGCCATTGCCGCGCCGTTCCAGGAACTGATCAAGCGCGGCTACGCCTTCGGCATCCTGTCGATGCGCGGCACCGGCGCCTCCGGCGGTTGTTTCAGCATCGGCGGGCCGCAAGAGGCCAAGGACATGGCGACCGCGATCGAATACTTCGCCGCGCAGCCCTGGTCCAACCAGGCAGTCGGCGCGATGGGCGTGAGCTACGACGGTACCGCGCCTCAGGACCTGTGGGTGGAAGCGCCGCCGCACCTGAAGACGATCGTGCCGATCAGCGGCATTTCCGACATGTACAAGTACAACTACGTCAACGGCGTGACGATCGAAGACACCCGGGGCTTCAATACCTACTACTGGCTGCTCGACGGCATGGTCCCGGCCGGCCTGGAAGGCGGCAGCCAGCTGCTCGATCCGGTCACCGCGCCCGACGCGGTGACCGGCGAGGTCTGCAAGGAGCGCATCGACGTTACCGCCGAAGGCTTCGCGTCCCTCGTCACGGGCAACAAGACCCCGTACTGGCAGGCCCGCGACCATCTCGCCGCACTCAAGGCCGACCCCTCGAAGAAGCGTGCCAGCGTGTTCTACATCCATGGCCTGCAGGACTGGAACGTCAAGCCGCACAACATGGAGGGCTGGATCGAAGCCTTGCAGGGCAGCAACGTGCCGTTCAAGGCCTGGCTCGGCCAATGGGATCACGCCTGGCCGGATCGCAGCGACTGGATCACGGTGATGACGGCGTGGTTCGACCAGTTCCTCAAGAATCGCAACACCGGCATCCTCGACGCGCCCAGGGTGCAGGTGAAGGACGACGCCGGAAAGTGGCGCAACGAGCCGCGGTGGCCCGCGACCGCCAAGAAGGTGACGCTGTACCCGCAGGTGACCGGAACGCTCGGCACCGCCCAGGGCGTGGGCTTTGCGGACTACAACGATTATTCAGGTCAGGACGTCAACGAAACGACGCCGCTGCCCGACGATCGCGTCGCCTTCGTCACCGCGCCGCTGACCAATGACTTGCACCTGTCCGGCATGCCGCGTTTCGAGGGTATCGTCGCCGCCACCGGCGCGCGCGCCAACTTGATGCTGACCCTCGCCGAGCAATTGCCGAATGGCACGCTGCGTCCGTTCAACTTCGCCTCGCTCAGCCTGAATCACGCGGAGAGTCTGGCGCACGGCAAACCGAGCGTGGCGGGCGAACCGCAGTACGTCGGCGTGAATTTCTATCCGCAGGAAGACGTGGTCCATGCCGGCAACCGGCTGGTGCTGCTCGGCGCGGGCGACCTGATGTTCTATGGGCAACCGGGCCCGACCATGGCGCCGCTGGCCACGGGCTCGCAGATCATCCTCGACCTGGCGAGCAGCAAGCTGGTGCTGCCGAACGACACCAGCTTGAGTTACGAAACGCCCTGAGCCGCCGGCTGGCCGCTCTTTCAGCGCGGCCCAGCTTTTGCTGTTCTCCCTTTTGAGAAGGGGGTAGGGGGATTTGCTTCGGCTTTGCTTAAAGCAACAGCAAAAGCGTCCCCCGCGCCCGCTGCGCAGGCGCCACCCCCTTCTCAAAGGGGGCAACAGCCCGCATCGTCACTTACTGCGTCGCCACTTACTCGACCCGCCCGCTCAACGTCCCGCCGCATCCTGCCAATCCGCCGCGTTCCCGGCCTCTTCGCGTGCGACCCGGCTCCACGCCGGCTCCTGCCGCCACCGGCGCGTGGTGCGCTGGAAGAACTGACTGTTGGGCACCTGCAGCACCGAGTCCTCGCCGTCGGCGTGGATCTCCTGCAAGGTGGTATAGATGAAATTGATGTCGATTACTCGCCCGCGCAGCCCCGGCTTGTCGCCGTTCTCCAGCACCTCGATGTAGTCGTACAAGCGGAACGGCCGCGTGGTAAGGATCAGGAACGCGCAGAAGATGTTCGACAACACGCTCCAGGCGGCGAAGAAAGCCACCGCGCCGACCGCGACGAAGCCGGTCAGCGTCGTCCATACCACCGAGCCGGAAATGCCGAGCCGATTGAGGAACAGCAACAGCGCGCTGATGTAGATCAGCGTACTCAGCACCCGCCGCAGCCCCAGCCCGAACGCCGGTGCGATGTCGTAGCGGACGCAGACCCGCCGCACCAGCTGCCGCAGCAGCGTGGTCAACAGCCAGGCCCCGACCAGGATCGCCAGGGCCTCGCCCAGCTTCATGGCGATATAGGCGCCTTCTGCGATCGTCGGCGACATGGAGGCGGTGTCCTTGGCGTATGGGAGGGGCCGGCAGTGTAAGAGGACAGGGGTTAGCGTGTCGTGCTCGGCGGGACTCGGGGCATGTCGACGTTTCGGCCTCGGTCGATTGTTGCCAGCGACAGTCGAACGCGGTGACGACTCTAGGGGACATGGTCCGGCCCCCGGACTCCGAGGTAACGAAGCAGGTCGTCCGCGGCATTGTCGGCTTGGCCGCGGACATGCGCGTTGTCGTCGTGCAAGGCCGCGGCGATTGCCGGTCTAGGGGACATGGCCCGGCACCCGGACTCCGAGGTAATGAAGCAGGTCGTCCGCGGCGTTGTCGGCTTGGCCGCGGACATGCGCGTTGTCGTCGTGCAAGGCCGCGGCGATTGCCGGAACGGCGGCTGCCAAGTCGAGGCGGCGGCAAGTCCGGGCAAGATGGCCGAGCCCGAGGACGGCACCGCCTCTGACGTTGAAATCCGGGTGTGCGACCAGCGACAGACAGATCGCTTCCGCCCATCCGCAGTCGGGTGGGTCCAAGCCGATCACGATGGGGACGTACAAGAGTTCCTCGGGCCGTCCGCGTGCGACTGCGGTTTCGACGTCTTGTTTCGTCCATCCGTCTCGAAACGGTCCCATCGACTATCCGATGCCTGTGTCGACTGCGGCGCGACGACGTTGAATTTCGCGCCAAGTCTGGTACGGGGCCGACGGCGCGTTCGGAAATGTCGGGGTCGGGTGAACGTTCATACGCTGAATGGGCGCAAGACCTTGCTCGAAATTTCACATTGAGCCTGCGCAGCCTCATTACCCTGGGTCCGGCACCTTGGTGAAGAGGAGGTCGGTATGTCTGCGGATACCAAGACACCGTTGGATCAGGTCAATGCGGCGCTGAACCAGCTCAAGGAAATGCGCCACTACGCGAAGAACTACGTCGAGCAGTTGACGGCGCAGTGGCTGTTGTTCGACGGCGAGCTGAAGAAGTTGAAGCAGGCGGCAAACATCGAGGAACTGATGACGCGGCAGGGCGAGTTGTACGACGCCCTGGAGAAGGAGATCGCGGAGTTGGAGGAGGTGGTGGTGGCCTTGCAGCCGGCGCCTGAGGAGGGGGCGGCTTGAGCGCTATTCCTCTCTCGCCTTTGCTGTGAGGCGGTCGGCGCGGAATCGGGTCTTGGTTTGCGCGGCTTCGATGTTTGGCGATTAGGGGGCGGTTTCTGCGCGTCCCTTGGTCGCGGCTTGCGCCGCTCCTATCCCTGTTCGCTGGCGACGATGCGGCGCTGTTTGCGTGTGTTTCGGTCGCGGCTCACGCCGCTCCTACAAGGGGGCGGAGGCGATCTGGGAAGTGAGGGAGCTTCGTCCCTGCCAATATCTTAGCCGACCGGGGGCTTGCGGCAAGCCCCCGGGCGTGATGCTCAATCGCCCGCCGTAGCGAGGCTACGGAACCGGGAGACGGGCTATGAGCATGTGGGTATCGAAATGGGCGGTGCGGCAGCACGGCGATCACGGGCGTGCGGACGAGGCAGCGACGGCCGTTCGCAATCGGGCGGAGAGCGCGAATGAAGGGCGCGCCGAGCGCGTGGTGGGGCGGCATGAGGTGGTCATCGTCGGCGGCGGGCCGACCGGCTTGATGTTGGCCGGTGAGTTGGCCTTGGCCGGTGTCGACGTACTCATCGTCGAGCGGCGTGCGAGCCAGGAACTTACGGGCTCGCGCGCGGGCGGGCTGCATGCGCGCACGCTCGAAGTGCTGGATCAACGCGGGATCGTGGATCGGGTTCTGGTTGAGGGGCAGGTGGCGCAGGTTACCGGTTTCGCCGGGGTGATGCTGGATCTGGGCGGCTTTCCGACCCGTCATCCCTATGGGCTCGGGCTGTGGCAGAACCACATCGAACGCATTCTCGCCGGTTGGGTCGACGAGCTCGGAGTGAAAATTCATCGCGGATGCGAGGTCGTGGACTTGGCGCAGGACGAGGCCGGCGTCGAGGTCGCGTTGTCCGGCGGTACGCGTTTGCGGGCGCAGTATCTGGTCGGCTGCGATGGTGGACGCAGCCGGGTGCGCAAGGCGGCCGGCATCGATTTTCCGGGTTGGGACGCGACCACCAGCCATCTGATCGCCGAGGTCGAGATGGCGCAGACGCCGCCCTTGGGCGTTCATCGCAGTGGCTTCGGCATCCATTCCTTCGGCCGGGTGGATTATGAGATCCGCAACGGCGAAGTGATCTACGGCGACACCGGGCCGGTGCGGGTGATGCTGACCGAGGCGCAGGTCGGCGCCGGCGGCGAGCCGACGCTAGACGATCTTCGTACGGCGCTGATCGCGGTGTGCGGGACCGATTACGGCGCGCACAGCCCGGTCTGGATCTCGCGTTTCACCGACGCGACGCGGCAGGCCGCGGCCTATCGCGAACGACGGGTGTTGTTGGCCGGCGACGCGGCGCACGTGCATGCGCCGGATGGCGGGCAAGGTTTGCAACTCGGCGTGCAGGATGCGGTGAACCTGGGCTGGAAATTGGCGCAGGTGGTCAAGGGGATATCGCCCGATAGCCTGCTCGACAGCTATCACGCCGAGCGCCATCCGGTGGCTGCGCGGGTGCTGCGTACGACGATGGCGTCGATCGCGTTGCGGCGCGGCGACGAGCGTACGACGGCCTTGCGCGAGACCGTCGCGGAGTTGCTCGGGGTGGAGGAATCGCGCCGGCGTTTCGCGGCGATGCTGTCGGGGTTGGAGATTCGTTACGCATTCGGCGACGGGCATCCGCTGCTGGGGCGGCGCATGCCGGATCTGGATGTGGTCGTCGCCGCTAGGCCGGTGCGGGTGTACGCCTTGTTGCATGAGGCGCGGCCGCTGTTGCTTGATTTTGTTGCGGGCAGCAGCATCGATATCGGACCGTGGGTGCGCCGGGTTCGTCGGGTCGACGCTCGTTACGACGGTCTCTGGAAGTTGCCGACCGAGGGTGTCGTGCCGGCGCCGTCGGCGGTGTTGATCCGACCGGACGGGTATGTGGCCTGGGTGGGCGATGGGAGCGATGCCGGGTTGAGCACGGCGTTGAACGAATGGTTTGGTGGAGCGAATACGGCGTAGCGGTCGTGGTTTCCATCGACGACGATGGCCCTGTGGTGTCTGCGCGTTCCGTGGTCGCGGCTTGCGCCGCTCCTACCCAAGAGCGGGGACGAATCTGCGAGGCGTTGCCTTTGCCGTAATGGAGCTTGGCGCAGTTGCGACCTTGCGATGCAACCGTAGACCCGGAGGGCGGCGCACAGGACGTGCGCCGTTTTTCGATAAGACAAGGATGTCTTATCGGAAAATCCCCGCGGCAGCTGTGTACTCGCACGGGAGCTTCGTCATGGAAAGCCCTTTTCTTTGGTTAGCTTTCTTTTGGGCCAGCAAAAGAAAGTAACCCGGCCGCGTCAGCGGACGGAAGCTGTAGATGTTGCTTCAAGGCTCTGCGGTAAGAGGCCTTGCAACCGTCAGCTGCGCGGTCGCGGCTTATGACCGAAGGAAATCCCGTGGGACGCCGCTCCTACAGAGGGAGCGGCGTGGCGCGGATGTTGCGCCGGAAAGACGCGGCTCAGGCCTTCGCCGCCTGTTCGCGTTCGATCGCGCGCCAGCCGATGTCGTTGCGATGGAATTCGCCGTCCCAACGGATCTTGGCGAGGGCGGTGTAGGCCTCGCGCTGGGCCTGGGCGACGTCGTCGCCGAGGGCGCAGACGCACAGGACGCGGCCGCCGGCGGTCAGCACTTCGCCGTTGGGGCCGAGTTTGGTGCCGGCCTGGAACACCTTGGCGTGCGGCGGCTGCGGCGCGGTGAGGCCGTGGATGATGTCGCCGGCCTGCGGCGTTTCCGGGTAGTTCGCCGCGGCCATGACCACGCCGAGCGAGGGACGCGGGCTCCACTGCGCCTGCGCGCTGTCGAGCTTGCCGTCGAGCGCGGCCTCGACCAGGTCGAGCAGGTCGGAGTCCAGGCGCAGCATCACCGGTTGGGTTTCCGGGTCGCCGAAGCGGACGTTGAATTCGATGACCTTGGGCGCACCGGCCTGGTCGATCATCAGGCCGGCATAGAGGAAGCCGGTGAACGGCACGCCGTCGGCGATCATGCCGTCGACGGTCGGCATCACCACCTCGCGCATGACCCGCTCGTGCACCTCCGGCGTCACCACCGGCGCCGGCGAGTAGGCGCCCATGCCGCCGGTGTTGGGGCCGGTGTCGCCGTCGCCGACGCGCTTGTGGTCCTGCGAGGTCGCCATCGGCAGCGCGTGCTTGCCGTCGACCATCGAGATGAAGCTGGCTTCTTCGCCGTCGAGGAATTCTTCGATCACCACGCGCGCGCCGGCCGCGCCGAAGGCATTGCCGGACAGCATGTCGACTACCGCGGCTTCGGCTTCTTGCAGGGTCATGGCGACGATCACGCCCTTGCCGGCGGCGAGGCCGTCGGCCTTGACCACGATCGGTGCGCCCTTCTCGCGCAGATAAGCGAGGGCGGCGTCGACCTCGGTGTGGACGGCGTAGTACGCGGTCGGGATGCCGTGGCGGGCCAGGAAGTCCTTGGCGAAGGCCTTGCTGCCTTCGAGCTGGGCCGCGGCGGCGGTCGGCCCGAAGATGCGGCGGCCGTCGGCGCGGAAGCGGTCGACCACGCCGGCGACCAGCGGGGCTTCGGGGCCGACCACGGTCAGCGCCACGCCTTCGTCGGCGGCGAGCTTGAGCAGGCCGTCGATGTCGGTGGCGGCGATAGCGACGTTGCGGCACTTCTCCTCGTGCGCGGTGCCGGCATTGCCGGGCGCCACCAGCACCTCGTCGATGCGCGGCGACTGGGCCAGCTTCCAGGCCAGCGCGTGTTCGCGTCCGCCGGAACCGATAACGAGGATCTTCATGCGTGCTCCAGCGGGGGTAAGGACATCAGCCGTCGATTTTACGCGCTGGCACGGGGGCGGGGCGACCGCCGTCTGGAAAAGCTCCAGAGGCAGCGAAGCTCTGGAGTAGGAGCGGCGCAAGCCGCGACCTCCGGCCGGAGAGGTGCTTCAGCAAGAAGGACGCGGCTTCGGAGAAGTGTGTCGCGTTCGAGGGGCCGGGCTTCGAGCGGTCGCGGCTTGCGCCGCTCCTACCCCAACGCAGGCGCTCGCCGCGGTTGCGCGCCCGATCTGAAGCGGAGGAACCCTACTGAATGATCGCCTCGGCGCGGATCACGCCGTCCTCGCGCATCGTCGCCACGGCCAAGTCGGCCAGGCTGTCCCACAGCGGCGGCGGCAGCCGGTTCTGGCGCAGGTGCCAGAGCAGGGCGAGCGATTGATAGCGGCCCTCGCGCCAGGTCAGGGTCGCGCGCCAGGCCGGCTGCAGGGTCTGCGGGTCCAGCAGTTCGGCGCGATAGGCCTGCTCGGCGATTTCGCGGCCGTCGCGCTTCATGCCGTCGAGCGACACCCGCAGCACCGGTGCGCCGAAATCGCGGATTGCCTGGGTGGTGCGGGCCTGGTGCTGCATCGCTGCGGTGCGCGTGCTGGCTTGCGCGGTCTGGCCGAAGCGTTCTTCGTCGCTGCGCGCGGACAAGACCTGGGTTCGGTAACCCAGCTCGGTCAGGCGCCGGTCGAGTGCGCGCGCGAGCCGCGCGGTCGAGTCGCGGCGCAGGCCGGCGTCGAGGTTCAGAGACACGTCCGGCTCGACCAGCAGCACGGTCATCGCGCGTCCGTCGGCGCGGTAGTCGCCGAGGATTTCGCTGTCGACCGCCTGGCGGCGCGAATACTGCCAACCCGCCCAGCCGGTGATGACCACGCACAGCGTCGCCAGCACGAGCAGCTTGCGTGCGATCGAACGGCCCAGCGTGTGTCGCGGCGGTGGTGGGTTCATGGTGGGGATGGCGCAGCCAGTGGACGGCCGCGAGAAGTCGGGAGTTCGGAACCGGCGCGGATGCAGCGCACCCGCGCCGTTCGGTCAATGACGGAAGTGGCGTACGCCGGTGAAGACCATCGCCAGGCCGTGCTCGTCGGCAGCGGCGACGACTTCGTTGTCGCGCATCGAACCACCCGGCTGGATCACCGCCTTGATGCCGGCCGCGGCGGCGGCGTCGATGCCGTCGCGGAACGGGAAGAAGGCGTCGGAGGCCATCACCGAACCGGGCACGATCAAACCGGCTTCCTCGGCCTTGAGCGCGGCGATCTTGGCGCTGACGACGCGGCTCATCTGGCCGGCGCCGATGCCGATGCTGCGGTGGTCGCGCGCATAGACGATGGCGTTGGACTTGACGAACTTGGCGATGCGCCAGGCGAACAACAGGTCGGCGAGTTGGGCGTCGGTGGGCGCGAGCTTGCTGACCACCTTGAGTTCGTCGCGGCCGACTTCGCGCAGGTCGCTGCTCTGGATCAACAGACCCGAGCCGATGCGCTTGACGTCGTGCTGATTGCGGCCGTCGCCGTGCGGGATGCGCAGCACGCGCACGTTGGCTTTCTTCTTCGCGTAGTCGAGCACGCCGTCTTCGTAGTCGGGGGCGATCAGCACTTCGACGAACTGGCGGTCGAGGATGACCTTGGCGGTCGCCGCATCGAGCCTGGTGTTGAAGGCGATGATGCCGCCGAAGGCCGAGGTCGGGTCGGTGGCGTAGGCCAATTCGTAGGCATCGCCGCAGGCCACGCCTTCGGCCACGCCGCAGGGGTTGGCGTGCTTGACGATGACGCAGGCCGGGCGCTCGAACTGGCGCACGCATTCCCAGGCGGCATCGGCGTCGGCGAGGTTGTTGAAGCTCAGCTCCTTGCCCTGCAGCTGGGTGAAGGTGGCCAAGGTGCCCGCCACCGGCTGCAGGTCGCGGTAGAACGCGCCCTGCTGGTGCGGGTTTTCGCCATAGCGCAGGTCCATGACCTTGACGAAATTGGCGTTGTGCTGGGCCGGGAAGGTCTGTGCGCTGCCGTCTTCGGCGATCGCCGAGAGGTGGTTGCTGATCGCGGCGTCGTACTGGGCGACGCGGTTGAATGCGGCGACCGACAGCGCGAAACGGGTCTTGGCGCTGAGCGCGCCGTCGCCGGCTTCGAGTTCGGCGATGAGTCCGGCGTACTGGGCCGGGTCGGTCGCGACCGCGACGCGGGCGAAATTCTTCGCTGCCGAACGCAACATCGCCGGGCCGCCGATGTCGATGTTCTCGATGATGTCGTCGAAGCTGCTGGCCGGATTGGCCGCGACTTTCTCGAACGGATACAGGTTGAGCACCAACAGGTCGATCGCGGCGATGCCGTGTTCGGCCATCACCGCATCGTCGGTGCCGGCACGGCCGAGCAGGCCGCCGTGGACGAGCGGATGCAGGGTCTTGACCCGGCCGTCCATCATCTCCGGGAAGCCGGTGACCTCGGACACGTCGCGCACGGCCAGGCCGGCGTCGCGGATGGCCTTGGCGGTGCCGCCGGTGGAAAGCAGTTCGACCCCGCGCGCGGCCAGGGCCTGGGCGAGTTCGAGGAGACCGGTCTTGTCGGACACGGACAGCAGGGCGCGGCGGATTTTAACCGGCGTGCCGGGCAGGCGATCGGAGGTCATTCGGGGAGGTAGGGCAGCGGAAGGGCGCGGGAATTATAGCCGCGGGGGACGGGGACACCGGCCGTTCATGGCGGTATGGCGGGGTAGATCGGGTTCTGGGAGGTCGGCGGGCGGGGGGATTCAGAGCAAAAGCAAATCCCCCGCACCTGCTGCGCAGGCGCCGCCCCCTTTTACCAAGGGGGCAACTGCGGGAGGGGTCGCGGTTCTCCAACCTCCAACCTCAGTCTCCCGCCTCTAGCCAACTTAGTCAGCGCCAGGTGCCAAGCGCAGTCCCGCCTCCGCTCCTGCTGTTGCTGTTCCCCTTTGGAAAAGGGGGGAAGGGGGGATTTCGCTCTTCCGCACTCCACCGGCAACGCAGCGCTGGCAGCCGAAATCCCACGACCACGCAGCGGCGGCGGCCACGCCGCCACCAGCACGGCACTGTCATCGCCCCGGCCAGCGGCTAAGCTGATGCGCGATGGCCCAGGCCGGGCCGTACGGATCGCACAGGGAATGGCATCGATCTACGCTTTGAAGGGGCGCTTCCAGGCGCTGCTGCGGCCGCTGGTGCGGCGTTTGCACGCGCTGGGGGTCAGCGCGAACCAGGTCACCGTCGCGGCGGCGGTGGTCTCGCTCGCGGTCGCGGCGGCGGTCGGCTGGGGCGCCGGCGCACGCCCGTGGCTGTTCGCGCTGTTGCCGCTGTGGATGTTCTTGCGCATGGCGATGAACGCCATCGACGGCATGCTCGCGCGCGAGTTCGGCCAGCAATCGCGTCTCGGCGCCTACCTCAACGAGCTGTGCGATGTGGTGTCCGACAGCGCGCTGTATCTGTCTGTGTTGGCGGTGCCGGGCCTGACGGCGGCGCCGCTATTCGTGTTCGTGCTGCTGGCCGCGTTGACCGAATACGCCGGTGTGCTCGGGCTGATGGTCGGCGCGCCGCGCCGCTACGACGGCCCGATGGGCAAGAGCGACCGTGCCTTCGGCATCGGTCTGCTCGGCGTCCTGCTTGCCGGCGGTTGGGTCGGCGCGGCGATTACGGAACTCGCGCTCGCGTTGATGGGTCTGATGTGCGTGTGGACCGTGGTGCGCCGGGTGCGCGCCGGTTTGCGGCATGAAGCCGCGCAAGACAATGTCGGCGAACGACAAGGAGAACAACCATGAGGGAACATCAGGAACGCCATTACCCGAGTTTCGACGACACGCAGTTGTTCTATCGCCACTGGCCGGCGACCGAGGCCCCGGCGGGACAGCCGCGCCGCGCGGTCGTGCTGCTGCACCGCGGCCACGAACATTCCGGCCGGGTCGCGCACCTGGTCGGCGATTTGAACCTCAACGACTGCGATTTCTTCGCCTGGGATGCGCGCGGCAACGGCCGCTCGCCGGGCGAGCGCGGCGATGCGCCGGGATTCGAGGCGCTGGTGCGCGATCTCGACCGTTTCATCGCCCACATCGCCGAAGCCCACGGCATCGCCGTCGAACAGATCGCGCTGGTCGCGCAGAGCGTCGGCGCGGTGGTCGCGGCGACCTGGGTCCACGACTACGCACCGCGCCTGCGCGCGCTGGTGCTGGCGTCGCCGGCCTTCAAGGTCAAGCTGTACGTGCCGTTGGCACGGCCGGGCTTGAAGCTGATGCAGAAGCTGCGCGGCAACTTCTTCGTCAACAGCTATGTGCAGCCGCAATGGCTGAGCCACGACCCCGAACGCATCGCCAGCTACCGCAGCGACCCACTGATCGCGCGGCCGATCTCGGTGCGCGTGCTGCTGGGTCTGTACGAAGCCGCCGACCGCATCGTCGCCGACGCCCAGGCGATCACGGTGCCGACCCAGTTGCTGGTGTCGGGCGCGGACTTCGTGGTGCATCGTGGGCCCCAGGACCGTTTCTACGAACGCCTGGGCTCCAGCATCAAGGAACGCCACCTGCTGGCGGATTTCTACCACGACACCCTCGGCGAGAAGGGCCGGGCGGCGGCGGTCAATCGTGTTCGCAGCTTCGTCCAGGCGCGTTTCGCCGAACCGTTGCGGCGCGCCGATCTGCTCGACGCGCATCGCCACGGGCCGAGTTTCGAGGAATCGGAAAAACTGTCCTGGCCGCCCGAGCGCTGGTCGCTGGCCGACCTGCGCTGGCGTTTCGTCCGTGCCGGACTGCGCTTCGGCGGCCGGTTTTCCGAAGGCATCAAGCTCGGCATCGACACCGGTTTCGATTCCGGCAGCAGCCTGGACTACGTCTATCGCAACGAGGCGCGCGGCAGCGGGCCGCTCGGCCGCATGATCGATCGCAATTATCTCGAAGCGATCGGCTGGCGCGGCATCCGCGTGCGCCGCACCCATCTGCACGAGTTGTTGCGCATCGCCATGCGCCGCCTGCGCGCGGCCGGCCTGCCGGTCGATGCGGTCGATATCGCTGCCGGTCACGGCCGCTATGCGCTCGAAGCCCTGGCGGGCGGCGCCGAACGCGCCGATTCGATCCGTCTGCGCGACTACAGCGAGCTCAACGTCGACAAGGGCCGCGCGCTGATCGATGAGCTCGGCGCCGGCGCGATCGCGCGCTTCGACCAGGGCGATGCCTTCGACCGCCATGCGCTGGCGGCCCTGGACCCGCGCCCGACCCTGGCGGTGGTGTCGGGGCTGTACGAGCTGTTCCCGGACAACGAGCAGGTGCGACGTTCGCTCGACGGCCTGGCCGCGGCGGTGCCGGTGGGCGGCTATCTGGTCTACACCGGCCAGCCCTGGCATCCGCAGCTCGAATTCATCGCCCGCGCCCTGACCAGCCACCGCGGCGGCGAAGCCTGGGTGATGCGGCGTCGCAGTCAGCAGGAGATGGACGACCTGGTCGCCGCGGCGGGCTTTCGCAAGATCGACCAGCGCATCGACGCCTGGGGCATCTTCAGCGTATCGCTGGCGCAGCGGGTCGAGGCGTGACCGCGGCGCCGGTGCGGCGCCGCCCATGGGGAACGGCGCTGCTGTGGTTGCTGTTGCTGGGGCCGCTGTTCTTTCTGAGCTACGGCTATGCCAATTCGGTGGCGGCGGCGCGCGGCGAGGTGCCGCATATCGTGTTCGCCTGGGAGCGGGCGATTCCGTTCTGGGCCTGGACCATCGTGCCGTATTGGTCGATCGACCTGTTCTACGGCATCTCGCTGTTCGTCTGCCGCGACCGCCGCGAACTCGATACCCAGGCGCTGCGCCTGTTGACCGCGCAAGTCATCGCGGTCGGCTGCTTCTTGCTATGGCCTCTGCGCTACACCTTCCAGCGCCCCGACAGCGACGGCGTGTTCGGCTGGCTGTTCGACGTGCTGCTCGGCTTCGACAAACCTTTCAACCAGGCGCCGTCGTTGCACATCGTGTTGCTGATCGTGCTGTGGGTGCGCTTCGCCCGACACCTGGGCGGGATGTGGCGCTGGTGGCTGCACCTGTGGTTCGCCCTGATCGGCGTGTCGGTGCTGACCACCTTCCAGCATCATTTCATCGATGTGCCGACCGGCCTGCTCGCCGGTTGGCTGTGCGTGTGGTTGTGGCCGGAGCGCGTCGCCGCACCCTGGCGCGATGCGGCGCTGGCGCGCGACCCACAGCGTTGCAAACTGGCGGCGATTTACTGCGCCGGCGCGGCGGCGTTCGCGTTCGCGGCGTGGTCGCTCGGCGGGGCGGCGTGGTGGCTGTTGTGGCCGGCCTGGTCGCTGGCGATGGTCGCCGCGAACTATGCGCTGTTCGGTGCCAACGGTTTCCAGAAGCGCGCCGACGGCCGCCTGAGCCTGGCCGCGCGCTGGCTGTATGCGCCTTATTTACTCGGCGCCTGGATCAATTCGCGTTGGTGGACGCGGCGTGCGCCGCAACCGGCGGCGGTGGCCGACGGGGTCTGGCTCGGCCGCGTGCCGGGCGCGGGCCAGCGCGGTGAGTTCGCCGCGCTCGTCGATTGCAGCGCCGAGCTGTCGCTGCCGGTGTGGCGCGAAGGCGATGCGGTGCGGCCGATGCTGGACCTGGCCGCGCCGACCCCGGCGCAACTGCGCGAGGCGGCGCAGGACATCGAGCGCGTGCGTCAACGCGGCGAGGTCCTGGTCTGTTGCGCCCTGGGCTATTCGCGCAGCGCCGCGGCGGTCGCCGCCTGGTTGCTGCTCAGCGGTCGTGCCGTCAACGTCGACGAGGCCATCGCGATCCTGCGCAGGGCGCGGCCGGCGATCGTGCTGGGTGCGGCGCATCGGCGTGCGCTGGAGGTCGCGCTCGGCAGCGTAGACGCAGCCGATGCGGGTCTGCCGCGAGGGCAGGCCGCATGACGGGCTCGACCACGACTTCGTTCGACCTGCGCGCCATGGCGGCCCTGCTGGCGCAGGGAAGGCAGCTGTGCGCGCTGTCGTGGTTGTTGCTGGCAGCGGCGTTGCTCATGGCGGCGCTGCCTGCGGCGGTCGCGACGACGGCTACGCCGGGCGCGTTGCCGCTCGCGCTCAGCATCGGCGCCGGCTTGCTGCAGTGCTATTACGCGCTGCGGGTGGATTTCGACGCACGCCTGTTCCAGGCCGCCTCCGAAGACCAGGACAGTACGCGCGCCGCGCAACGGCTCGACGCGAGTCTGCTGGCGCTGGGTTTGCTCAAGCCCGGTCGCGGCGGCCGTGACTGGCCCGCGCGTTGGCGCGGTGCGCGTGGTTTGATGATGGGTCAGGCGGTGAGCCTGGCGTTGCAAGCGGCGGCCCTGGTCTGGGCCTATGGGCGAGTGTGGGCATGAACGGAGTTTCCTTGGACGAGCACGATATCTGGACCCCGCCACGGCAGGCGTTGTGGCAGCGCTTGAGCGATTACCGCTTCGGCGGCGATCAGCCCGAGGCCTTCGTCGAACGCGTGGCCCACGCCTGCCAGTCGACCCGCGAAACCGCGCAGGAGGCCATCGAGGAGTACCGGCGCTTTTGTTTCCTCGCCATCGGCGCCGGCCATGCAGTCACCCCGAGCGACATCGTCGACCGGGTCTGGCATACCCATATGACCGACACCCGCGACTATTGGTTGAGGTTCTGTCCCGAGGCGCTCGAGCAGCCGCTGCATCATTCGCCCTCGCTCGGCGGGCTGGCGGAAGACGAGCGGCATCGTCGCCAATACCTCGACACCGTCGACAGCTATCGGCGCTACTTCGGCGATCCGCCGCCGCGGTTCTGGGCCGGCGAACCGCAACCGGCGCGCCTGACCGCGGACGAATCGGTGTGGTTGCCGCTGACCCGGGTCAACTCGCCCTGGTTGTTCGAGCCGAAGGGGCTGGGCCCGTGGTTCTGGGGCTGGAGCGGGCTGTTGGGCGCGATCTTTCTGCTCGGTGGCGGTGGCAACGGCACGCTCGATCCGCTGGAGTGGCGCGGCGGCTGGTTCCTGGCGCTGTATTTCGCCCTGATCGGTTGGACCTACAGCGCCGGTAATGCGGTGCAGCGCGCGTTGCGCGGCCGCGACGGCCCGAGCGCGGAAGTGCCGGCCGACTCGATCGAACTCGGCTTCCTGGCGGGCGGCGCCGAGCGCGCCGCCGATGTGGCGGTGGTGGAGCTGCTCACCCGCGATGCGATCAGGCTGGACTATCCCGGCGAGGTGGCGAGCGCCGCCTCGTCGCGTTCGCCGGTGTGGCTGCGCGCCAGCGCCGGCGCGGCCGGCCTGCCGCCGCAATTGCTGGGCCTGGCGAAGATCGTGCAGCGCACCCAGCAACTCGCCGAGGCGATGCCGGCGCTGCGGGCGCATTACGCGCGCCTGGCCGAGCCGATGCGAAGCAAGGGCTGGTGGCTCAGCGAGAGGCAGCGTTGGCGCGGGCGCCTGGTCGCGGCGCTGCCGATGTACGCCGTCGTCGTCCTCGGCGTGACCAAGATATCGATCGGCGAAGCCCGCGGGCGGCCGGTCGGGTTCCTGGTGGTGCTGACCGCCTTGGCCGGGTTGATGGTGTTGGTGCAACTGTGCACCGCGCAGCGCCGCACCCGCGCCGGCGACCGGGCGCTCCTGGATGCGACGATCAAGACCCGCCGCTCCGACGATCTGGCCGAGCGCGTCGCGCTGGCCGGAACGATGGCGCTGATCGATACGCCGCTGGCCGACTACCACACGCTACGTACGCCGGTGTCGAGTTCCAGCGATTCGAGCGGCAGTTCCAGCGGTTGCGGCAGCGGCGGCGACAGCGGCGGCGGTGGCGGTTGCGGCGGCTGTGGTGGAGGTGGCGATTGAACGGAGCACAGCGATGACGACACGACCCGGTTCCGGCCAGCCCGGCTCTGATCGAGATCAACCCCCGCCCGCAGCCAGCGGACCGGTGCCGCGGCGGCGGGACTGGCGCCTGGCGCTCGCGGCGCGTCTGCGCGCACGCGGCGCCACGCCCAACGGCATTTCCCTGTTCGCCATCGGCTTGTCGGCATTGGCCGGGCTGTCGTTCTTCTTCGCCTTGCGCGATCCGCCGCATTACGGCGCGGTCTTGTTGCTGTTCGCGGCGCTCTGCCTGGTCGGCCGCCTGCTGTGCAACCGGCTCGACGGCTTGCTGGCGCGCCGCGGCGGCATGGTCGGCAAGGCCGGCGAGGTCTACAGCGACGCGCCGGACCGGCTCGCCGATGCGCTGGTGTTCCTGGGCGTGGGCTACGGCCTGACGCCGTGGATGGCGTGGGCCTCGGACCTCGGCTGGGCGGCCTCGCTGCTCGCGGTCGGCACGGCCTACGTGCGCGTGCTCGGCATGGCCTGCGGCCTGCGCGAACACGACGAGGGCCCGATGCCGCGGCGCACCCGCATGATCGCCACCGCCGTCGCCGCCGTGCTCGCGGCGATCGGCCTGGCGCTGGGGCATGCCGTGGTGGTCGCCTGGATGTTGCTGGCGGCCCTGACCGCGGTGATCGTCGGCGCCGCCTGGACCATCGCCCAGCGCCTGCGCGCGATCGTGCGCGAGCTGGAGGCGCGATGATTTCGCAATGGCTGGCCAGCGGCTTCAGCGGCGCGATCCGGCTGCTGACCGGCGCGCGCGCATTGTGGCGTTGCGCGCCGTCGTCGGATCATCGCGTCTATTACGGGAACCACGTCAGCCACGGCGATTTCGTGATGATCTGGTCGGCATTGCCGCCGGCCTTGCGGCGCGAGGTGCGGCCGGTGGCGGGCGCCGACTACTGGCAGCGCGACGCGCTGCGCCGTTATCTGATCCGCGAAGTCTTCAATGGCGTGCTGATCGAGCGCGACCCGGCGCAGCGCAAGCAAGATGCGATCGAGACCTTGTGCGAGGCGGTCGACGAGGGCTGCTCGCTGATCCTGTTCCCGGAAGGCACGCGCAACCAGAGCGACGAGCCGCTGCTGCCGTTCAAGAGCGGGCTGTATCACCTGGCGCACCGGCGGCCCGAACTCGAGTTCGTGCCGGTATGGATCGACAACCTGGCGCGGGTGATGCCGAAGGGCAAGTTGCTGCCCTTGCCGCTGCTGTGCACCGCGACCTTCGGCGACACCTTGCGGCTGGGGCCGGACGAGGACAAGCCGCAATTCCTCGAGCGTGCGCGCAATGCCTTGTTGGCGCTGTCGGGCCACGCCCATGCGCACGATCACGGCAACCAGGCAGGTCGCTCATGATCGAGATGCTGCGCGGCCTGCCGCACTCGTTGCTGTTGTTCATCGGAGTGGCTGCCGTATTACTGGTCGCGACCGCGATCGCCGAATACCTGCGCTGGCGCACGCGCGAGCGGCCCAGTGCGGTGATCGCCAACCTGGTCGCGCGCATCCGCGCCTGGTGGGTGATGGCGCTGGTGGTCGGGCTGGCGTTCGTGGTCGGCCGGGTCGGCATGATCTTATTGTTCGCGCTGGTGTCTTTGTTCGCTCTGCGCGAGTTCATCACCCTGACCCCGACCCGGCGCAGCGATTACTACGCCTTGCTGGCCGCGTTCTATCTCGCCTTGCCGCTTCAGTACTGGTTGGTCTACACCGACTGGTATGGCCTGTACACCTTGCTGATTCCGGTCTATGCGTTCCTGCTGTTGCCGATATTGGCCACGGTCGGCGGCGACACCACGCGTTATCTGGAGCGCACGGCGAAAGTGCAGTGGGGCTTGATGATCTGCGTGTTCTGCATCTCGCACGTGCCGGCGTTGATCAATCTGCGCATTCCCGGTTACGAGGGGCGCAATCTGTTGCTGATCGCGTTCCTGGTGATCGTGGTGCAGTCCTCCGACGTGCTGCAGTACGTGTGGGGCAAGTTGTGCGGCAAGCGTTTGATCGCACCGAAACTGTCGCCGTCGAAAACCGTCGAGGGTTTCGTCGGCGGCGTCGCCTCGGCGACCGCGCTCGGCGCTGCGTTGTGGTGGATCACCCCGTTTACGCCCTGGCAGGCGGCGGCGCTGGCCCTGGTCATCAACCTGATGGGCTTCTACGGCGGGCTGGTGATGTCGGCGATCAAGCGCGACCGCGGCATCAAGGACTGGGGCCACATGATCGAAGGCCACGGCGGCGTCCTCGACCGTCTCGACTCGGTCTGCTTCGCGGCCCCGGTTTTCTTCCACCTGATCAGATATTGGTGGGTGTGACCGGAACGCTCAGCGCGCATGCGCGCTGGTCCGGCCACACGCCCGGCCAACCGCAGCGGTGTACGCAAGCGCCGTAACCGAAGCCCAGACAATCGGAAGCAAGTAGAGTCGGCGCTCCGGCAACCGTATGGCATCCGCCCCCTTCGCCTGTCGCGGCTTGCGCCGCTCCTACCCCGGAGGATTCGTCGCTTTTGTAGCAGCGGCGTAAGCCGCGACCAACCGCAGCGGTGTACGCAAGCGCCGTAACCGAAGCCCAGACAATCGGAAGCAAGTAGAGTCGGCGCTCCGGCCATCGCGTGGTATTCGCCCCCTTTCGCCTGTCGCGGCTTACGCCGCTCCTGCAAAGGGTTCGCATCAGAGGATTTGCGCGCGCAGAACTTTCGCTGCGCTGCGACGGCCGTTACTCCAGCCCGTACTCGCGCAGCTTCTTGCGCAGGGTCGCGCGATGAATGCCGAGCATGGCCGCAGCGCGGCTCTGGTTGCCGTCGCAATGTTGCAGGACTTCGGCGAACAACGGGATTTCGAGCTCGCGCAAGGCGATCTCGTAGAGGTTCTCGGTGCCGCTGCCGTTCAAGTCGCCCAGGTAACGACGGATCGAAGTCGCGACATGGTCGCGCAGCGGAACGCGAGGTCCGGAGCGGGCGGCTTCGTTGCGGTCGTTGAGAGCGTTCAAGTGCGTCCCCGTAGCAAGTGACATCCGCCGGGGCTTACCCGACACGCTCGTGCGCATCGCCGACGGGAGGGGGAGTCTAGCGCGCGGGAGTCGCGGTAGACAACGCGACGGTGCGATATTTCAACGGAAATCGAACGTGAACGCGACTACGCGCGGCGCCGGTTCGAGCACGTCGAACTGCACCGCGGCGCTTTGCCCCGGCGCGATCAGCTCGCCTTCCCTGTACCCCTTGCGATAGTCCTCTGGAGAGAACGCGCGTTGGCCGACGCGGCGGCCATCGACGTCTTCCAGGCTCAGCAGCAGGGTCGGCCAGGGCTGCGGCCAGCGCGCATCGTTGCGGAAGCTGGCCGATACCCGCAACACGCCCGCGCGCTCTGCGACCGGTAGCACGTTGCGATTGAGCATGGTCAGCGCGGCCGGTTCGCGCCACGCCGGGATCGTGCACGGCAGGACCCCGCACAAGGCGCCGACGAGCGGGCGCCAGCGCGCGTCGGCGGCGAGTTCGTCGCGTTGTGCCAGCAGCAGTTGCAGGGCCAGCAACAGCCCCAGCGCGACGACCACGGCCGGGCCGCCCCAGTGCCGGCGCGCGGCCGGTGCGGCGGCGCGCGCGCGGCTGCGCACGAAGCTCGGCGCGAGGCGCGCATGCGCCACCGCGGTTTCGGATTTGCCGGCCCGCTTGCGCACCGCACGTTTCGGCACCACCGCATCGGCGGCGGCGCTGAGCGGCGCCAGCGCGACGGTCGGCGCGGCCATGGCCGCTGTTTCGTCGTTCGTGTCGGTGGCGTCCAGCGTCGTCGCCCCGGCCGGGCCGGCAAGATGGCCGGCCTGGCCGTATTCGTCTTCAGGGTCGCCGGTGGCAGCTCGGGTTGCGGCATCGCTCGCCGGGGCGTCGTCGACGGCCGCATCGATCTCGTCCGCGGCCGCCGCGCTCGCGGCTTCGGAGGAGGCCGCTTCGATGGACATCGGCTCGCTCGACGCTGCTTCGATCGCAGCAGATTTGGCTGGAGCGGTTTTGACCGAAGCGGCTTTGGCCGAAGCAGGTTTGCCGGGCGCCGATTTTCCAGGTGCCGATTTTCCAGGCTCCGATTTTCCAGGCTCCGATTTGCCTGGTGCCGATTCGCCTGGCGCCGACTCGATCGCCGCCGCGGCGGCCAAGTCGCCGCCGCAACGCGGGCAGGCCCGGGTCGGACCGTCCTTGGCGACGATCAGCGCGACGAGGTATCCGCAATGGGGGCAGGCAGCGAACATTTCAGTATTCAATCATGCCGTCGCGCTCAGCGCCGGCGTACGCCTGTGACGCGCATCCAGTCTTCGAGACGGTCGGCGCGCAGCTGTTCGAAGTCGGCGGCATAGCGCGCGAGCACATCGTCTTCCTGTCCGGCGAGGATGCCCGACAGCGCGATGCGCCCGCCCGGCGCGACGCGCGCGGCCAGGGTATCGGCCAGCGCGACCAGCGCGGACGCAAGAATGTTGGCGACCACCACCGGATAGGTCGCGGCCGGTTCGTCCTGCGGCAGACGCACTTCGATGCGCTCGGCGACGTCGTTGCGTTCGGCGTTGTCGTGGGTGGCGATGACCGCCTGCGGATCGTTGTCGACGCCGACCGCGTGCGCGGCGCCGAGCTTGAGCGCGGCGAGGGCCAGAATGCCGGAGCCGCAACCGAAGTCGAGCACGCTGCGACCGGCGAGCGCGCCTTCGTCGGCCAGCGCGTCGAGCCATTGCAGGCACAGCGAGGTGGTCGGGTGGGTGCCGGAGCCGAACGCCAGGCCTGGGTCGAGGCGCACCACCGCGGCATCGGCGGCATCGGCGCCGGCGGGCAATTCGTGGTTCCACGGCACGATCCAGGTGCGGCGGCCGAACTGCAGCGGCTCGTACTGGTCCATCCAGGCGCGCTCCCAATCCTGATCCTCGACCTGGCGAAAACGCACCTGGGTCCATTCCAGACCCGGGTCGAACGACTCCAGCGCGGCCAGGATCACCAGCGCGTCGGCATCGTGCGGGAACAGCGCGCTGAGCACGATCGACTGCCACAACGGGGTTTCGCCGACGCCGGGCTCGAGGATCGCGTGCTCGTTGCCGGTGTCGGCATCGGCGTCGAGCATCGTCACCGCCAGCGAGCCGACGTCGTCGAGCGCGGCTTCGTAGCGCGGTTGTTCGGCTTCGCTGCAGCGCAGGGTCAGTTCGAGAAAGGGCATCGGTTACGGCGAGAGGCGAAAACGGCGGTCATTATTGACCCGTTTTGCGGCGATCAGATAGCGTGCGGGCTCTTCTCAGGAGCTAGACGCCATGGAATCGCAGGTCATCCCCCATACCGCCGCCGCCGTCCCTACCGCCTCGCGGGCCTGGATCCTGCTCGGATCGTTGGCCCTGGGCGCCTGCGCCGCCGGCGACGGCACCACCCAAGGCGGCGCTAGCCGGGCCGGCGCTACCCAAGCGGACGCTGCCCGAGGCGGCACCACCCAGGTAGATGCCGCCCGAGTGAGCGCCAAGGGCCAGGTCGAGCAACTGCGGCTGGAGGCGGTGACCGAGCTGCCCCGCTATGTCGCACCCACCCCGGCGCAGGCCGACGACGGCAGCGTCCCCGACTGCGCCGAGGAAGCCAAGTCGAGCGAGGCGCGGGCCGCGGTCGCGGCCGGCTGGACCATCCGCGCCGACATGGCCTGGGGCAAGGATTACCGCGTGGTCGGGGTGGCGCCGCGCGCGACCCAGGTGGCCGGCTTCGGCTGCATGTTCCCGGCCGCGCGGGTGCTGTTTTTCCGCGAAGGCCGGGCGGTCGCGCAATTGCGCGACCTCAAGGCCGACGAAGAAAGTTTCGACAGCGGCGTACAAGGCGTGTTCGAGCACCGCACGGAAGCCGCCGACAAGGCCGGCAGCGAACTGCGTATCGGCGAGTGGCAGGTGGCGCGTGCACGCGTGCTCGCGACCGCCGCCGGGCTGGAACTCGTCGCGCTGCCCGAGCTGGACGCCTACTGCGGTGGCGGGGCGAAGGTGCCGCGGATCGAGGGCCTGAGCCTGCCGCAGGCGCGGGCGAAGTTGCTCGCCCAGGGCTGGCGCGGCGCGCAGCCGGACCGCGAGGACGGCGCCGAGAGTTTCCTCGGCGGCCTGATCGAGGCCGGCTATCCCGAGGTCGTCGATTGCGCCGGCACCGGTCAGGGCTATTGCAGCTTCGAATACGCCAACGAGGCCGGCGACGGCCTTGCCGTGACCACCGCCGGCGAACATGGCGAAGACGAGGGCAAGACCTACTGGCCCGCGGTCGTCGGCAGCGAGGTGACCTGCGCGGCGAAGGCCGTCGCGGCTCCTGCCAGCGCGGCTCCTACCAGTGCCGCCCCTGCCAGTGTCGCCCCTACCAGTGCGCCTTCTGGCGGCGCCGCTCCGGCCGGCTGAGACGCCGTCTCGCCGAAGTTGGAGATCCATCACGGTTCAGCGTCGCGCGGGCATCGGCGCGGCGCTTGACTTACTATCGGCATCTCAACGAAGCATGGTCTTGCCGAAGCCGGCCCTGATGGGACGGCAGGCGGGCCGTGTACCGCCCCTGCAGCGCCGGCCCCGGCCCGCGTCTGCGCGCCTGCGGTCCCGCACTAAGCAGCGTAGAGGCTCAGAGAAACGCTCTTGATGTCCGATGCCTATCCCTCCGGTTACAAGCCAGGCCCAGGCGGGACGCCGGCCGGTGTGCGGGTGTCCGGACGTTCGCTGATCGCGATCATGGGCCTGGCCTTGCTGGCTGCCGCCTTGGTCTATGCCGGCCGCCGCAACGACGGCGACCAGGCCGCGCCGGAGGTTGGCGCGCCGGTCCGGGTCACGGCCAAGCCGCAGCCGCGCGCGCGCGGCCAGGCCGATGCGCTGCGCGACGATTCGGTGCCGGTGGTCGAAACCAAGACCGCGCCGCGCGGCGCGATCGCGCCGTCGCCGCTGCGGGTGCAGTTCGAGCAGGCGCCGGACCTGTATTCGTACGCCCAGTCGATCCGTTCGCGCGCCGATGCCGGCGAGCCGGAGGCGATCTGGCTGTTGAGCCGGGTCTACGACTACTGCTCGAACTACGCCAACGCACCGGCCGACTACGGCAACGACACGCGCACGATCGAGAGCATGAAACTGCGCGGCGCCTCGACGATGACCGAGGCGCGCAACCGGGTCAGCTCGCGCTGCGCGCGCTTCGCGCCGAGCGACAACCTGAGTTACCAGATGATCTTCCTCAAGCGGGTCGAGGCCGCCCAATCGGGCAGCCTGCCGGCCGAGGCCTCGTTGCTGGCCGCCGGCAAGCCGCTGGAGAAGACCGAGGAGTACCGGCTCAACCTGGTCGATCGCGTGCAGCGCTCGAAGGACCCGGAAGCGTATTCGGCGTTGTCGCCCGGCATGGGCATCGCCGCCAACGGCCGGCGCTGGGGCGACATGCGCGTGGCCGGCACTCAATTCGCGGAACTGGCTTGGCAGTTGGCGGCATGCGAGCTCGGGCAGGATTGCACTCCCAAGGGTTCGTTGATGACGTCTTACTGCGCCAATGGCGGAATTTGCTCGCAAGACGCCAAACAGGATTTTGCGAGCTTCGTATACGACGCGGCGATCCCGCGTCAGGGGGCGGATGTGGTTGAAGAAATGGTCGATTCGCTGGTCGGCGAACAGAGGACGGTGCAATGAAACGCGAGCACTTCGTAAATACGGCCAAGATCGGTTTCTGGGCATTGCTGCTCAGCGCGTATTCGGTCGGCGCAGCCGGCGTGATGATCGACGTATTCGGCGAGGACTACAGCGACCTGGGACAGGTGGCGGTGACCTCGGTGGATTCGAAGACCGAATTGCGTTCGCTGAGCGCGGCCCAGATCGCGGCCGTCTATCGCGCCCAGAGCGGCGCGCCCTTCTCGACTCTGC
Organism: Lysobacter sp. CA196; assembly: GCF_052078695.1. NCBI lineage: Bacteria > Pseudomonadati > Pseudomonadota > Gammaproteobacteria > Lysobacterales > Lysobacteraceae > Lysobacter > Lysobacter sp. CA196. Next base: position 17,579 of record NZ_JBQJIN010000004.1, on the reverse strand, counting down.
CGCCCGGCAGCACCTTCAAGGTGGTCTGGCCGGACGGTTCGAGCGAGTACGTGATGGTGGTCAGTCCATCGACGAGCGGCGGCGTGCAGCCGATTCCGGGCACCCAGGTGCCGGGTTCGGGCAAGAAGGCGTCGGGCACCTCGGGCAAGGCGCCGAGCCTGCTGCCGGCTTCCTCGTCCGCGGAACTCACCGAAGCCGACGTGCAGGAGATGACGTCCTGGATCGAGCCGGTATTGCGGTGAAGCCGGGCGCAGCGCCTGCCACGGCCCGCCGGCCGTAGCGACGGCGTAAGCCGCGAGCACCGATGGCGTCGCGGCTTACGCCGCCGCTACGGCGCGTCCGTTCCGGCGAGCCGCCCGAAAGCAAACGGCCCGCGTCATCGACGCGGGCCGTTGTTTTTTTGTCGCGGGAGTTCGCAGCGGGCCAGGCGGCTGGCGCCGCCGGGTCAGACGATCGAGATCGTCTTTTCCTTCTGTTCCTTGAGCCGCTTTTCCAGGTAGTGGATGTTCATCCCGCCCTGCTGGAAGCCGGCGTCGGACAAGATCCGCTGCTGCAGCGGGATGTTGGTCTTGATGCCGTCGACGACCATCTCGCTGAGCGCCACGCGCATGCGCGCGATCGCGGTGTCGCGGTCGGGGCCGTGCACGATCAGCTTGCCGATCATCGAGTCGTAGTTCGGCGGCACGCGATAGCCTTCGTAGATGTGGCTGTCGACGCGCACGCCGGGGCCGCCGGGCGCGTGGAAGTGCTGGATCAGGCCCGGGCAGGGCATGAAGGTTTCCGGGTCCTCGGCGTTGATGCGGCACTCGATGGCGTGGCCTTCCAGGACGATGTCGCTCTGCTTGATCGACAGCTTGCGGCCGGCCGCGATCATCAACTGCTCGCGCACCAGGTCGATGCCGGTGACCAGCTCGGTGACCGGGTGCTCGACCTGGATGCGGGTGTTCATCTCGATGAAGTAGAAGCGGCCGTTCTCGTACAGGAACTCGAACGTGCCCGCGCCGCGATAGCCGATGCGGATGCAGGCCTCTACGCAGACCTTGCCGATCTCGGCGCGCTGTTCCGGGGTGATGCCGGGCGCCGGCGCTTCCTCGACGACCTTCTGGTGGCGGCGCTGCATCGAGCAATCGCGCTCGCCCAGGTGGATCGCGCTGCCCTGGCCGTCGGCGAGGACCTGGATCTCGACATGGCGCGGGTTCTCGAGGAACTTCTCCATGTAGACCATGTCGTTGCCGAACGCGGCCTTGGCCTCGGACTTGGTGGTCTGGATGGCGGCGTTGAGGTGGGCCTCGGTATGCACCACGCGCATGCCGCGACCGCCGCCGCCGCCGGCGGCCTTGACGATGATCGGATAGCCGATCTCGCGCGCGATCTTGATGTTGGCGGCGTTGTCGTCGCCGAGCGGACCGCCGCTGCCGGGCACGCAGGGCACGCCGGCGTCCTTCATCGCGCGGATCGCCTCGACCTTGTCGCCCATCAGGCGGATGGTCTCGGCGCGCGGGCCGATGAAGATGAAGCCGGACTGCTCGACGCGCTCGGCGAAGTCGGCGTTCTCGCTGAGAAAGCCGTAGCCCGGGTGGATCGCCTGGGCGTCGGTGACTTCGGCCGCGGCGATGATCGAGGCCATGTTGAGGTAGCTGTCCGACGACGGCGCCGGCCCGATGCAGACCGACTCGTCGGCCATGGCGACGTGCTTGAGATTGCGATCGACGGTGGAATGCACCGCGACCGTGCGGATGCCCAGCGCGTGGCAGGCGCGCAGGATGCGCAGCGCGATTTCGCCGCGATTGGCGATGACTACTTTATCGAGCATAGAGATTCCGGGACTCGGGACTCGGGACTGGGGACTCGTAAAGCCGGATCGCGAAGGGGGCCGGCGCTATCGCTTTGCCATCGACCGCCAAGGCGGTGCCGATGCGGCGATGCGGCCGAGTCCCGAGTCTCGAATCCCGAGTCCCGCGCATGTCAACCAATGACGAACAAAGGCTGATCGAACTCGATCGGCTGGCCGCTCTCGGCCATGACCTTGAGCACCGTGCCGGAAACGTCGGCTTCGATCGGGTTGAACATCTTCATCGCTTCGATGACGCCGAGGGTGTCGCCGGCCTTGACCGATTGGCCCACGGTGACGAACGGCGGCTTGTCCGGCGCCGGGGAGGCGTAGAAGGTGCCGACCATCGGCGCGCGCATGACGTGGCCGTCGGGCAGGTCGCTGCCGGGCTTGGCGCTGCCGCCGGTGGCCGCTTCGGTCGGCGAGTGCATCGGCATGGCCGGGGCCGGGCGCTGCTCGATGTAGGGCGCGGCCTGCATCTGCGGCGGTGCATAGGCATAGCCGCCCTTCGGGGTGCGGGCCAGGCGGACGGATTCTTCGCCTTCCTTGATCTCGATCTCGGCGAGGTTGGATTCCTCGAGCAGGTCGATCAGTTTCTTGATTTTGCGCAGGTCCATGGAGCGGGCCTCTGGTTGGATCGTCGTTGCGGTCCGCGCGAACGCGGCCCGGGCTGGGTGGGTATCAGGTCGCCAGTCGCTTGATGGCGGCGTCGAGCGCATAGCGGTAGCTGTCGGCGCCGAAGCCGCAGACCACGCCGACGGCGTGGTCGCTGAAATAGCTGTGGTGGCGGAACGGCTCGCGGGTGTGCGGGTTGGACAGGTGGATCTCGATGAACGGGATCGCCACCGCGGCCAGGGCGTCGCGGATGGCGACGCTGGTATGGGTGAAGGCGGCCGGATTGATCAGGATCATCGCCGTGCCGTCCGTGCGCGCCGCCTGGACCCGGTCGACCAGCACGTGCTCGGCGTTCGACTGCAGGCTGTCCAGGGCGTGCCCGGCGGCCTGGGCGTGGTCGCGCAGCCCGGCATCGATCTCGGCCAGGGTGGTGCGGCCGTAGACCTCCGGCTCGCGCGTGCCGAGCAGGTTGAGGTTGGGGCCGTGCAGGACCAGGAGCTTGGCCATTGGGACCGGACGGTTGCCTTCAAAGGGCGGCAGTTTGCGTGAAGGGCGGCCTGCTGTCCAGAAGTTGCCCGCCAAATCGGCGAAGTTGCCGCGATTTAAGCGGTTGTTTGAGTGGCGACTCTAGAATGCCGGCACGTTCGCCGGCGTCGCCGTATTTTCGTGACCGGTTCGGCGCATTTGCCGGCACGACCGCGATGAAGCGATGGTCCGTGGAGCCCATTCGAGCACGATCGGACCGGGCAAGCCGGTAACCCGTTGGCGGAATCGGCGCTTGCCCGGTCGCTCGCGGCTGGCGCGGCTACCCGACGATCGGCGGGTTTTCGCGGAGGTTGCCGCCGCGAGGTGGCGCGGGCATGACTGCTCGGGCTTCGGCCCCGGACCGGGCTCAGTCGACCCAGCCCTCGATCTCGCCGTCTTCGAACGGGCCGATGCGCTGCTTGACCAGCTTGCCGTCGGCGCCGATCAGCACCGTATACGGCAGCACGCCCTTGAGGTTGCCGAGGCGGACGCCGGCATCGCGCGGGCCGGGCGCGTCGAGCAGGATCGGGTAATCGACCGGCACCCGCTGCAGGAAGGCGGCGACGTCCTCGGCGTTGTCGAGGGCGATGCCGACCACTTGCGTGCCCTGGCCGCCCTGGGCCTTGGCGTAGCGGTTGAGCTCGGGCATTTCCTTGATGCAGGGCCCGCACCAGCTGGCCCACAGATTGATCATGATCGGCCGGCCGGCGTAGGCCTGCGGCAGCTGCGAAGGCCGGCCGTCGAGGCCGGGCAGGGTCAGCGCCGGCATGGCCTGGCCCGGGCTCGCCACGGCGAGGTCGGCCGGCGGCTTGGGCGCGCTGCGGGTCATGCGTTCCTGCAGGAAGCGTTGGCCGAGGTCGGTGCGCATGAGCCAGCCGCCTGAGCCGACCAGTTGCCCGGCGAACAGGCCCAGCGCGCCCGCGCCGAGCGCCAGGGCGACGATTTTGACGGTCGGGGAGATCGCCATCGCTGCGGCCTCAGCGCGTCGCGGCGCGTGCGCGCGCTGCGCGTTCGGCGAAGGCCGGCGCCTTCTCGAAGCCGAACAGGCGCAGTTCGCGGCGTTCGGCGCCGGCGACGAAGTACAGGGTGGCCGGCGGGCCGATGATTTCCAGCCGCTTCATCAACGCCTGGTCGATCTCGTCGTTCGCGGTCACGTCGACCTTGAGCAGGACGAAGCCCTTCAGCGCTGCGTGCACCTGCGGCTCGGGGAAGGTGTACTTCTCCATCTCCTTGCAGGCCACGCACCAGTCGGCATAGAAGTCGAGCATCAGCGGCTGGCCGGCGGCCTGCGCGGCGGCGATCTCGCGGTCGAGGTCGGCGCCGGACTTGATCTTGCGGAACGGCAGCTCGGTGCTTTGCGCGGCGTGGCCGCCGCGCAGGCCGGCGAGCGGCTGCAGCGGGTCGTCGCTGCCGGCGAGGGCGCCGACGACCTGCGCAGCGCCGGCCAGGCCCAGCAGCAGCGTCGCCAACCAGGCGAACACACGCACGCCCTGGCCGAGCGTCTTGCCGGCGGCCGACAGGGCGATCGTCACCGCGGCGCCGAGCAACAGCGCGCCCCACAGCGCCAGCGTCACCGGGCCGGGCAGGATGCGCGAGAGCATCCACACTGCCATGCCGATGAAGATCAGGCCGAATGCGCGCTGCACCGCGACCATCCACGGCCCGGTGGTCGGCAGGCCCTTGCCGGCGGCGACGCCGAACGCGATCAAGGGCGCGCCCATGCCCATGGCGAGCGCGAACAGCGCCGCGCCGCCGAACACCGGGTCGCGGGTCTGGCCGATGTAGAGCACGGCGGCGGCGAGCGGCGGCGCGACGCAGGGGCCGACGATCAGCGCCGACAAGGCGCCCATGCTGGCGACGCCGAGCCAAGAGCCGCTGCGCTGGCGATTGCTGGCCTCGCTGAGGCGGCTGCGCAGCGCGTGCGGCAACTGCAGTTCGTACAAGCCGAAGCTCGACAGCGACAGCACCACGAACAGCAGGGCGAACAGCACGATCACCCACGGCGTCTGGAAGGCGATCTGCAGATTGGCGCCGGCCAGGCCGGCGACGATGCCGGCGAGGGTGAACACCACCGCGCTCGCCAATACGTACACCAGAGACAGCGAGAACGCGCGGCGCGCGCTCAGGCCCGGGCCCTGGCCGACGATCAGGCCCGACAGGATCGGCACCATCGGCAACACGCAGGGCGTGAACGCGAGCAACAGGCCGAAGCCGAAGAAAGTCAGCAGCGCCCAGTAGCGGTTCGCGCCCTTGAGCGAAGCGGCCAGCAGGCTGTCTTCGGCCTGCGGCGCGGCCGCGTCCGAGGGATTCGTTGCGGGCGTCGGCGTGTCGTTGGCGGGTGCCAGGCCGGCCGCGCCGGTCGCGGGCGTTGCGTCGGTGGCCGCCGTGCCGCTGGCCGAGGCATCGGTCGCGATGTCCGCGGCGTCCGCCTGCGTCGATGCGTTGGCGCTGGCCGGCGATGCGCCGCTTGCATCGGCGGCGACGACCGTCGTGGCGCTGGCCGCCGGGTCGGCGACCGCACTCGCCAGCAAGGTGCCGCGCGGCAGGTCCAAGCTCACCTTGCGCGTCATCGGCGGATAACAGATGCCGTCGGTCTGGCAGCCCTGGAAATTCGCGGTCAGGGTCAGTTTGGCGGCGTCGGCGTGCTTGCGCAGCAGCGGCAGCGGCACGTCGATCTGGTCGAAGAACACGGTGACGTCGCCGAAATGCTCGTCGCGATGCGCGGTGCCGCGCGGCCACTGCGGTTTGCCGGCGGCGATCGCGGCCTGGTCGGTCTTCAGCGAGGTCTTGTCGCGATACAGGTAATAGCCGCGCGCCGGGGTGAAGCGCAGCAGCAGGGTGTTGCCGTCGCTGACGATGGCCTCGAAGCCGAAGGCCTGTTCCGGCGGCAACGGCAAGGCATCGGTGCCGGCGCTTGCCGCCGAGGGTGCGCCGAGCGGACTGCTGCCGCCGAGCAGCGGGTTGGCGCCGCCGCGCGGGCCGAACGAAACCAATGGCGCGGCTGCCGGTGCCGGGTCCATCGCAGCGGCGGGTGCGGCCAGGGCGACGTTGACGGTGCGGGTCTGCGGCGGATAACAGATGCCGGCGTCGGCGCAGCCCTGGTACTTGATGGTGAGCTTGGTACTGCCGGCCTTGGCTTGGCCGGGCAGGGTGGCGACGACGCGGTCGCGGTAAGTCTCGACGTCGCCGAAGAACTCGTCCTTGTAGGCCTTGCCCTTCGGCAGCTGCAGCGCCTGCGCGGCGAAGCCGGCGTCGCTCTTGACCGAGATGCGGTGCTTGTAGAGGTAGTAACCCGGCGCGACCTTCCACGACACCGCGACGCGATCCGCGCCACCGGCCTCGGCGGCGAGCACGAAGGCTTCGTCGACCGGCAGCAGGTCTTTTTCGTCGACCGCGAGCGCCGGCGCGGCGAACAGCGCGGCCAGGCAGGCGAAGGTGTAGGCGAGGGCGGTGCCGGCGCGCGGGCGCCGACCGGAAAGCAGGTCGTCAGTCATCGGTCTCGGGTCTGTTCGGCCACCCAGTGCAGATACGGGTCGAGGCCGTCGCGGACTTCGACCACCAATGCCTCCGGCAGTTCATACGGATGCAACTCGGCGATCCGCTGGAGCACGGCCGAGGCCAGGGCGGGGGTGGTCTTGATCAGCAACTGGACCTCGGTCGCGTGTTCGATGCGGCCTTGCCAGCGATAGGTCGAGCGCACGCCCGGCCAACGGCTCACGCAGGCGGCGAGCCGTTCCTCGACCAGGGCCAGCGCGATGGCGTCGGCCGTGGCTTCGTCGGGGCAGGTGCTGAGCACCAGCCTCGGCAGCGGGGTGGAGTCGGTGAGGGACATCCGGGCAAGTGTAAGGCCGCGGCCGGGGCTGGCCTAACCCGATCAGGCCGGATCGGGGCCGGGGGGCCGGAACTCCGCCGGCGTCACGGAAACAGCGGAACCGCGGTGCCCCCCCTTTGAAAAAGGGGGGCAGGGGGGATTTGCCCTTCGGCCAATTCGCCAGTCCATCCAAACCCCGATGGTATAAGCCCATGCATCCAGGAGATGCAGCGCGTGCCCTTAACGATTCGTGCCCGATGGGCCTTGTTCCTGTTGCTGATCGCGGCGCCGTATGGCGCGGCGGAGGCGGCGCAAACGGCAACGGCGGCCGCGCCTGCGCTCGCGCGCAGCGTGTCGCACGGCCGCTTTCAGAACATTCCGGTGCGCCTGCCCGTCGATGAGGCGCGCCGCTTCGTGCTCTGGTTCGCCGACGGTCTCGGCGCGGCGCAACGCAGGACGCGTATCGACGCCTTGGTCGCCGACGGCGCGATGGTCGCGACCGTCGACGTTGCCGCGCTCGAACGCGACCTGCGCAAGGACGGCGGTGCCTGCGCGTTCTCCTCCGGCGACGTCGAGAATTTCTCGCGCTTCGTACAGGCCTATTACCGCTTGCCGACGTATCGCCTGCCCTTGTTGCTCGGCGACGGCGAGGGCGCCGCCTTGGCCTATGCGATCGCCGCGCAGGGGGATGCGAGCCTGTTCGCAGGTGCGGTCGCGGTCGATTTCTGCCCGCGCCTGGCCCTGCCGCGCGCCCTGTGCCCGTCCGGCGCCCTGAAACTGGTGCCGGCTCGCGGCGCAGGCTCGGCGCAATTGCAGCCGTCGGCGCTGTCCGTGCCCTGGCTGGTCGCTGCCGCGCGCAAGGATGGCCACGAGGCGCAATGCCCGAAGGCGGCCAGCGATGCCTTCGTCGCCGCGATTCCCCAGGCGCGCCGTTTCGCCCGCGACGCGCGCGGCGATGCCACACCGGGCCTGCGCGCGGCCTTGATCAGCCTGGGTGCGCAAGGCCATGTCAGCGCACCGTTGCCGCCGGCCGATCTGAAGGGCTTGCCGTTGACAGAGATCGCTGCAGGCAGCGGCGGCCACCGCGACAGCTTCGCGATCTTCGTGTCCGGCGACGGCGGCTGGGCCGGTTTCGACCAGAGCGTGGCCGAACGCCTGGCGAAAGCCGGGATACCGGTGGTCGGCATCGACTCGCTGCGTTATTTCTGGAGCCCGCGCACGCCGCAGGGCTTCGCCGCCGACCTCGATCGCATCGTCCGCTACTACCGCGGCCAGTGGCGACGCCCGCGTGTGTTGTTGATCGGTTTCTCGCAGGGCGCCGATGTGTTGCCAGCGGCTTACAACCGCTTGCCCTCGCCGACCCGCGAGGCGATCGCCCTGACCGCCTTGATTTCGGTCGGCGAGAAAGCCGAGTACGAGTTCCATCTCAGCAACTGGATCGGCAGCAGCGACCGCGGCCTGCCGATCGCGCCGGAGATCGCGCGCATGCCGGCGGCGCGGACTTTATGTTTGTACGGCGCCGACGACGGCGACGCGCTGTGTCCGAAGTTGCCGGCTGGCGCCGCACGCGCCGAGAAACTGCCGGGCGATCATCACCTCGACGGCGATTACGATGGCGTCGCCGCGCGGGTGTTGTCGGCCGCGGGTATCGCGCCGGGCGCCTGAGGCTCGGGCGCGCCGGTCGGGAAACGCGCGATGCGATGTTCGGCATCGTCGTGGCGGCGCGGATCGAGCGAGATCAAACGAGTGACGTCGATCAAGGCCGCCGGCAGATGCATGCCGCCCGGCGCGGCGAGATAGCGCGTGCGCCAGACCGGGTCGTACTTGGCCTTGAAGCGGCGCAGGCCGACGAAACCGTAGAAGCGTTCGCCATGGCGCGCGACCAGGTTGGCGAAGCGGTTCCAGCGCCCGGCCAGGCGATGCTGGGACAAGCCCGACAAGGGCGCCATGCCGAGCGAGAAACGTTCAAAGCCGTGTTCGCGGCCCCAGCCCAGCAACTCGGCGAACAGAAAATCCATCGTGCCCTTCGGCGCGGCCTCGCTGTGGCGCATCAGGTCGACCGACAGCTCGCGGCCGTTGCTGGCGTTCCACAAATTGGCGAAGGCGACGATGCGGCCCTCCTGCTCGACCAGGGCGACCGGCAGACGCTGGAGATAATCGGCATCGAAGTGGCCGAGCGAGAAGCCTTTCTCTTCGCCGGATTTGTGTTCCAGCCAATCCTCGGAAATTTCCGCGAGTACCGGCAGCAAGGCCGCGACCTCGTCGGCCGGGGCGATGCGGAAACTCAGCCCGGCGCGCTTGCCGCGGTTCCAGGCCTGGCGCAGCTCGGCGCGGGTCGAGCCTTGCAGGCTGAAATCGCTCAGCGGCACCAGCGCTTCTTCGCCGAGCTTGACCAGGGTCAGGCCGAGGTCGAGATAAGTCTGCCAGTGCTGTTCGCCGACCTGGTAGAACACCGGCCGCATGCCGAGCCGGTCGGCTTCTTCGCGGAAACGCCAGATCAAGGCGCGCGCCACCTCGGGCGGCCCAACCGGGTCGCCCATCGCAATCAGCGACCCGCCGTAGCGTTGCATCATCGCGAAGCCGCGTTGTTGCGGATCGAGCAGCAAGGCTTTATCGCCGATCAAGGCGAGATGAGCCTGGCTGTCGTCGGCCTGGGCGAGGATCGGCCGGATCGCCGCGAGTTCGGCATCGCCCGCCGCCGGCAGCGGCGCGCGCGCCGCGTGCAGCAAGCGCGCCAGGCCGAAGGCGATCACGGTGATGCTGACCAGCAGCATCGCGCGCAAGGCGCGCGGCGCGTTGCTCGACACCAGGAATTCCCACCACAGCTCGTTGCGGTATTCGACATGGCTGTAGGCGAAGAACAGCAGCCAGACCGCGGCGATCAGCACCAGGCCGAGATTGCGCAGCCAGCGCCACGACCAGGCTTCGTCGAGCAGCGCGCCTTCGCGATAGAACTCGCGCCGCGCCGCCCACAAGGCCAACGCGACCAACGGCGGTGCCAGGGCGAGACTGAGGTGGCCGCCGCGCAGCCAGGTCGGCAGGGGCAACACGACGCACACGGCCAGGGCCAGCGCCCACGCGGTATGGCTGCGGCGTTGCAGGCCCTGGCCGATCAACAGCAGGCCGACGCCGCCGAGGCTGGCGAGCAATTGCGAGGTCTCGATCAAGGGCAGCGGTGCGCCGACCAGACGATGACGCGGTTTTGGCAGGGTGCCGTCGAGGATCAGCGCGGCGCCGAGCACGAAGGCGGCGAGCGCGATCACGTGCGGCAGCCAGGGGCGTATCGCGAGCCAGGCGGTGCGCAGGGCGCCGGCGCGCGCCGCGACCGGCCCACGCACGGCGCCGACCATGCCGATCACCGTCGCCAAGGCCAGCGGCAGGGCGTAGTAGGTGATCCGATACGCCAACGCCGCGGCCAGCAGGCTCGCCGGTGCCACCCCCGGCAGCAGCTTGAGCAGGCTCCACTCGAACACGCCGATGCCGGCCGGCACGCTCGACAGCAGGCCGGCGACCACGGCGACCAGATACAGGCCGACGAAACCGATGAAGTCGGTGCCGGCGATCGGCGCGAGCAGGACATACAGCGCGCTGCCGGCCAGGGCCAGTTCGACCACACTCAATGCGGTCACTTCGAGCACGGTGCGGCGATCGGGCAGCCACAGGGCATGGCCGCGCCAGCGCAGGGTGCGGCCGTCGCGCCCGACCGCGAACCACAGACCGACGAAAGCGAGCGCGATCGCCGCGCCGATGGCGCGGATGGCCGGCTCGCCGAGCGGCAGCAACAACGCCGCCGGTGCCGGTTCGAACAACAGCGCGCAGGCCAGCAACACCCAGGCGCCGAACACGAAGCCGAGCGTGCTCATCAACACCACTTGGCCGATATCGGCGAGCGACAGACCGGCGGCGCCGTAGCCGCGCAAACGCACCGCGCCGCCGGTCAACGCGGCGAAACCGAGGGTGTGCCCGACCGCATTGGCGAGGAAGGCGGTGACGACCAGGCGCAGCGGTTTGACCTTGCTCGCATTGCGGCGCAGGCCGATGGCGTCGAAACCGACCAGACAGGCATAGCTGGCCAGGCCGAGCAGAAAGGCCAGGACGATGCGGCGGTCTTCCAATTGCGCGAAGGCGTGCCGGATCGATCGATAGCCCTGCTCGCTGAATTCCCCGGCGAGCGCATGCAGCGCCAGGGCGAGGATCGCCAGGCTGGCCAGCATCGACAGCGCGCGGCGCCAGGAGTGGGATGTCGTTGCGGCGGGAGTCGGCGGGGTCATCGGCGGGCCGTGGGGGCGACGAACAAGCTTTCAGCAAAGGGCGCGAAAGCGGAATGAGGGACCGGGCTTGGAGTGGGGCGGGGGCGGTTGGTTCCTGGTTTGAGGGCAGGAGCAAATCCCCCCTGCCCCCCTTTTTCAAAGGGGGGAATCCTTCGGGTAGACGTTTGGTGCTGGAGGTTTCGTGCTCCTGCTCTTGCACCTGCTCGTGCTCTAGCGACAAGTTGGAGTCGACAAAGCGACATCGACATAAGCGCGATCGACCATCGCCCCCTTTGACAAAGGGGGCGAGCGCTCAGCGCAGATTCGATGCCGATGCAAAACCCCAGCGCGGGGGATTTGCTCTTGCTCGAAGCACCCACACCACTGGCCTATCACTCCCGCCCTGCAATCACCCGATCCCACACCGCCGGCTCGCCGATCGTGGCTTCGACGAAGTCGATGAAGGCCTCGACCTTGCGCGGCCGGTAGTCGCGGCCCGGGTACACCGCGTAGATGCCGATCGGCAGCAGGCTCCAGTCCGGCATCACTTCGACCAGGCGCCCGCTCGCCAACTCCTCGGCGACGGCGAAGGTCGCGGTCTGCAGGATCCCGCGGCCGTGCACGGCCGCGTCGACCAATGGCACGCCGTAGTTCGCTTTCAAGCGGCCCCGCACCGGTACGCGCAGCGGTTCGCGGTCGCGGTGGAATTCCCAGGTCGGGGTGTCGCGGAACAAGGTGTAGTGCAGGCAGTCGTGCTCGATCAGCTCGCCCGGCGTGCGCGGTGCGCCGCGCCGTGCGAGGTAATCGGGCGAGGCCACCAGGATTCGCCGCGTCTGCGCGATGCGGCGTGCGACCAGGCGCGAATCGTCGAGCGCGCCGATGCGGATCGCCGCGTCGAAGCCGGCGCCGATCAGGTCGACGAAGCGGTCGTCGAACTGCAGGTCCAGGTCGATGCCGGGCCAGCGCTGCAGGAAGGCCTCGACGTGCGGCATCACGTACAAACGGCCGAAATTCATCGGCAGGGACACCCGCAGTTCGCCGCGCGGTTGCGCCGACAAGTCGTGTACGCGTTCGCCGGCGGCGAGGATCTGCGCCAGCGCCGGCGCGACTTCGGCGTAATAGTGGCGTCCGGACTCGGTCAGGCTCAGCCGCCGGGTCGAACGGTTGAGCAGCTTGGCGCCGAGCCGGGCCTCCAGGGTGTTGAGGCGGCGAGTGATCGCGCCCGGAGTGACCTGTAGCTGCTTCGCCGCGGCGGTGAAGCTGCCGTGCTGGAGGATGGCCTCGAAGGCCTCGAGTTCGGAATAGAGCCCGCCGATCATTGTTGAGACATCCTCAATGATGAGTTGCCATCGAGATCCTATATCAGCGAGCGACTCAACAATAGCCTGGGCATCCCCCCACCCGGCCGGTCCGCGGACCGCCAGCGGAGCACCACGATGGATGCCTACCAACTCCAGGGCCACAGCCTCGACAGCCTGCGCCGTGTCGAACTGACCGAACCCCAGCCCGGCCCCGGCCAGGTCCGGATCCGGGTCGCCGCGGCCTCGGTCAATTACCGCGATTACGCCCTCGCCACCGGCCGCTATCAGCCGGAACTGCCGCGGCCGTTCGTGCCGTTGTCCGACGGGGTCGGCCGCATCGATACGGTCGGCGACGGCGTCGAGGGTTACGCGCCCGGCGATCGCGTGCTCGGCCACTACACCACCGGCTGGATCGACGGGCCGTTCAAGTCGGCGAACCACCTCAGCAAACTCGGCGGCCCGCTCGACGGTTGGCTGGCGCGCCAGATCGTATTGCCGGCGAGCGCGATCCTGCCCGCGCCGGACTTCCTCAGCGACGAGGCGGCCTCGACCCTGCCGGTGTCCGGCCTCACCGCCTGGAGCGCGCTGCAGCGCATGGACCTGGGGCCCGGCGCCAAGGTGCTCGTGCAAGGCACCGGCAGCGTGTCCTTGATGGCGTTGCAACTCGCGGTCGCGCGCGGTTTCGAGGTGATCGCGACCACCGGCGACGCCGCCAAGGCCGAGCGCCTGCGCGCGCTCGGTGCGCACGCGGTGATCGATTATCGGCAGCGCGCCGATTTGGCCGCGGCGGTGCGCGAGCTCACCGACGGTCGCGGCGTCGACGGCATCGTCGATGTGGTCGGCGGCCCGCAGTTCCTGGAACTGTTGCAGGCCGCCGCCGACAACGCCCACATCGCGGTGATCGGCTTCCTGCACGGCATGCAGGTCGAGGGCAATCTGATCGGGCCGATCATGGCGCGCCAGCTCAACATCCACGGCATCAGCGTCGGCAGCCTGCGCGATTTCGAGGCCTTTCTGGCCGATGTCGAACGCCATCGCATCGAGCCGGTGGTCGGCGCGCGCTACGGTTTCGACGACGGCGCCGCAGCGATCGCTTCGATGGCCGGCGCGCGCGAGATCGGCAAGCCGGTGGTGGTGTTCGATTGAGCGCGGGTGCTATCGCCGGGTTTCATCCGGAGGATGTCGCCAGGTCTCTACGACCCGGCCAGGGCGCTCCGTGCCCACCGGACTTTCATGCGAGGACGCTTGAGGTCTCTATATCCCCTGCGCGGGGATGACGCCAGATGGGTTACGACCCATACGGCCATACGATCGATACGGGGCAATACAGGCAAGCGTTCTGCCAGGCACGGCGATTTCTGTGCCCCCAAAAAAACGAACGCCCGCAGCTGCGGGCGTTCGTTGTTGCGTGTTGTTTCGCGATCAGGGAATCGGCTGGCAGCTCGCCGGCTTGGCCGAGTTGAACAGCGAGGCGGTCGCCCACTCCGGGTGATCGATGAAGGGGTTGCGGTTGCCCTGGAAGCTGAAGATCACTTCGTTGCGCGCCAGCTCGGCGGCATCCGGCGGATCGGCCTGGTGCCAGGACAACAGCGTGGTCAGCAGGCCCATGTAGGCCGGCGAGGACGAGGTGATGACGATCTTGCTGCGGTCGTCGGTCAACTCCAGGTCCGGTTCGCTCTGGCCGTTGTTCGGGTCGGTGCCGCCTTCGTAGCGGATCGCCATGTACAACACCGCGCGTGCCATGTCGCCCTTGCGCTTGCCCCAGACCTGGAACGAACCGGCGTTGCCGTCGGGCGTCTTGAACCAGTTCGAGTTGCCCGGGTACACACCGCTGCCGCCGCCGTTGCCGTTGTTGACCTCGGTGACGCGCTCGCCGCAGCCGCTCGACAGCGAGCAGTCGGCGAAGGGCTTGTTGCCGCGGTCGGCGTTATAGCCGGCATCGGTCAGGTACAGCATGTGGGTATCGGTGTAGGGCGCATACGGCAGACCGAGGTTGCCGGTGGCCGAGCCGAAGCCGAGCGAGTTCGGCCAGGTGTGTTCGCGGTTGTACTTCACCCCGGTGCCGCTGCCCGCACGGTCGGTGACCTTGACGAAGCTGCGGTTCTTGTAGGCGTCGAGGATGCGGCCGGCGTTGTTGGGATCTTCGTCGGCGATTTCCAGGATCGACCAGGTGTTGGTGGTGCCGCCGCTGTACGGATAGACCGTGTGGCCCTTGATGGTTTCGTGCAACGAGCAACGCAGCTGGCTGGCGCTGCTGGTGTTGACGTGGGCGTAGTAGCCGGTGCCGCCACCGCCGCCGCTGGCGACGCTGAAGTTGGCGACCGTATTGGCGGCCGGATGCGCGCCGCCGGCGTCGCTGACCTGGCTGGCCACGACGGTGAAGGTGCAGCTTTCGCCGGCGTGCAGGGCGGTGCCGGTGGAGGCGGTGATGGCGGTGCCGCTGGACGGATAGGTCAGGGCGACCGTGCCCGAGGTCGCGCACTGCAGAGTCAGCGCGCCGCTGGCCAGGGTCACCGCTTCGCTGAAGTTCGCGACCAGGTCGCCGGCGGCCGGGAAGTTGCTCGCGCCGTTGCTCGGTGTGGTCGAAGTCACGCTCGGCGGCGTGTTCGGTGTCGAGGTGGTGAAGCTCTGGCCGTTGTTGCAGGCGCCGAAGGTCTGGGTCGCCGAGTTCTGCCAGGCGAACTGCGAGTAGGCGCTGCCGCTGCCCGACAGTTGTAGCGAGGTGCCGGCCGCGGTCGAGCCGGACTCCGACACCGGCAGGTTGGTGCTGGTGCGGCCCGAGGCGGGGCCGCCGCTGGCGGTGATCTGGCCTTCGTAGCTCAGGAACTGGATCACGTTGCCGCTGCCGTCGACCAGCGCGAAGCCGTCGTTGGAGCCGTTCTGGATGCCGTTGGTCGGGTAGCTCAGGGT
The DNA here is from genome assembly GCF_052078695.1 of Lysobacter sp. CA196. Taxonomy (NCBI): domain Bacteria; kingdom Pseudomonadati; phylum Pseudomonadota; class Gammaproteobacteria; order Lysobacterales; family Lysobacteraceae; genus Lysobacter; species Lysobacter sp. CA196. Next base: position 2,336 of record NZ_JBQJIN010000004.1, on the reverse strand, counting down.
CGCGATGCGCACGCTGCCGCCGCAGGTGACGACACTGCCGGCCGGTACGAGGTCGTTGTCGTAGGTCACCGCCGACGAAGGCGAGCTGCCGTTGTACAGATAGACGCGGTAGTTGCTCAGCGTTTCGCCGGCGGTCGCGACGATCTCGATGCGCTCGCCGACGTCGCCGGCGGAAGTCGCATCGTCGTAATGGAATTCGTTGATGAAGACGGCGGCGGAAGCCAGCGAGGGCAACAGCGCGCAAATCGCCAGGGCCAGGCGCGCGGCCTGGCGCGCAGGGGCGGGGCGTGCGGGGTGTGAACAGTGCAGGGCGGTGGATCGGCCACGAACGGACATCGGCATCGAACGGCTCCTTATGTATTGACGACGCGTGCGTGCGGAACGACGCGGTCGATGCACCCTCCCCGGGCGCATACGGTCGAGTCTAGTCGGGGTTTATGACATCGCCCGCTGCCCTGCGTCACGGTTCGCGCCCGTACTTGCGACGGCTTTCTCAGCTTGCGCTGCGCTTGCCGCCGCCGGCGACCGGACGCACCGGGCGGCCGGTGCGCAGTTCGGCCATTTGCTCGACGACCTCGACCAGCGGCGCCTTGGCGCGCGTGGGCGCCTCTCGGAAGGCCTGGATCAGGCGCAGCTCCAGCGGGTCGTCGATCAACAAGGCCTCGGCGGCGGCGACCGAGTCCATCGCCGTGTCCAGCGACAGGCTCATCTTGCCGCGCCCGGTCGCCAGCCATTCGAACTGCACCCCGGTCACCAGGGCCAGTTCGCGCAGATGGGCGACGCTCGGGAATTTGCTTTGCGCCGACTCCCAGTGACCGACCGCGCTGCGTTGCACCCCGACCGCGGCCCCGAGCGCGGCTTGCGAGAGTCCGGCGTGTCGGCGGGCGAGGCGGATGCGCTGTTGCGGCGTCATGTGACAGTTCCTGACAGGTTTGCGGCCGAGATCGCACGTTCAGCTACCAATAGTCACCAGGTGAACGATAGACGCCCCAGCCCGTGCGTTTGTGCTGTCGTCCTGTATCGACAGGTCTATTTATTACAACGACTTAGGCCGATTTACAATCACGAGCGCTACCGAAAGTAGCGTAATTTCCGGTCGCGCTCCCTAGCAACCGTAGCGTGGACTTTGGATTATGGCCGCACGCCGATAAGGACTTCGGAAAGACAAGAGGTCGGTTCGGGGGGAGGGCGCCGGATAGCGCCATGCAGAGGACAGGCCATCTCCGCACCAAAGAGCGCGTTCCACGGGACGCGCTCTTTTCTTTTGTGCGGAAGGCGGGCGCTTGAGCGCGATCCATCCCGGCCCGATGCCGGCTCAGCCCAGCGGACGCAATTGCTCGTCGAGCGAACGGGTCTTGTCGGTGACCACGTCGCCGGTGTGCAGGGTGGTCTTGCGCTCGATCAGCATCAGATGGCATTCCTCGTCGGCGATCGGGTTGTGGCGCACGCCCTTGGGCACGACGAACATCTCGCCCTCGCCGAGCTCGACCTTGCGGTCTTCCATCTCGATCACCAGTCGGCCCTTGAGCACGAGGAACAGCTCGTCCTCGTCGGCGTGGCTGTGCCAGGCCAGTTGCCCCTGCACGCGGGCGACCTTGATGTAGGCGTCGTCGACTTCGGCGACCACCCGCGGCGACCAGAACTCGGTCAGCGACGCCGCGATCTGTTTCGGTGAGGTCACGGATGACATGCGGCGGTCCTGGCGATGGCGGGGATGGCTGCAGTCTAGTGCGCGGCGTAGTACGGCGCGCGGCAGGGAAGTCATGGCTTCGAGGCGCGCGGGCAATGCCGGTGGGCGGCGACAGATGGATCACGGTCGCGGCTCGCGTCGCCTTACCCAAGCGCCGCGACGATCGTTGCCGTTGCCGTGATTCTGATTTGCTTTGCTTTGCTGCTTTGCCGGTCAAGAGAAGACCCGTAGGGCGGCCCGCAGGGATGCGGGCCGTGCGCAAGCAGGCCATGGATGGCCTGTCTGGAGCATCCCTGCGTATGCATCGCTCGTGCGGGCTTGTGCCCTTGCAAGGAGAGCCCTTTTCTTTGGTTAGCTTTCTTTTGGGCTTAGCAAAAGAAAGTAACCCGGCCGCGTCAGCGGGCGGAAGCTTTGCACTTGCTTGATGCTTTTTGAGAAACCAAGATCAAACGCCAAAAGCTTCCGCCACTGAAGCGGCGGGTTACTTTCTTTTGTCAAAAGCAACAAAAGAAAGGTAACGGCGGAGTCAACATCCAAGTGCATCACCCCACCGCAAGCACGTCCTCAATAGAGAAGTTCACCGGCCGCCTGTAAAGCTTCTCCAGAAACACCTCCGCCGGCATACGGATGTCCAGGCTTACCCGCG
>NZ_JBQJIN010000049.1:0-10798 GCF_052078695.1 Lysobacter sp. CA196 | reverse complement strand
CTTTGTGACTACAACGCCGAGATACCCCACGACAGCCTGGGCGGTTTAACGCCCAACGAGTTTCGGATCCAAAACGACCCGGCGACCTCTAGTTTTGTGTGGCACTGATTTATGGTGGGTCGACAATTCGACTTCTCCAAGCGATCTTATCCGCCAGGCCCCGTTTTCCTCCTCGGCAAGGGAGCGCTACTGGCAGGATCGGTACGGGGTTCCTGGTCCTTTCCGAGTCTGGACAACGCCAACTGGGTTGCTTGGGTGGCTGCCTTGTAGTTCAAATAGTTGGTCAAGGTGTAGCCAGCCAGAAAAGCGTAAACCTCGGTGCTGCCATCCTTGGATACGACTTTGCCTAGGCGGCTCCAGCCTTTGTCCGGTTTTCTTGGGTCGAAAGTCCATACATCTCCGTACCCATCGGTCTGCTGATTTATTTTATTCGTTTCAATCCAGCTGGTTAACTCCATGTTGCCGTCTAGCGGATATATCGCGATATTGGCGCTCCGTGATCGTGCGGGTGGCATTTTGGATATATCGATGCCAGGACCGATCTGATCCCAAATGATTGGGGCGGGCTCATCACGGTAATCGGTTGCACTGAGAGTCCAATGTGAACCCTTGTCCATGCTTGGATATATGACCATATCCGTTGGAATCAGGGCGCCGTCTCCGCTCCAGACAAAGCTGACAAACTTTTGTTGCTTGTCAGGCAAAATTTCTCGGCTGGTCATTCCGCGCGGCGGGTTATCCGCCATTCGACCAAACTCTCCCAGGACGCCAGTAATCTGGCGAGGGAGGATGTACATTCGGCACCGCGAGTATTCGTTTCGGAAGAAGACATAATTTCCGTCTAGCGTGCGCCAGCTGTCACCCATTTCCCCTATCCCAAACTGCCTGTCTTCATCTCCTTTCAGGCGTGTGCCAACCCTATCCAACGCTTTGGAAAATTCGTCTGGCTTCGATCGAAGCACAAGACAATAATCATGAAAAAGCTTGATGGCATGTTTGGCGTCAGAGTCGTTGCCGGGTGAGGCCGCTTGCACTGGCACACAGCAAGCAGTCAAAAAAAGTAGGGCGGCAAGGCGAGTGCGCTTCGTTTTCATCGTTGACATTTTCCTTTGTCGAGCCGGTTCTCATTTCGTTGCAGATGCGATGTCATACGCGGTCAGGCAGGGACTGCTTTACGAGCCAGATATGCGCGTTGCCAACTGCGCCAACTGATTCCATCCTTCACTGTGAACTCACGCTCCGACAACTGGGCGATTAACTGGAGAGCACAGTAGCTCCTCCGATTATCGTGAAGGGCCCCGACTCGGATCATCCGGCCCGCGCTGCGCGGCTTCTTGCGCAAGCTGCTGATCGCGCTGTTGATTGAACGACTGCGTTTCGCGTATGGTGAATTGCATCGGCGGGGCGGGGTCGATGGCCGAGACCCCGGTATGGAAACCAGGGATGTGCGCTCCCACCCAAAGCTTCCCGTTGGCGACGCCGACTGGCCCGATACTCTCCGCGTCCGGGATACCGTTGCGCTTGGCCGCGAGCATCACCGCAGCCACGGTTTCGTCGGGTACGTCAGCCGATACTTTTCCTCGTATCTTCGCGAACATCGCTTGATCCGCTGGAGACAGCCGAGAAAGATCCTGAGCCGCTGCCGCCCGTTCTGGCATCGCCTTGTCGGCGGCTTCGCCGTTCTGTGCGTACTGCTGGCCGTGTCCGTTGGAATGCTTTTCGTTAGGCGCCACCGAAGGCCCAGTTCGGACAGTCGCGGTTTCCTTCGGGGGCGCCTCGGACGGCTGCGGAGTCATGGCTGCCACGGCCGGCTCGACGACGCGACTGTCGTGCACCGATGCCGGCTCCACTGGCTTCCGGCCCATCTCGGCAGTGGGTACTTCGACCTCTGATCTTGCGGTCTTCTGCGTCTCGATCTTGGCCTGCTGGGCAACAGCAAGCGCCTGGACGGTGTCCGGGTCGACACGTCCCGTATCGGGCAATCCATGGTCGCGTTGCAGCTGGCGAACAGCATGCTCGGTCGCTGCGTCGAAATGTCCCCGCTCCGGGATCGGATTCTCCTCCGTGCCGCGGTAGCCGACGCGCTGCAAGCGGAACTGCAGCATCTCGACATCCTGTCCGCGATCGCCGCGACGCAAGGTGCCGTCTTCGGGCACCTTCGCCGCCTCAGCCGCGACCGGCGGTGCGAGCTCTGGTGCAGGCTGGGTAGGCGCGGCTGGTGAGTCGGGCGCGGACTTCGGTTGTGGCGTGCGTGCGTCCGGCGCCGGGGGCCTGGCAGTCAATACGTCTTGCGCCGCAGCCTCGGCCACCGCGCGGATAGCCTGCGCATCGGCAATGATCGGCGGATTGAGGGGGGCGGCCGGATAGGCGGCAGTAGGCTGTGGCTCGGCCCCCACACGCTCAGCGTGAATTCGCCCGCCCTCGGAGGGTGCCTGCGACGCGTGCAGTCCCTGCGGCGCTTCACCCGCGAGCACGTCCGCGACTGGCTTCACGACTGCAGTCGGCGGGGACTCCGGCTCGCCCTGCACGTCGGGTTTGAGGGTAGGTCGCTCTCGCTCAGCATTCGCCAGGTTCAGGGCGATCTCCGGCTCACGGTCTCCTGCGATCGCTCCAGCCACCGCTTGCTTGGCCGCTGACTGTACGTCGTCGCGCTTCAGTCCCAACTGGTTGGCCTCGCGCACGACTTGTTCTAGAGCTTCGTGTTGCTGCGGCGACAGGTTAGCGATTCGCAGTTCCGGGGCCTCCGGGGTAGTGGGCGGCGGCGAGCGCAAGTCAAGCATGGCCATTTGTACTTCCAACGAACTGGTCACGGCCTGTGGTCTATTCGCGCCATCCGCATCACGGCCGATATGTACAATCGGACTGTTGATATCAAATTCTTTCTTCGCATTGAGTCCCAGGTGAAGCGAAGTCGTCAGTGGGTTGACGCCTTGCTCCTGCTGGGTGCGCCTGACTGCTTCCAGCGCGGCCTCCAATTCCTCAGGATTTGGCTTAACTCCGTGGAATAGATAGGTCGCCATCAGGTCCTTTCGCTCGACGTCCTCCAAGGTGGGCGGCTGCCGAGGCGGAATTGCGGCGACTTGTTCTTGATGCTGCGCCAACTGCGGTTGCAACGCCGCACGCGTGTTCTCCAACTCCTGAAGCAAATTCCCGGAGGCCACGCCGGACTCGCCGTTGCGCTGCCACTGCCCGTCCGCCGTGCGCTGGTACAGCTTCCCATCCGAAGCGGTCAGCGAATCATCCCGCAGCGCCGATCGAATGGAGGGTGGCACCACGCCGAACCGTTCCCAACCTTCGCCCCGATGGACCATCTCATAGCGCGCAGCCATCGGGGCAGGTCCGTTAGCGATGTTCTCGCGGATGACTTGTAGGGAGGTGCGATCAAGCTCGGCCGCACGCTCGGGGCTGGCCGAATCGACTCGAACCATGGGCACGCCGGGCTGCTCAAACCCTAGGACGACCCTACGATCCCAGGTGCCGGTCTGCGGGTTACGCTCCCAATCGGCGCGGCGCTGACTCGGCGGATCGTTGTCTGTCGCCGCCTGGGCGTACGGATTACGCGGTGGCTGCAACTTACCAATGGCCAGTTCGGTTGCGGAATTGCTGGCCCTGTAGTTCAGTTCGTCTGCTTTCTCCGGATCGGCCGAAAAGTCTTGCTTCACGGCCTTGTTCTGGCCGTCGTCGATCATGTCGCCCAGGTCTTTCCGCACCCATTGGAGCCCGTTGGACTCCCACTTAACACCCTGAAGGTCGGTCTGCTTGAAGGTTTTGTAGCTATCCAACACCGTGGCGACGTGCTCACCCACGTGGCTGCCCGCCACAGCCGCGCCGCCAATGACGATGAAACCGACGACACCGGGGCCAGTTGCAGCCGCGGTAGCGACCAGGCCGGCCGAGGCACCACCGATCCAGCCGCCCGTGCCGCGTGCGGCGTAGTGCGTCAGCTCGGACTGCGCGGCGAGCAGACTGTCCTGCGAAAGCAACGTGCTGGCGCGGTCTGCGCTGGCCTTGGCATCCACCACGCTCGCGGCAATGCCGGCGACGCCGGCCGCCGCCATGACCTTGGCACCCGGGCTCAATTGCACCGGTGGCCGGTACGGCTCAACTTCGACTCTGCCGACATGCTTGAACCACTGCTCCAACGCTTCTTCGGCAGGAACGGCAGTCATCTGCTGCGGAACAGAGCGGACCACAGGAGTAGCGTGCTGCACAACGTCTGCAACTGTCGCTGCCATCGGCTCCGGCCGATGCCGAGCCAGTGCAACAGCCGGGTCTGCCGACACATGACTGCCGTCGTCTGGCATGAGCTTAGTTACCTCGCCTTTCGGCGTATGTCGCTCTGCGGCAGAAATAAACTGTATGTACTTAAAGACGCCGCCCTCTTCCGAGCGATGGATGACGTTCAAGCGAGGGTCGTAGGTCTCCGGCAATCGCCGCAACAGTGGCTCACTGAAGAGTGCGTTGTGATAGTCCGTCATCAGGTTCTGACTGCGCGTGCCTAGACCATTTCGCAAGTAGCTGCCGCCGATGTCCGAGTGCGCGCCCGCCACGCTGACGCTCAGGAAGCGCCCGTCTTCCGACAGCCCAGCCGGAATGATGCGGTCAACAGGAAACGTTCCACGCTTCTCGTCGGCGGCATTGATCTGGAAGCCTGAGACCACTGATGGCGGTAAACGCCGATCCAGATTCTGCATAGCTCCGGTCGGCACAGGGTCGTAAAGGCCCACCGACATCGGCGTATGCCCTGGCGCTTGATGAAAGTGCGGATAGGTTTTCGTTAGATTCCCGCCCTCGTCCGAAACGTACTCGGGGCGGTCTAGATTGGGAATGCCACGGTCGTGAATCATCCGCGCTAACAGCGGAACCTGACTGGCGCCCCGGCTGAATCCCTCGGCATGAATTGCAATCTTCGCGTCCGGATCGAGTCGGTAAATTTTCTGGGCGCGCGAAACCAATTCTTGATACGTATGCTCGGCGATTGACTCGCTGGTGCGACCGGTAGCCGCGTCTATGTTCTCGGCAAGGATGTTCTTCTGCGTGCCGGGACCAGCTTTGTACACGACATCGATATTGACGCCTGATGCCTTAAGCTGATTAGCTTGTGTCTCAAACCTTGCAACGTTTGTTGCGTGAAGCGGGTCTTTTCCTACATCGTTTCCGGTGCCATCCATCAGCGCGAATAGGAGATATGAGTGCCTATTCTTAGTGTCAAGTAACGCGGGCACCTTGAACTTGTATAGGTCATCTGCGGCTCGGTCGTAGCTGGTCAGATGATCCGGTGTCGCGGTGTAATGCGATACGTCTGCCTTCGGAAGCCCATCCTCGGCGAGTTGAACAACCTTCTTCTTGTTCCTCTTGTCTTCCATGAGCCACCCTTCCTTTAGTACGTCTTCGTCCAGGCCAGAACCAAGTCCCAACGGCTTCGTATATCTTCGCGGCCAGGAATCGGGAAGGACTTCGTGAGCACGTGCGCGCTCATGAAAACGTTGACGGTTCTGTCATTGACTTCCATCAGGATGCCGGGGGGGCTAACTTTGCCGCCCTCGAACCGCGCCCAATCTTCGTTGACATCCTCTTTGGGCACGTTGTGCAGGACCACCTGCTCGGGAAAGATGTCTTTGATTAGGTCGATTTCCGCGTAGTGCTCGACACCATCCAGTGATTTCCATCGAAGTTCTACCGGGTCCGGGGGCATATCGTCGGCCATGACGATGAAACCGGCAGTCCAGCGGTCTTTCCATTCGGGTGAGCGCGGTTCGCCGGATGGACCATCGATCTCTAAGGCGAACTGATGGTTCATGAAGATGACATTGCTAGCCAATGTGTTGTAGCAGCTAGCACCAAACGAGAACGCATCGAAGGTTAGGGGCCAGGGAATATCGGCCAGTCGCTTCTCGGGGGGGGCACCGTGGGTTGTCATCCGTGATTGCTCCTTCAACTAATGGCAGAGTGGGTCGGTCTATGGCGACTACGCAAACCGAGAGTATCGCCGAAGTCCGGAAACGAAGCCTCAGAATTTTCTGAGATAGGCATCGGACAAGTCCGCCGATTGCCACGTTTCCGACGGCTGACATGTGTGGCTCCAGGCTGCCGGAGCGAATGGGGCGCGGGATGACAAAGCACACTTGTCCTGGCGATCTGCCCGCCGATCCGCAGCATCGCCCAAGGCTAGCGAGACAATCCCTGGACTATCGCACTTCGCAGATCCAGAGCACGCCCGTCTGATCGTGGTCGTTCGTCGAGCTTGTCGATCGTCGGTACAGCACCGCCGCGACCAAGCTGCCGAATCGTTGGCAGAACGGCACTCAATAGAACGGGGCGGTCGCAATCAATCCATCAGCCCTACCCGGTTACGTCTACCTCAGACACCCGTTGTTAATGCGCGCGACCGCAACGAGAGTTAACGTCACGAAATCAACCACTTATGGAGTCCCTGCGCTGTCGTCGCGTGCTAACCCGCAGCCGACAGCAGATCATTCGAGCGAATCCGATGAGCACCTACCCCACGTCATTACCCTGATCAAAGCGTAAGTCTTAGCCTCGCTTCTCTGTCAGAAAAATCCTACTGCCCACGCGTCGACGAAGCCGGATGACATCAAAGCTTCGCGCATTTCATGTGGTTTTCTCGCACAACGCTAGGCAACGCGTCAGCCGACACCGTGAAACAGAAGAGGCGCGTCGAAGCAGGCCAGGTCACTAGATGGTGGTGATCTCAGATTTTGGCAGTAATGACAAGACCCCTTCGTTGGGGCAAGACTACGCACATGGCGACTGGGGCCGGAGGCCACCAAGCAGAACGAGCTTAAGGACAAGTGCATGAAGTATGTCGTTGCAGATGATCATCTTTCTTCGGTGTTGATGGTCACCAAGTTGTTGCAGGAACAGATGGGTGTTGAAGAAGAGGCCATTGCATCGGCCAAAGACAGTGAGTCGCTTTTCGAGGTGCTTGATAGCGTGACCGATGGCCCCGCCGTCGTGATCCTCGACCTCGTCATGCCCGGTAGGCTGAAGAGGCTTCCGCTACTGAGAGCTGTGCTTGACCGCGCTTCGGACATTCGCGTGGTCGCCTACTCGGGATCGGACAGCACCCTCTTAGCGGAGGCCGTCTTAGACGCAGGAGCATACAGCTACGTAAGTAAGGGAAGCTCAAGGTCGGTTCTGCTGGAGGCGATCAAGTCGGCTGCACAGCGACACAAGTACATGGACCCTCAGGTCGATGTCCAAAAGAACCTGGGACACCCGTGGCGAGATCTGACGCCACGAGAGGCGAGCGTGATCATCATGCTTTGTAAGGGTGAATCGGTGTCCAGTGTCGCAGAGGCACTGGGCATCACGAACAAGACAGTTTCCTCACACAAGGTGAGAGCGCTTCAGAAGCTGGATTTGACTGAAAGTGCGGGACTTACATCCTATCTGCTCAATAGCGGACTTACCTACCTTCTGGATGGCTAATAGGAGTCAAGAAGAATCCATGGATGGACATAACGTAGTTCCGTTTCCCGTCGCCAAAATTTCAAGCGAGGACGCGGATGTCATCGAAGCAATCATGCACTTCTACTGCAGTGGCGACGAGGTTCCACTTTCCCGACTAGAGGCCACTACGGAGCCGCTGGTCGACATTGTTGAACGCCTTCGTTTGGAAGGAGCAGTGCTTCAGCTCGACAGCCAAGCATTTCGCTTTCGCGTTGCGCAGTGGAAGTTCAAGCAACAGAAGGGAAAACGTCTTGTGCTGATCGTGATAGATCAAGGAGGGCAACGATTTCTCCACTATCGGACCGAACGAACGAGCATTGCACGGTTGCAGGGTTCGTAGGGCGCAAGCCAGATTGGACTACTACGCCTTAGGCCCTCATCACCTCAGCCCTACGATAACGCACGACATGGAGTCGCTATGAAGTCTCAGATCACGGCGCATCGGCGCTCCGTCAGGAGAGTCGCGACATTGCTGATCGCCGCAAGCAGCCTTGGACTTGGCCAGGCAAGTGCGCAGATGGTCGTCAAAGACCCCTTCGGCCTGATGGCTAAGATGGAGCAGATCAGCAAAGACGCGGTCGAGTTCGGCAAGAACGCCAAGCGGTGGCAGGAAACGGCCGGCCACTACCAGCAGCAGGTGATCAAGCTGCAGCGCCTGAACTTCGGGCAGACGCAGATGGAAGACAACTTCCCGCCGTGTCCGGCCGATTACGGCATGGAGGACATGTGCCCTGGCCCTGGTCGAGGCATCAAGGACCAATTGACTAAGGTGTTCCGTCAGGCGATGCCCCAGATGGATGGAAACGTCGTCGGGGAGCAACAGGCGATCTGCCAGCGCATGGTCTACGCCGAGAACGCCAAGTACAACGACTCCGTAACCATGCTTCGGACGCTTATGCAGCGCAGCCGCGAATTCGGGCAGATCGAGAGGCAGCGCGACAGCGTTAGCAGCAGCCAGGGAGCTCTGGCTGCGAACGAGAACGAAGCCAGCCGCTTCGTCGCGCGGAACCAACTCGAGCTCGACTACTGGCAGGCGCGCATGAAGGCGTACGACGACTACATCGCGGCGCTCAAATGGGATCACACCCGCCTGGCGAAGCGCGCAATGCGCGGCAAGAAGGGCGCTCTGGACGGCATTGTCCCCACCGATGTTGTGAAGTCCGCACTCGGCAACTGAAATCTACGGATAAATCGAAATGGACTTCCTGCAACTGCCCACCGACGTACTCAGTTGGTTCTCGCCGTCTTCGCAAAGCGGACTAGCTGACTACGCTTTGTTCCGCCTCGTTAGCGGTTGGATTACATCCCGGGTCGAGGATTTTGGTCTCGCTCTCATGGGGAGATCGATGACCTTCGTCGGAGGCGTTGGACTCAGCCTGGTCACACTTTGGCTGCTCTTCCAGGGCTATCGAATTCTCAGTGGCGCGCGGGAGTCGATGATGGGAGTGGTCCTTCAGGGAGTGCGAATCGCCCTGATCTTCTGTATCGCAACCACAATGGCGATGAACAACATCCCTTTGAACTCCTTTCTCACAAAAGACATGGATAAGGCGATACACCACCTTGTCACGGGCGAGGAGAACCAGTCCACCGCGAGCAGTATCGATAAGGCACTCGGCGTCGTCCAACTCGCCATGACCGCCATCGATGGCGTTCAGCTTCTAGTACCGGACCCCGAGCTATTGGAAGAGAAGCGAAGCGCGAGGACATGGGCGACCATGGGCTCCGCAGGTCCGGCCATCGCCGCTGGCTGCATGCTGCTGCTCTTGACTTTTGGGATCAATCTCTGGATTGGCCTGGGGCCAATCTTTATCTTTGCTCTCGCGTTCCCAGCGACAAAGGGGATGTTCATGACTTGGTTGAAGCAGGGGTTGGGCATCCTCTTCACACTGGCGATCTTAAGCCTCGTGGCCAATCTACTATTGGACTTAACGGTTCGCATCGCTACGTTTACGTGGCTGACTAAGTTGGTCAACATTCCCGGCGTCAGTGCGGAAGGCATTACGAGCCAAGCGATGAACCAGGGCAGCATCGGCATGATCATGACCGTGCTCATCATCTCGGTGCCGCCTATGGGGGCGTATTACTTCCAGGCTCAGATTGGCAGCCTTCTCGCCAACTCGGCATTCGGAAAGTCCGGGCAGCCGGGGCTGATTGGTCAGCAATCCGGCCATAGCCCAGGCCCTGCTGCGACTCAAACTCGGGACCAAGTCGACCTTCCAGCTGCCCGATCGAGCGTTACAAATCACTCGACTAGGGTTATGTCCGATTCGCAGCCAACAAGCCCCACTGAGATTAAGAAGAAGGATACGAGGGAATGAAGATGCGCGCACTTGTCATCAGCTCGTTGACCCTGACTCTGTTCCTCTCTGGCCCGGCGTCTGCGGAAGGCGGATGTCCGGCGGGCGAGACGCCCAATAATGTGTCTGCTCCGATTGGCTCCGCAGAATCAATGAACAGCTGCATTCCGATTCCCACAGTCGCCCCTGTCAGTCCCCGATGGAAGAGTCGGTGGGGAGCTGTCGCAAGCGACAGTGCGGGCATATACGGAATTAGCGAGAACGAAGCAAACGAGAAGAAGGCCAGGAAATCTGCGCTCGCGAAGTGCAAGCAAGAAGGCGGGGAAAGCTGCTCCATAGCAATGACTTATGTGAATCAATGTCTGTCTATCGCAACAAGCGACGTCAAATCAAACGTCGCGAGAGCGCCCGACATCAATGCCGCAGAACAAGATAGTTTGATGGGCTGCAATCGGCGCAGCAGTGGCAAGGCATGCGCCATCTTCTACAGCGGCTGCAGTCTGCCGGTCAGAGCAAACTAATGGCGATGGAGTGCTGAAGATGATTTGGCTGCTTAACGCAACATCGCCGAGCTTTCTTCCGCTGGAGAAACTCTGCATCGAGAGCGAACGTGCCGTTCGATGGTCATTCGTGTCGTTTGGAGCGCTTGCTTGCTTCCTAGTGGTGCTTCTTGGCGGCCATTTGTTCTCGCTACACGCTGCCGTCGTGGCGGCTGTTCCTCTTGCGCTCGGATCAGCCGCGTTGCACGTCTTGGCCATGAGCACTCTTGGGGGCGTCTACTGGGAGTCCCGAAAAGTAGTGAAGGATATTCCGGAGTACGCGGAGTGCGGGTTGCACTCGCGGGCTAAGCGTGGGGCGCTTCTAGGCTTACTTAATCAGAACTGCGCATTTTTAGCTGGGCGGAGTCAACATCCAAGTGCATCACCCCACCGCAAGCACGTCCTCAATAGAGAAGTTCACCGGCCGCCTGTAAAGCTTCTCCAGAAACACCTCCGCCGGCATACGGATGTCCAGGCTTACCCGCG
>NZ_JBQJIN010000048.1:0-14290 GCF_052078695.1 Lysobacter sp. CA196 | reverse complement strand
CGGGCGCTGAGACCTTGGCGGACCCAGGCCATGATGGCGCCGCGCTCTTCGGGACTCAGGTGGGTGTAGTGGTGGCCCATGTGCAGAACCCTTCGGTGGGTGATGCACTTAAGCTTAGAAACCGCCTTACCTTTCTTTTGTTGCTTTAGACAAAAGAAAGTAACCCGCCGCTTTAGTGGCGGAAGCTTTTAGCGTTTGATCTAGATCTTGCTTGAGAGAGGCGTAGCAAGACCGTCGCAGCGCAGTCGCGGCTCGCGCCGCTCCTACCCTGACAGGCTGGCGCCGGTATCGGCGCGAGATTGAGGCGTCTTCGTCGTGGCTTAAAGGGTAGGAGCGACGCAAGTCGCGACCACGTCCTGGCGGCCTCCGGCGTTTCGGTCAAGCAAGAGCAAAGCTTCCGTCCGCTGACGCGGCCGGGTTACTTTCTTTTGCTAAGCCCAAAAGTCCCACAGGGAGCTCCTTCGGTCAAAGCTAACCAAAGAAAATGGCTCTCCTTGACGAAGCTCCCTTGCGAGTTCGGTGCGTCCGCCGGGATTTTCCGATAAGACATCCCTGTCTTATCGAGGGCATTCCATTTAGAAGCCGGGCGCACGTCCTGTGCGCCGCCCTCCGGGTCTACAGGTGTTCTCGCAAGTTCGGCAATGCGCCAAGCTCTCACGGCAACGGCAACGGCAACGGCAACGGCAACGGCAACGGCAACGGCAACGGCAACGGCAACGGCAACGGCAACGGCAACGGCAACGGCAACAGTTGACCGATCGCGTCTGCTCTTGGGTAGGAGCGGCGCAAGCCGCGACCGCGCCGCTTCGGTCTTGCGCCGTATCCGGCTTTTCATGGGAACGCCATCAAACGCGCCCGCTCCTATGTTTATATGGCGCGTCGACGACAGCGCTCGACCGCAGGAGATCGTTCCGATGGCACCGTCTGAATCCAGCAACCGGCGCACGGTCGCCGCTTACGAAAAATGCGCGCACGACTATGCCGCCTCGGTGCCGCCGCAGCCGTCGGCGGCGGGGGCGGAGGCGCTGCGGCGGCTCGCCGGGGCGTTGCCGTCCGGCGAGGGCGTGCTGGAGATCGGGTCGGGTCCAGGATGGGATGCGGATTTCCTGGAGACGCTCGCGGTGCCCGTCCACCGCACCGACGTGACCCGGGCCTTCTGCGAATTCCAGGCCCTGCGCGGTCGGCGGGCGGAGGTCTTCGATCTGCTCGCGGACGAGGTCGCGGGCCGCCATGCGGGCATCCTGATGCTGTGCGTGCTGCAGCATTTCGAACGCGGCGACGTGGACGGCGTGTTGCGCAAGCTGGCCCAGGCCTTGCTGCCGGAGGGCGCTTTGCTCTTGTCGTATCCGCTGGGCGAGGGCGAGTTCTGGGAGCACGGCGACTCGGGCGATTACCGGGTGGTGCGGTGGTCGGATGCCGGGCTGGACGAGCGTCTGCGAGCCGCGGGTTTCGCGGTCGACTGGGAATCGCGTATCGACGGCAGAGACGGCCCCTGGCGCAGCGTGCTCGCGCGGAGGACCCGATGAGCCGGCGCGCCTGGTGGTTGTTCCTCGCGCTGGGGGTGATCTGGGGCGTGCCCTATCTGTTGATCCGGGTCGCCGTCGCCGATGTGCCGCCGGTGTCGGTCGCGTTCGGGCGCACGCTGATCGGCGCGCTGTTGTTGCTGCCCATCGCGGCCGCACGCGGCGCGTTGCGGCCGTTGCTCTCCCACTGGCGGCCCTTGCTCGCATTCACCGTGGTGGAGATCAGCATCCCGTGGTGGTTGCTGGGCTATGCCGAGACCCGCATCAACAGTTCCACCGCCGGTCTGTTGATCGCCACGGTGCCGGTGATGACCGCCGGCCTGATGGCCCTGAGCGGTCACGAAAAACTGGATGGTCGCCGGTTGTTGGGCCTCGGTGTCGGCCTGGCGGGCGTAGCGGCCTTGGTCGGCCTGGATATCGACGTGTCCAACGGTTGGGCGATGGCCGCCGCATTGGCGACCGCGCTGGGTTATGCGCTCGGCCCGATCATCATCAGTCGCTACTTGTCCGATGTGCCGCCCTTGGGCGTCATTGCCGCTTCGTTGGCGTTGGCGGCGATGGCCTACGTGCCCTTCGCGCTCAGCGCCTGGCCGTCGCAGATCACGCTGGAGGCGGCCGGGTCGATAGCGATACTGGGCGTGGTCTGCACCGCGCTGGCATTCCTGCTGTTCTTCGCCTTGATCGCCGAGGCGGGCCCGGCACGGGCCACCGTCATCACCTATCTCAACCCCCTGGTGGCCTTGCTGCTAGGCGTGACCTTGCTGCACGAGCCGCTCACTTACGGCATGGGCGCGGGCTTCGTGCTGGTGCTGCTGGGCTCGTTCCTGGCGACGACGCGCAGTCCGCCGGCCGTGGCATCGCGCGCCGACCCTGTCGAGCAGCGCGACTGAAGGGCGTCGTCGTCGAATCCATCGCCGACACGCCGCGCTGCAGCCCGCGTTCGTAACGACGTGGGCGGGCAGAGCTCAAACCAACCCGCCGATCCAGCTGGTCGTCACCCGCAACC
The DNA here is from genome assembly GCF_052078695.1 of Lysobacter sp. CA196. NCBI lineage: Bacteria > Pseudomonadati > Pseudomonadota > Gammaproteobacteria > Lysobacterales > Lysobacteraceae > Lysobacter > Lysobacter sp. CA196. The sequence continues at coordinate 11,761 of NZ_JBQJIN010000048.1, read as the reverse complement.
CGTCGTCCAACGTCACCAGGTCGGCGCGGTAGCCCGGCGCGATGCGTCCCAGCTCATGGCCCAGGCCGAGGAACTCGGCCGGATAAGTCGAGGCCATCCGGCAGGCCTCGTTGAGCGGCAGGCCCAGGCGCTGCACGGTGTTGCGCACCGCGCTGGCCATGTCCAGCGCCGAGCCGATGGCGGTATCGCCCCTAGATAATGTGCCTTGCCTCGCAAAGCCGAATCGTGGACGATCAGTTCGAGTTTGCATGTTATGTCGATCTGAATAGAGCGGGCGCAAGAGGTTTCGTCATTTGCGTTCTTCTCAATAGCTCGAAGCCGCTGGGGATCGGCTCATGTGCCGAAAAAAGCGGCAGTAAGGAAATTCAGAAATAGCCCGGAATGTGGGCGCGCAACAGAATTAAGCTCACTTCGCGTGACTTCATTGCCCTGCACTGACCAGGACCAAGTGCATCACTCTTCACCTGATGACCCGCTTTTTCCTAGGCGGACGGCAAATCAGAAATTCTCGACTGATCAAAGGCTTACCCTGAATCAAGGCCGGTTTCCAGGAAGGAGGTTTAAGCCTTTGATCCGCTTGGGTGATGCACTTGTAACTTGAGAGTGCACCCTCTTCGTTAGGCACTTCCAATGAAAAAAATAACAGTTGCTGCATGGATAGCTAGCGTGCTCCTGCTTTTGCTTGGAGCTGCACTTTTCTTTAGCCAGAAACGTTCCCCAACAACAGAAACAAGCCGGGCCGCAACGTCTAGCGGCGTTAATCCCGCCCCCCGCACGGAAGCGACGGACGGCGCATCGACGAGTGCGGTGCCGAAAGTTGTTCATAAAAAAGCGTATTCGCTTCAAGGCAGCGTTTACCCTCCTCCGGGAGATGCGGCTCAGGTCATTGAGCGGTTACGCCCGCTTGCGGAAGCCGGCGATGGCAGGGCTGCGCTTGAGATATTCGTGAAGCTACAGAATTGCTTTTATGGGCAGGGCGGCTACAGCGACGCAGATATCAAAGTTTACGAACGGGCTGGCGTTTCAACGCAAACGCTTGCCGCGCAGCAACAGAAAATACAGACCGAATGTGCTTCTGCCCAACCGGCTATGAAAGACCGAGGTAAATGGCTGGAAATGGCAGCCGCCTCAGGAGATGAGCACGCACAGTTGGTTTATTCGGGAGATCCCAGCGCCGTGCTCGGAGATGCTACCGAAATGGTTCGCGACCCCGACAAAGTCAAAAAATACAAGGAGGTCGCACGTGGCTACCTCACGAATCTTGCATCGAAAGGAAACACCGATGCCTTAGTAGCTCTTGCCGGTCACTACAATTCTGGAGTCGTGTTTCCCAAAGACCCCATCCGCTCATACGCCTACTATCGTGCTGTTGAGCTCGCAAAGCCTGGCACCATACCGAAACCGCTAATGGATTATCAGGCAAAAAATGTTCCATATGACCGGCTTTCAGAAGCCGAGGCTTTGGCAAGAAGGATATATGGAAATTGCTGTGCAAACTAAAAAAGGAGTTTTATATGCGTAAGCTTGTAGTTCTTTTGTTAGGGATTGCTTTCGCTTCAGGCGCTGTCGTCGCAGGCTCGGTCGCTACGATGCAGGGGACATACATTACTTATGAGCCTGGAGCATACGGGCCATTTACATGCAACAATTCATGTCAACTGCAAATGCCTGCCCCTGATGGGCCCACCTTGGCATATATCCAGTCAATGGATTGGAGCTATAAGCAAAATTTGGCGGGCTACGAGCGGGTGGTTGGCGATAAGTTTATCGTCTGCAATGCCAACTGGTGTGTGAGTTACTTTAGAACGAGCAGTATGGATCAATTTTGGGGCGGAAACGCCATACCGGTTACTACGCCAGGCGGTGATCCGAACGTCGGGGGTGGCGGAGAAGGCGGCGGCGCGTCTAATCCGGGCGGCGGTGGTGGTTACTCCGGCCCGATAGGTGGTGGTTACGGCGGCGGTGGCACGGTGGATGTCGGCCCGGTCATCCCCATCCAGAATCCCTGATGTTCTATAGGGCCATCTGAAGAACGGGTCAGGTTCATTTGCCATCCCAAGTGAACCTGACCATTTGAACTACGTTGATCTCTTCCCCTGGCGCCGACTCGGCCGCCTGCGCTGGACTTGGGATAGCAACTTGGACCTTGCTCAGAGCACGCGGTCCTGCGCGCGGTAAAGAGCTGCGCCTACGAGGACTGGGCCGGTCGAGAGGTTTGGCGAGACATACACACGCCGCCCGTTGATCGAGAACGCCACCTGACCCGCAACGCGCCGAAGCTCGAACTCGGCGTCGCGTTCGAGCTTCGGCGCGTGCATCTAGCGACCGAGCTCCCGGCAGGCGACACGACGCGTGTCAGCGGCGGCCGCTATTGATACAGGTAGAGGTACGCATGCGGTTGGCGCGACGACTATCCTGAAAGTACTCAGCCCGGTTTTGCTGGATGACGAAGCATCATCCAAGGAGCCGTAGCGATGACGCGGCGAAACTTACGCCAACCCGCCGATCCAACTGCCGGTCACCCGCAACCCGTCGTCCAAGCTCACCAGGTCGGCGCGGTAGCCCGGCGCGATGCGTCCCAGCTCATGGCCCAGGCCGAGGAACTCGGCCGGATAAGTCGAGGCCATCCGGCAGGCTTCGTCGAGCGGCAGGCCCAGGCGCTGCACGGTGTTGCGCACCGCGCTGGCCATGTCGAGCGCGGAGCCGGCGAGGGTGCCGGCGGCGGTGGTGCATTTGCCGTCGCGGCAGGTCATGGTTTCGCCGTAGAGGACGAAATCTTCCTGCTCGCCGCCGACCGGCGGCATGGCATCGGTCACCAGCATGATCTTGCCGCGCGGCTTGGCCGCGATGGCGATGCGCAGCGAGGCGTCGTGGACGTGTTCGCCGTCGACGATCACGCCGCACCAGCTGTTCGGGTCTTCGATGCAGGCGCCGACGCCGCCGGGTTCGCGGCTGCCGAGCGGCGTCATGGCATTGAACAGATGGGTCACGCCACGCACGCCGTGGGCGAAGGCGTCGCGCAAGCGGTCGTAGTCGGCGGCGGTGTGGCCGGCGCAAACCAGCACGCCACGTGCGGCCAACGCCTGCAGGCTGGCGTTGGCGAAGCGCTCGGGCGCCAGGGTGAGCATGGTCTTGCCGACGCCGAGCGAGGCGATGCGGTCGAGTTCGTCCTCGTCCGGGGTGTGGAATTTGTCCGGGTTGTGTACGCCCTTGCGCGCGGCGGCCAGGTAGGGGCCTTCGAGATGGATGCCGAGGATGCCCGGCACGCCCTGCTGGATCGCCTCGCGTACGGCGTCGATCGCCGTGACCATCACCTCGACGTCGTCGCTGATCAGGGTCGGCAGCATCCCGGTGGTGCCGTACTGGCGATGCGCCTGGGCGATGCGGCGGATGCCGTCGACCGTGGGCGTGTCGTTGAGCAGCACGTCGCCGCCGCCGTTGACCTGTGTGTCGATGAAGCCCGGCACGAGGTACTGGCCGTGCAGGTCCACCGTTTGCGCGCCGCTCGGCACGGGGCCGGGCAACACCGCGACGATGTGGCCTTGCTCGACGATGACGCTCAGGTCGGACTCGAAACCGCGCTCGCTGAGCACGCGGCCGTTGACGAAGGCGGTGGCGGACATGCGGGGCCTCAGACGGTTTCGGTGACTTTGTTGAGATGCGGCGGCAGGTCCGGGTTGTGCCCGCGCGCCACCGACAAGGCGTTGACCGCCTTGTAGAAGCTCGCCACGGTCAGCAGCGGCGTCAACGCCGGATGCACCGAACGCGCGGTCGGCAACACGTCGCCGCCGGGCACGCCCGGCGCGGCCAGCCACACCGGCGCGCCGCGCGCACGGAACTCGCGTGCCACCACGACCGTGCCGTCGCCGGTGCCGTCGTCCTGGGCGAAGGCGAGCACCGGGAAGCCGGGGCCGACGATCGCCATCGGGCCGTGCCGCACTTCCGCGCTGCTGAAGGCTTCGGCGTGCAGGCCGCAGGTTTCCTTGAACTTGAGCGCGGCTTCCTGGGCCGCGCCGAGGCCGAGGCCGCGACCGACCACGAACAGGTTGTGCGCATCGACCAGGCCGTCGACCAGCGGCGACCAATCCTGCCGCCAGGCTTCGCCCAACGCGTCGGGCAGGGCGTGCACGGCGTTGAACAGGGCGGCGTCGTTGCTCCAGCGCGCGGTCAGCTGCAGCAGCGCGGCCAGCGAACACAGATAGCTCTTGGTCGCCGCGACGCTGGTTTCCGGGCCGGCGTGCAGGCCGAGCACGGTGTCGGCGATCCGCGCCAGCGGCGAATCGGTCACGTTGACCAGGGCGACGACGTGGGCGCCGGCGGCCTTGGCGATCTCGGCGTTGCGTATCAGGTCCGGGCTCTTGCCCGACTGCGAGACGGTGACGAACAAAGCGCCGTCGAGCTTGGGCTGGATCGCATACACCGAACCGACCGAGGGCGAGGCTGAGGCGGTGACCAGGCCGAGCTGGGTCTCGAACAGGTACTTGCCGTAGGTGGCGGCGTGATCGGAGCTGCCGCGCGCGCAGGTGACGATGAAGCGCGGCGGGTGCTTGTGCAGGCGTTCGGCGAGGTCGTCGACGATGTCGGCGTTGGCGGCGAACTGGCGGGCGACGGCGTCGCCGGCTTCCTGCGCTTCGGCGTACATGCGTGTACTGGTGGCGTCGAGCAGGGTGTCTGTGGTCACGGCGTGGGTTCGCTCTGCAGTTCGGCGACGAAGTCGTAGGCGTCGCCACGGTAGAAGGATCGGGTGAACTCGACGACGCGGCCGTCGTCGAGGAAGGTGCGGCGCTCGATGAACAATCCGGGGGCGCCTTCGGGCAGGTTCATCAGCCGCGCCTGTTCGGCGTCGAAGGCGATCGCGCGCAAGCGCTGCAGGGCGCGGGCCGGTTGGATGCCGAGCTTGGCGAAGGCTTCGTAGAGCGAGTTCTCGACGAAATCGGGATGCGCGATGACCGAGGCCGGCACCACCGTGCGTTCCAGCGCGAGCGCCACGCCGTCGGCGGTGCGCAGGCGGTAGTAGCGGATCACCCCCGCGCCCGGCGACAGGTTCAAGGCCATCGCCTCTTCCGGGGTGACCTCGCCGAGGCCGCGTTCGAGGAAGGTCGAGCGCGGGTCGAGCCCGCGCGCGCGCAAGTCGTCGGTGAAGCTGGTCAGGCGCGAGAACGATTTGACGATGCGCTCGGCGACGAAGGTGCCGGCGCCCTGGCGCTGCACCAGCAGGCCGTCGGCCACCAAGCCGGCGATCGCCTTGCGTACGGTCACCCGCGACAGGTCGAGCAGCTTGCCGAGTTCGCGTTCGCCGGGCAGGGCCTGGCCGGCGGTCAGTTCGCCGTTTTCGATCGCGTGCTGCAGGGACCGGCGCAAGTGCTGGTAGGCCGGCGCGCGTCGGGCGTCGCTCTGGCGGCGGAACTCGCTGACCAAATAGGGCTGCATGGCAAAAAGATACCAGTCGCAGACCACTGGCGGCAACAAGTGTCTGATATGCCTGCGTAAATGATTGAAAAATGACTAATTTGTCGAAGTGGTATCTTACTGGTATCTTTACTGGTATGGTTCCTAACGAGACCTGTCCGAGCCCGCCCATGAGTGTCTACTCCGTGCCGACCCCCTCCCACGCCCCGCATCTGGCGCCGCTGGTCCCGTTCGACCTGGTGATATTCGGCGGCACCGGCGACCTGGCCCTGCGCAAGCTCCTGCCCGCCTTGTTCCACCGCTATGTCGACGGCCAGATCGTCGCCGGCACCCGCATCGTCGCGATCGCCCGCGACGAGCGCAGCGACGAGGACTACCGCGGCAAGATCCGCGAGGCGCTGCTCAACTTCGCCGGCGAACAGGCACGCGACGGCGAGGCCTTGAACGGTTTCCTGGCGCTGCTGTATTACCGCCGCCTCGACCTCAGCTCCGACGCCGCTTGGCCCGAGTTCGCCGCCGAGTTTCCCGACCAAGAACGCGTCCGCGTGTTCTACCTCGCGGTCGGCCCGGACCTGTTCGGGGTGGTCGGCGACCGGTTGCACTCGCACGGCCTGGTCGGGCCCAAGACCCGCGTCGTGGTCGAGAAGCCGCTCGGCAAGGATGGCGTCAGCGCCGATGCGATCAACGACGCGCTCGGCCGGGTGTTCGCCGAAACCCAGATCTTCCGCATCGACCATTACCTCGGTAAGGAAACGGTGCAGAACCTGACCGCGTTGCGCTTCGGCAACGCCTTGTTCGAGCCGTTGTGGAAGGCCGAACACATCGACCATGTGCAGATCACCGTCGCCGAAACCGTCGGCGTGGAATCGCGCGCGCCGTACTACGACAAGTCCGGCGCGTTGCGCGACATGGTCCAGAACCATCTGCTGCAGCTGTTGTGCCTGGTCGCGATGGAACCGCCGTCCTCGCTCGCCGCCGACGCGATCCGCGACGAGAAGCTGAAAGTTCTGCGCGCCTTGCGCCCGATCGAGAACGGCAACGCCGCGCAGTACACCGTGCGCGGCCAGTACAAGGCCGGCGCGGTCGACGGCCGCGCGGTGCCGGGCTATGCGCAGGAACTCGGCGCGCAGTCGCACACCGAGACCTTCGTCGCGATCAAGGCCGAAGTGAAGAACTGGCGTTGGGCCGGCGTGCCGTTCTACCTGCGCACCGGCAAGCGTCTGGCCGAGCGTTCGTCCGAGATCGTGGTGACCTTCCGCCAGGTGCCGCACTCGATCTTCGAAGACCTCACCGAACAAGACCCGTCCAGCCGCCTGGCGCCGAACAAGCTGGTGCTGCGCCTGCAGCCCGACGAAGGCGTGAAGCTGTGGCTGATGAACAAGGTGCCGGGCTCGGGCGGTCTGCGTCTGCGCCACGTGCCGTTGGACATGAGTTTCGCCGCGGCCTTCGGCGGGCGCCAGGCCGATGCCTACGAGCGCCTGTTGATGGACGTGGTGCGCGGCAACCCGATGCTGTTCATGCGTCGCGACGAAGTCGACGCGGCCTGGAAGTGGATCGACCCGATCCGCGCCGCCTGGGCCGCGAGCGCCGACGCGCCGCGCCCGTACACCGCCGGCAGCTGGGGCCCGAGCGCCGCAGTGGCCTTGATCGAACGCGATGGGAGGACCTGGCATGAAGATGCAGGCTGAGCGACTGAAAGTGATCGAACCCTTGCCCCTGCCGTTGCACGAGCGTCTGTTCGACGATGGCGAGCAACTCGCCCAAGCGTTGGCGAAACAGGTTGCCGCGGATCTGCGCGGCGCGCTCGCGCGCCATGGCGAAGCCTGCATCGCGCTGTCCGGCGGCAATACGCCGAAGCGCTTCTTCCAGGCCTTGTCGACCCAGACTTTGGATTGGGCGCGGGTGACGGTGCTGCCGATCGACGAGCGCTGGTTGCCGCCCGAGCATCCGCGTTCGAACGAACGCTTGCTGCGCGAATTCCTGTTACAGCACAACGCCGCCGTCGCGCGCCTGTTGCCGTTGTACCGTCCGACCGAAACGCCGGAAGCGGCGCTGATGCCGGTGTTGACCAAGATCGCCAACGAAGGCCTGCCGCTCGACGTCGCCGTGCTCGGCATGGGCGACGACGGCCACGTGGCCTCGTTGTTCCCCGACCTGGGTTACGACAATCCGGCTTTGCGCGAAATCGGCCTGCAGCCGCGCGGCCGCGCGCCGGTGATGTCGATCCGCACCGCGGCGATGCCGGAGCCGCGCATGACCCTGACCCTCAGCGCGATCTTCACCGCGCCGGCGCTGTACCTGCACATCGAAGGCGAGAAGAAGCGCGCAGTGCTCGACGGCGCCCAGCGCGACCCGCGCAGCGCACTGCCGATCCGTTCGGTACTGACCGGCGCGCCGGTAACGCCGACCTTGTACTGGAGTCCCTGAGCTGGCGCGTCCCGTCCAGCATCCGATTTTCGATTTTCGATTTTCGAGTCCGAATCCCGAATCCCGAATCCCGAATCCCGAGTCCCGAGTCCCGAGTCCCGAGTCCCGAGTCCCGTTCCACGTTCCGTCTCTCTCGCTCCACCCTTGGAGTCCGCAGCACTCTTGGACTCCGCAGACCGCCAGGCCCAGGCTCCCTCCCCTCCCAAGCTCAGGCCTTTGCTGTCGCCCCCTTTCCAAAGGGGGCCGCGTCGCATAGCGGCGCGGGGGGATTTGCTTTTGCCTCGGCTTCTCAGGAAGGTGTAGGCGGGGCAAATCCCCCCTAACTCCCCTTTTTTGAAGGGGGGAACTGGTCGGCGCCGTCGCAGGCGCCACGAACGAATCGAGTACCCGTGAATACCCCTATGCATCCCGTTGTCGCGCAAGTCACGCACCGCATCCAGGAACGCAGCCGCGCACGCCGCAATGCTTATCTCGCCCGCATCGATGCGGCGTTGAGCAGCGGCCCGCAACGCCGACGCCTGTCCTGCGGCAATCTCGCCCATGGTTTCGCCGCCTGCGCGTCCGGCGACAAGAGCGCGCTGCGCTCGGGCCATGCGCCCAACCTGGGCATCGTCACCTCGTTCAACGACATGCTGTCGGCGCATCAGCCGCTGGAGCGTTTTCCGGATCTGCTCAAGGCGGCCGCTCGCGAAGCCGGTGCGACCGCGCAGGTCGCCGGCGGCGTGCCGGCGATGTGCGACGGCGTCACCCAGGGCCGCGAAGGCATGGAGCTGTCGCTGTTCTCGCGCGACGTCATCGCCATGTCGACCGCGATCGCGCTCTCGCACGACATGTTCGACGCCGCGCTGTACCTGGGCGTATGCGACAAGATCGTGCCGGGGCTGCTGATCGGCGCGCTGCATTTCGGCCACCTGCCGGGTATCTTCGTGCCGGCCGGGCCGATGACCTCGGGCCTGCCGAACGACGAAAAGTCGCGGGTGCGCCAGCGCTACGCCACCGGCGAGGCCTCGCGCGAGGAACTGCTCGAAGCCGAAGCGCGCAGCTACCACGGCCCCGGCACCTGCACCTTCTACGGCACCGCCAATTCCAACCAGATGCTGATGGAGCTCATGGGCCTGCACTTGCCGGGTTCGAGCTTCGTCCATCCCAACACGCCACTGCGCGATGCGCTGACTGCGCAGGCCGCGCACCGCGCCGCGCAGATCACCGCGCTCGGCGACGACTACCGGCCGATCGGCCGCATCGTCGATGAGCGCGCGATCGTCAACGGCGTGATCGGCCTGCACGCCACCGGCGGCTCGACCAATCACCTGCTGCACCTGATCGCGATGGCCGCGGCGGCGGGCATCGAACTGCGGCTCGAAGATTTCGATGCGCTGTCTTCGGTAATCCCACTGCTGGCACGGGTTTATCCGAACGGCAGCGCCGACGTGAATCACTTCCACGCCGCCGGCGGCCTGGCCTATCTGATCGGCGAATTGCTCGATCACGGGCTGCTGCACGGCGACGTCGAAACCGTCGCCGGCCCGGGCCTGGCGCGTTATCGCATCGAGGCGCGGCTCGACGACGCCGGCCAGGTCGTGCACGTGCCGTCGGCGCCGACCAGCGCCGACACCGCGGTACTGCGTCCGGTCGACGAACCTTTTCGTGTCGACGGCGGCCTGCGCGTGCTCGACGGCAATCTCGGCACCGCCGCGATCAAGGTCTCGGCCGTGCCCGAGGACCGCTGGACCGTCGAAGCGCCGTGCCGCGTGTTCACCGAACAGCATCAGGTCAAGCAGGCCTTCGAGCAGGGCGAACTCGATCGCGACGTAATCGTGGTCGTGCGCTTCCAGGGCCCGCGCGCCAACGGCATGCCGGAACTGCACCAGCTCACCCCGACCCTGAGCGTGCTGCAAAAGCGCGGCCACCGCGTCGCCTTGGTCACCGACGGCCGCATGTCGGGGGCTTCCGGGCAGGTGCCGGCGGCGATTCACGTGACCCCGGAAGCCGCATGCGGCGGCGCCTTGGCGAAGCTGCGCGACGGCGACGTGCTGCGCGTCGACGCGATCGCCGGCACCCTCAGCGTGCTGGCGCCGGCGGACTGGAGCGAACGCGAGAACGCGGTGGTCGACCTGTCCTCGCACCACGTCGGCCTCGGCCGCGAACTGTTCGCCGCGTTCCGCGACTACGCCGCTCCCGCGGACAAGGGCGCCGGCGTGTTCGGCGCGTTGCCGCTGTGATCGTCGACCCCACTCCCTGATTCCCAAGCCTGGTCCCCCATGCCCGCTCCCGTACGCACTACCTTCTTGTTCGACCTCGACGGCACTCTCGTCGACAGCGTCTATCAGCACGTGCTCGCCTGGAAGCAGGCGCTCGACGCCGACGGCATCCCGCTGTCGGTGTGGCGCATCCACCGCAAGATCGGTATGAGCGGCGGCTTGTTCACCAATATCCTGCTGCGCGAGACCGGCATCGACATCACCCCCGAGCGCATCGAGCGTCTGCACCGCCTGCATGCCGAGGCCTATGGCCGGCAGGCGACCCAGATCCGCCCGCTGCCGGGTGCGGTGGAGTTGCTGGCTTATCTGACCGAGAACCGGATCCCGTGGGCGATCGCCACCAGCGGCCGCATGGAGACCGCGCGCCACAATCTGGTCGCGCTCGGCGTCGATCCCGAGGTCACCCCGGTGATCACCCGCGACATGGTCAAGCACGCCAAGCCCGATCCCGACCTGTTCCTGGCCGCCGCCGACAAGCTCGGCGCCGATATCGAGAACTCGATCGTGGTCGGCGACAGCATCTGGGACCTGCTGGCTGCGCGCCGCGCGCGGGCGTTGGGCGTGGGCCTGCTGTCGGGCGGCTACGGCCAGGACGAACTCGAGCGCGCCGGCGCCTTCCGCGTCTACGAAGATCCGGCCGATCTGCTCAAACATATCGACGAAGTGGCTGCGCGGGATTGAGCGCGGCGCAGCGAACGACAGGAGTGAGGCAATGAGTTCGATGCAGGATCTGCAAGCGCGCGTCGCCGCCGTACTGGCCCTGGCGCCGGTGGTGCCGGTGTTGGTGATCGACGACTTGAAGGATGCCGTGCCGCTGGCGCGCGCGTTGGTCGCCGGTGGTTTGCCGGCGATCGAAGTGACCCTGCGCACCGCCGTGGCGCTCGAGGCGGTGCGCGCGATCGCCGCCGAAGTGGAAGGCGCCGCGGTCGGGGTCGGCAGCGTACGCAAGCCGTCCGATTTCACCGATGCGCTCAAGGCCGGCGCGACCTTCGCGGTGTCGCCGGGCAGCGCCCCGGGCCTGATCGCCGCCGCGCGCGACATCGACCTGCCGTGGCTGCCGGGCGTGGCGACCGCATCGGAAGCGATGGCTTTGTTCGAGCACGGCTACACCCAGCTCAAGTTCTTCCCGGCCGAATCGATCGGCGGCGCCACGGCGTTGAAAGCGATCGGCGGTCCGCTGCCGGAACTGCGTTTCTGCGCTACTGGCGGCATCGGCGTGCACAACGCACACGAATACCTGGCGCTCAAGAACGTGCCCTGCGTGGGCGGTTCGTGGGTGGCGCCCGCGGCAGCGGTCAAGGCCGGCGATTGGGGCAAGGTGGAGGCGCTGGCGCGTGAGGCGGTGGCGTTAAGGGGGTGATCGCGCGGCGATAGCGGTGTTTCTGCTGTTGTTGTTGCCGTTGCCGTTGCCGTTGCTGTGCGTAGCTTTGCACTAGCGAAGGCAAACGAAGACCCGAAGGGCGGCCTGCATGGATGCAGGCCGTTTTTCATCGGGACAGGGATGTCCCGTATGAAAAAGCCCCGCGTTGGCATCGAACGTGCGGGCCTGTGATTCAAAACAAAGCATTTTTCTTGGGGCTGTCCTAGATAAGGATTCGATCTAGGATGCGAAATGGCGATAAGTCGTTGTCGGATAAGAAAAAAAGACCAACTTAGGCTGGTCG
>NZ_JBQJIN010000047.1:0-14789 GCF_052078695.1 Lysobacter sp. CA196 | reverse complement strand
TTTGTGACTACAACGCCGAGATACCCCACGACAGCCTGGGCGGTTTAACGCCCAACGAGTTTCGGATCCAAAACGACCCGGCGACCTCTAGTTTTGTGTGGCACTGATTTATGGTGGGTCGACAACTTGATGGCCCAGGTTTGCGAACGGCGTACACCGACTTTGGGCGGATGTCGCCGGCAACCTAAGCGCGTTAGACTCGAGCCGGGTCACCCATCAGCGATCCGCGCGTCGAGCCACACGTGCCCGGCGACGCCTCGGGATCGCAAGGAGAAGCACGATGAAGTTCACCATCACCGGCAAAGTCCGCCGCTAAGTCGGCGCTTGCGGTAGCGGGCGATGCCCGCGCCGCCTCCGGCTGAACGACCGCCGTTCCGGGCCAGCCTGGCCTTGGATCGCACGCGCTCGTCCGCCGCCTAACTCCCGTCATCCGATTCGGCGTCGTACGCGCCGTTCGTCCTCGCGTCTTCGTTTCCGCGCCTGTTCCGGCGACGGCACCGCAACGCGCACGGGAGTCTTTCCAAGTTCAGACAAGGCTAGATGCCATGATGATTTTTCGTTGGTTCGAATCGTTGATCGACCCGTTCCGGCCGGCGCCGGACACCATGCCGCCGAGCACCGTCACAGGTTTTTATCGGCATTTCATAAAACAAGCCTGGCCGGTGTTCGCGGTGTTGACGGTGGTCGGTTTCCTGGTCGCGATCGTCGAGGTCGCGATGTTCGACTACCTCGGCCGCGTCATCGACCTGGTCAACACCACGCCGAGCAAGGAGCTGTTCGCGCAGCACGGCGGCGAGCTGTTGTGGATGGCCGTGGTGATGCTGTTGGCGCGGCCGTTGTTCCTCGGCCTGCACGATTTGCTGCTCAACCAGACCGTGCATCCCAGCATGACCAATCTGGTGCGTTGGCAGACCCACCGCTACATGCTCAAGCAGAGCCTGAGCTTCTTCCAGAACGACTTCGCCGGCCGCGTCGCCAACCGGATCATGCAGACCGGTCCGTCCCTGCGCGAGTCCACGACCCAGGCCTTCGATGCGATCTGGTACGTGATCGTGTACTCGGCGTCGGCGATCTACCTGTTCGCGCAGGCGGACGTTTGGCTGGTGTTGCCGTTGGCTGTGTGGATCGTGGCCTACATCGGCCTGCTGCGTTACTTCGTGCCCCGGGTGAAGCTGCGTTCGTGGCGGGCCTCGGATGCGCGTTCCAAGTTGATGGGCCGCATCGTCGACGGCTACTCGAACATCGCCACGCTCAAGCTGTTCGCGCACTCGCGGCGCGAAGAGGAATACGTGGCCGAAGCGATGATCGAGCAGACCCAACGCTCGCGCGACATGACTCGCATGACCACGCTGATGGGCGTGAGCATCACTACGCTCAACGGTCTGTTGATCGTCGGCACCACCGGTTTGGCCCTATGGCTGTGGCATCGCGGAGCGATCACGGTCGGCGCGATCGCCTTGGCGACCGGGCTGGTGATCCGCATCCACAACATGTCGGGCTGGATCATGTGGACGATCAACGGCATCTTCGAGGACATCGGCACGGTGCAGGACGGCATCGAGACGATCTCGCGGCCGTTGACCGTGGTCGACCGCCCGGAGGCCAAAGCGCTGCAGGTCGACGAAGGCTGCGTGCGTTTCGAGAACGTGCACTTCCATTACGGCCAGAACAGCGGTCTGATCGCCGACCTGGACCTGACGGTAAAGCCCGGCGAGAAGATAGGCCTGGTAGGACCGTCGGGTGCGGGCAAGTCGACGCTGATGAACATCCTGCTGCGCCTATACGACCTCGAAGGCGGCCGCATCCAGATCGACGGCCAGGACATCGCTGGCGTGACCCAGGAAAGCCTGCGTTCGCAGATCGGCGTGGTCACTCAGGACACCTCGCTGCTGCATCGTTCGATTCGCGACAACCTGCTGTACGGACGTCCGGATGCGAGCGAAGCGGCGATGGCCGAGGCCGCGCGTCAGGCGCGTGCCGACGAGTTCATTCCGCGCCTGGTCGATGGCGAGGGGCGGGCCGGTTATGAAGCCTTGGTCGGCGAACGCGGCGTCAAGCTGTCGGGCGGTCAACGGCAACGGATCGCGATCGCGCGCGTACTGCTCAAGAACGCGCCGATCCTGATCCTCGATGAGGCGACTTCGGCGCTGGATTCCGAGGCCGAAGCGGCGATCCAGGACAGCCTGGACAGCTTGATGACCGGCAAGACGGTGATCGCGATCGCCCATCGCCTGTCGACGATCGCGCGCATGGATCGGCTGGTGGTGATGGACAAGGGCCACATCATCGAGACCGGTACCCATGAGGAGTTGATCGCCCGCGACGGTCTGTATGCGCGCTTGTGGAAGCGACAGACCGGCGGGTTCGTCGCGGTCGATGCCTGAAGCGCGGGAGGGGTTGGGGCATCATCCCAACCCCTCGACGGCGAGAGTTTGTTCGTTCTCGGGAACTCGGTGGCGACTAACCTCGCTCCTGCAATGAGGCGGCGTCGTTCCATCTGTAGGAGCGCCGTAAGTCGCGACACACGATACCGGGATCTGCATCCGATTCAGGCCGACGAAGTCCGGGTAAATCGGAGACAGCATCGCCGGCAAGGGGGTGTGGCTTACGGCGCTGCAGGTGGCGTTGAGCTATCTGGGCCGCGAGCCGGTATGCCACAGCCGTTGAGGTGTCAGAACAGCGAGCCGGTAGTGCCCCGTCCGTCGTCGTCGCTCTTCTCGCGTTGCTTGCGGCCCCAGCCGCCGACGCCGGAGGAGCGGTGCATCGGCGACGGGCCCGGTGGGGGCAAAGGCTTGCCTGGGTTTTCGCGCGCTTCGCGATGAGCATGCTCGGCCATCACGTTGAACTCGCGCAGCCGTCGCAACCACAGTTCGTTCATGCTCGGATCGGGGACCAGAGCCGAGGCGCCGAGGTCGGCCTCGGCGGCTTCTTCCGGAATATGGCTGAAGGGGATGCGCATCGGCGCGGCGCCTTGCGCGAGTGCGTCCTGCATCGCGCCGAAATACAGACGGTTGTTGCCGTAGCGTTGATTGACCTGGTCGAGCACGCGGGTCAGCGCCTGTTGGCGCCCGCGCTCGACGAACAGCGAGCCGCTGTCGGCGGCGTTGGGCTGCAGGTCGATCAAGGACACCGCGACCGACAGAGGCGGAAAGCGTTTCACGTTCCAACGCCCGCTGGCGGCGCCGCGCATCAGCGGCTGCAGCGCGTCGGCCATGAGTTGCAGCAGGGTTGGGGTGTCGTCGAGCGCGGCGAACGACAGATTGCGGCTGAAGCGTTGTTCCTTGCCGGCGAAACGCACGTGCAGGCTCATCCCGCGCGCCTGGCAACGCTCGCCGCGCATCCGCATCGCCGCCTTGGCGAGCAGTTTGAACAACACCGAGCGCATGCTTTCGGCGCTGCGCATTTGCGGGTCGAGCACGTGCGAATGACCGACCGAACCGACTGCCTTGCGTTGCCGCGACGTCGGTTCGATGCCGCGCAGCTGCGCCCAGAAACGTTCGCCCTCGACCCCGCCCCAGACCGCGCGCAGATGTTCGCGCGGCGCCGCAGTGAGTCGCTCGACCGTGTCGATGCCGGCATCGCGCAGGCGCTGCAGCATCGAGGGGCCGATCCCGCACAGATCCTGCAGTTCCAGCCGATGCAGCGCCTGCGGCAGATCGCCGAGTTCGACCACGGTCAGGCCGTCGACCTTCTGCATGTCGGAGGCGGTCTTGGCCAGGAAGGTGTTCGGGGCGATGCCGATCGAGCAGCGGATCGCCGGCGCGAGCCCGCGATCGATCAGGGTCTGCTTGATCCGGTGGGCGATCGCGATGGCGTTGTCGCGCTGGCGCTCGCGGCCGATCAGGCGGCAAGCGACTTCGTCGATCGACAGCGGTTCGCCGTCGATCGGAATGCAGTCCTGGATCGCTGCGATCAAGCGGTGATGCAGATCGACGTAACGCGCCGGACGCGCCTCGACGATGGCGATGTCTGGGCAGCGCGCCATCGCTTCGTGCACTGGCGTGCCGGTCTTGATGCCGTGGACCTTGGCTTCGCGGCTGGCGGCGATGCAGCAAGTGGTGGCCGCCAGCACCGGCACCACGCCGACCGGACGGCCACGCAACTCCTCGTGGTCGAATTGTTCGACCGAGGCGAAGTAGGAATTGAAGTCGACGAACAGGCAGCGCAGGGTCATGGCGGCGGGCCGGCATGGGGGCGGTATTGCGCCGCGCGAGCAGCCGCCCGGGTGTGCCGGGCGGGTGAAGCGGACGACCTGCCGATTCTGGCGGCAGGCCGTCTCGTCTGCTGAGAGACGTTCTAGATCAGTGACTTAAAGGACGATCGGCGGCTCGCCGCCGACGATGACGACGTCGGCCGGACGGCGCGCGAACAGGCCGACGCTGACCACGCCGGGGATCTGGTTGATCGCCGATTCCATCGCCACCGGGTCGGTGATCGCCAGGCCGTGGATGTCGAGGATGAGGTTGCCGTTGTCGGTGACCACGCCGGCGCCGTTGGCGTCCTGGCGCCACACCGGCTGGCCGCGGGTCATCGCCAGGATCTCGCGTGCGACCAGGCTGCGCGCCATCGGCACGACCTCGACCGGCAGCGGGAAGCGACCGAGCACGTCGACGCGCTTGGCCGGGTCGACGATGCAGACGAACTTCGCGCTGGCCTCGGCGATGATTTTTTCGCGAGTGAGCGCGGCGCCGCCTCCCTTGATCAGGCGCTTGTGCGGATCGCATTCGTCGGCGCCGTCGACGTACAGCGACAACGGGCCGGTGGCATTGAGGTCGAGCACCTCGATGCCGAGCGCACGCAAGCGTGCGGTGCTCTGTTCGGAACTCGACACCGCGCCCTTGATGCGCTCTTTGTGCCGGCCCAGGGCCTCGATGAAAAAGGCGACGGTGGAACCGGTGCCTACGCCGACGATCATGCCGTCTTCGATGTAGTCGATGGCTTTTTCGCCGGCCAGGCGTTTTGCTTCGGTCATGGGCTCAAGGGCTTGTGGTTTGCTGTTCGGGGACTCGGGACTCGGGACTCGGGACTCGGGACTCGAGGATCTAATCTGGAGAAGCGATAGTCTGGACGATTTGACCGTCATGATCCGAACCATCGCGAAGTTATGAATGAGTTGCGGGCGTAGCCATGCCGGCACAGGCTTTGCGAGTCCCGAGTCCCGAGTCCCGAGTCCCGAGTCCCGGCCTCACTCCATCGACAGCAACACCTTCCACTGCGCCGCCGTCACCGGCAGCACCGAGAGGCGGTTGCCGCGGCGGGTCAGGGCGAAGTCCTCGCCGAGCTCGTCGGCGCGGGCCTTGATCTCGTCGAGCGGGATCACCCGATCGAACTTGCGCTCGAAGGCGACGTCGACGAGCAGCCAACGCGGGTCTTCGCGCGAGCTCTTGCCGTCGTAGTAATCGGACTTGGCGTCGAACTGGGTCGGGTCCGGATAGGCTTCGCTGGCGATCGTGGCGAGGCCGGCGATGCCGGGCACGGCAGTGTTGGAGTGATAGAACAACACGCCATCGCCGACCTTCATGCCGTCGCGCATGAAATTGCGCGCCTGGTAGTTGCGTACGCCGTTCCACGGTTCGGTGCGGACGCGTTGCAGATCTTCGATGGAAAACGTGTCCGGTTCGGACTTCATCAGCCAGTAGCGGCGGCGTGCGGTCATGCGGTGCTCAACGGTCAGACGAACAGGGGGGAACGGCAATCCAGAGTCTGGACTTCCGTACAAACCGCATCGAGAGCGACGTCCCAATCGGCGTTGTCGAGCGCATCGATGCGTTGCAGTTCGAACGCGGCGCCGGCCAGCCACGGTGGGGCCGGGCTGCGTTGGCGGAACGCGAAGCTGCGATCGTACCAGCCACCTCCCATGCCGAGCCGGTGGCCGCGCGGGTCGAAGCCGACCAGCGGCAGCACCACCAGACTCATCTGTTCAGGCTCGAGCAGCGAGCTGGGGCTGACGTCGGGTTCGGGTATGCCGAAGCGATTGCCGACCAGGGCGTCGCCCGGGCGCCAGGGGGCGAAGCGCAGGCGCTGGTCTTCGTGCAGCACCGGCAGGCAGTACACGCAGCCCGGCGGCAGGCGCAGCTGCCAGACGTGCAGGGCGATCTCGCCGTCCATGGCCCAATAACCGGCGACATAGCCGGTGGCGGGCGCGAACGGCAGCGCCAGCAGGCGGGCGGCCAGGGATTCGGCGGCGGCGATGCGCGCGGGGGCGGCGAGATTGCGGCGTTGCGCGCGCAGTTCGCGGCGCAGCGTCGTACGGTCAACCGTCATTCGGCGCGGGGTCCTGGGGGAAAACGGAAGCGCGGGCGCTCCGGACAAGGCAACGGGCGCGAATCACTTCCGTGACCTCGCGCCCGTTCCGGGATGAGTAGTCCTCCGCCAATGTCGATGCGTGCGAAACGACCTTGAACCCGGGGTTCAAGTGGGAACGCTTGGAGATCTTCGGGCTTCCCGCTGCGAGGCGGACTTGCACTCCAGATTCCCGTTGCGCCCCCGCGGTCGTAATTAAGGGACAAGGCGAATGTTTGCGCACGCCGTCGAGCACAGCAGAGGACGTACGCGAAGTATAGCGCGCGCACCGCCTGCAGCGTGCCCGCTCGTCGGCGACGCTGCGTTGCGGTTCATGCGCTTGAACGATCCGCGAGCGCGGATGAACGGGGCCGGATGCGACAACGGCGGTCTTATGCAAAGCCTGTTGCGACGGCGGCCACAGTAATCGCACTTAATGCGACCTTGTTGCCTACGCAGTCGAGTGCGAACCGTTGGCGGCAACGGGCGCTGACGGCGAACCGCCCAGAGTCAGCAGATCATTGGATCAACAGATCGGTGAATCAGCGGATCGCGGCGTCGAACAGGCTGTCGAGCTTGCGATGCAGTTCGTCGAGGGTGCGCGAGAGTTCGCGGTCGCGATGATCGCCGTCGCCGCGCAGTTGCTGCAATTCGTGGGCGAAATTGAGCGCGGCGAGCACGGCGACGCGGTCGAGCGCGGCCATGCGGTTGCTGCCGCGGATCTCGCGCATCTTGCTGTCGAGCATGCGCGCGGCGGCGAGCAGGTCGTCGCGTTCGGACGGCTCGCAGCCCACCGTGTACTCGCGGTCGAGCAGGCGGATGCTGACGGCTTCGCTGGTCGTGCTCATCGGTTCGGATTCACGTGTGCTGCTCCAGCGACTTCAGTCGCGCGATCATGGCCTCGACGCGGGTGCGGGCCTGCTCGTTCTTGGCCAGCAGCGCCGAGCGCTCGCCGACCAATTGTTCCTGCTGTTGACGCAGGCTGCGGTTCTCTTCGCTGAGACGACGCACGCGATCGCCGAGTTCGTCGACGCGGGTCAGCAGCGACTGCAATTCGGTGATGAGTTCGGTGCGATCCATCCCGGCACGATGGCAGGCCGGGGCGGGGGCGGTCAAGGCGCTGCCGGGAATCGGGACTCGGGACTCGGGACTCGGTCAGGCATCGTCGGGTCGATGGCGGCTTTGGGGCGGCGCGAGGGCGGGCCGGAGTAACGGAATGGCGGGGGCGATGCGACGCGGTCGCGGCCGTGCCGCCACTACCCCCGATGGCCAGGAAGCCCGCCCCTGCTCTCCTGACACCCAATTCCCGAATCCCGAATCCCGAATCCCGAGTCCCGAGTCCCGAGTCCCGAGTCCCGACCCCAGGCGGTCAACGCGCCGCGCGCACGCTCAGCGGCGGCTGCCATTGCTGGATGAACGCCAGGCAGTCGTCGGCTTCGAGCGGCCGGGCCAGCCAGTAGCCCTGGATCTCGTCGCAACCGTGGGCCAGCAGGAATTCCATCTGCTCTTCCAACTCGACGCCCTCGGCGACCACGTTCAGGCCCAGCGAGTGGGCCATGGTGATGACCGTGCTGGTGATCGCCTCGTCGTCGGGGTCGCGGGTCAGGTCGCCGATGAATTCCTTGTCGATCTTCAGGGTGTTGATCGGCAGGCGCTTGAGGTAGGCGAGCGAGGAGTAGCCGGTGCCGAAGTCGTCGACCGCCAGGGCCACGCCGAGTTCGCGCAGGGCTTGCATGGTGTTGGAGGTATGCGCGGCATTGGCCATGATCACGCTTTCGGTCAATTCCAGCTCCAGCCGCCACGGCGGGATGCCGCTTTCGCTGAGGGCGCGCGCGACCATCTTGGGCAGATCGCCGCGCAACAGCTGGATCGCCGAGACGTTGACCGAGATCGACAACTGGTCGAGCCCTTGCAGGCGCCACTGGCGCAGGCGGCTGCAGGCCTCGCGCATCGCCCATTCGCCGATCTCGAGGATCAAACCGCTTTCCTCGGCCAGCGGGATGAACTGCGAGGGCGGGATGTTGCCGTACTCGGCGCTGTTCCAACGCAGCAGGGCCTCGACCCCGGTGATGCGCGCTTCCGGCAGCGACAGACGCGGCTGGAACACCAGGCGCAGCTCGTTGCGGTCCAGCACCTTGCGCAGCGCCGCCGAGATCGTCGCGCGTTGGCGGATCTCGATGTCCATCGCCTCGGTGTAGCGCATGAAGGTGCGCCGGCCGGCGGCCTTGGCCTGGTACATCGCGGTGTCGGCGTGCTTGAGCAGGTCGGTCGGGACCTGGGCGTGGTCGGGGTAGAGGCTGATGCCGATCGACGGCGAGATCGCCACATCGTGGCGTTCGTCGAAATCCAGCGGCGCCTCGAAGGCCTTGATCAGGCGCCGGGCGACGTCCTCGGCCTGTTCCGGCGTCTCCAGGTTTTCCAGCACGACGGTGAATTCGTCGCCGCCCAGGCGCGCGACGGTGTGCTCGGCGCCGACGGTTTCCTGCAGGCGCACCGCGGCGGCGCGTAGGATGCGGTCGCCGGCGGCATGGCCGAGCGAGTCGTTGATGTCCTTGAAGCGGTCCAGGTCGAGGAACAGCAGCGCGATGCGATGGCCGTGGCGGCGCGCCCGCACGATCGCCCGCGACAGCCGCTCCGACAACAGGGTGCGGTTGGGCAGGCTGGTCAGGGTGTCGTAGTTGGCCAGGTAGCGCAGTTCCTGCTCGGCGCGCTTCTGGTCGGTGATGTCGGTCAGCACCGCGACGTAGTGGCCGCGCTGGCCGCTGCTGTCGAGCACGATGCTGGCCTGCAGCCAGCACAGGAATTCGTTGCCGTCCTTGCGCTGCTGCCAGATCTCGCCGGACCAGCGGCCGCTGCGCTGCAACTCGTCGCGCATGTCGCTGTAGAACTCGGGGTCGTGCTGGCGGCTGTCGAGCAGGCCGGTGGTCTGGCCGATGACTTCGTTCTCGGGGTAGCCGGTCATGCGCGAGAACGCCGGGTTGATCGAGACGAACACGAAGTCGCGGTCGAACACCGCGACCGCTTCGGCCATCGAGCGCAGCACTTCGCTGGAAATGCGCCGTTCGCGTTCGGCGCTGCGCACCGCGGTGACGTCGCGGCCGGTGCCGGCGACGCGCACCGGCTGGCCTTCGGCATCGCGTTCGACGACCCGGCCGCGGGCGCGCACCCAGCCCCATTCGCCCTTCGGCGTGCGCATGCGATGTTCGGACAGGAACAGCGCGGCGTCGCCCTTGAGGTGCTTGCGCAGCAGCTCGGTGACCCGGCCGAGGTCGTCGGGATGGATTTCGTGGTCGTCGGCGATGTCGGCCTGCACGCCGATCTCCGGCGATTGCGGGTTGTGGTCGTCGACCCGCATGCGGTGCAGCTCGCGCCGCTTCAGGTCGTAATCCCAGAACTGCTCGCCGGATGCCCACAGCGCCAGCTTGAGGCGTTCTTCGCGTTCGCGGATCTGGGCGAAGTAGCCGCGTTCGCGCTGGCGGGCGACGTGCCAGCGCCAGCCGAAGCTCAAGGCCAGGCCGAGCGCGGCCAGGGCCGCCAGGGCGATCGCCAGCGGATGCCGCCACAGCGGCGGTTCGACCTTGACCGGGATGCGCAGCTCCTGGGTGTTCCAGACGCCGTCGCGGTTGGTCGATTGGGCGCGGAACACGTAACGGCCGGGCGGCAGGCGGGTGTAGGTGATGTCCTGGCGCGGGCCGTTGTCGATCCAGTCGCGGTCGAAACCGTCCATGCGGTAGCGATAGCGGATGCCGCTGTTGGGGCCGAAGTCGAGCGCGCCGATGCGCAGGCGCAGGATGCCGGCGCCGTTGGGAATCTCCAGCCGCGTGGATTGCCACAAAGTGCTCGAACCGGCGCTGGTGTCGGAACCGATCCAGGCCCCGAGCAGGCGCACCGGCGGGGTGTAGCGCGAGTCGGCGATGCGTGCCGGGTCGAACACGTTGAGGCCGCGCACGCCGCCGAAGGCGATGCGGCCGTCGGCCAGGATGTCGACCGCGCCGGCGTTGAATTCCAGGTCCTGCAAGCCGTCGGCCAGGCCGTAGCGGCGGACCAGCGAAGCGCCGCTGTCGAAGCGCAGGATGCCGGCGTCGGTGCCGAGCCAGAGGCGGCCGGCGGGGCGTTCGGCGATCGAGAACACCACCGGCACCGGATGGTCGCCGAGCACCTCGGCCAGCGGGTGGTCGAAGCGGATGCGGCCGTCGCCGTGTTCGACCACCCGGCTCAGGCCGGCCTGGGTGCCGACCCAGATCGAGCCGTCGGCGGACTGGTGCACGGCGCGGACGAAATTGCCCGGCAGGCTGTCGGCCTCGTCGGTGGCATGGCGGTAGTGGCGCAGGTAGCCGGTGGCCGGGTCGAGCAGGTCGAGGCCGTCGCCGGTGCCGAACCAGACCCGGCCCTTGGTGTCTTCGAGCACGGCATTGACGCGCGGATGGCTCAGGCCCTTGGAATCGCCTTCGCGGTAGGCGTAGCGGACCAGGGCGCCGGTCTCGGGCAGGTAGTGCAGGGCGCCGAGGTCGTCGCTGCCGAGCCACAGGCTGCCGTCGCGGGCAAAGGCCAGCGAGCGCAGGGCGACGTCGCGGTAACCGCGCAGGTCGATGCTCTCGACCCGGCGGGTGGCCGGGTCCAGGCGCAGCAGACCCTGGCCGGTGGCGAGCCAAAGCCGGGTCGGAGGCAGCGAGGCCGGCGGGTTCGGGTTGTCGGCCTCGGGGCAGGGTTCGCGGGCGATCGCGGCGATGCGGCGGGCACCGGCGTTGGCCGGCAGCAGCGCGGTCATGTCCTGGAAACGGTCGGCGGCCAGGTCGTAACGGCGCAGGTGGCCGTTGTCGGTGCCGATCCAGATCGCGCCGAGGTCGTCCTGGGCCAGGCTGCGGATGCTGGCGTCGGAGGCGCCGGCGCCGGTGCGGTCCTCGTCGAGGTCGAGGACGTAGCTGAAACGGGTGCCGCGCGGGTCGGCGACGGCGACGCCGCGATACTGGCCGCCGGCCCAGAGCAGGCCGCCGTGGTCGATCATCAGCGCTTCGATCGTGTCCTCGGGCAGGGTCGCCTCGACGCCGGGCTCGGCGTGCACGCGCTGGGTGTGGCCGGTTTCGGGGTCGTGGCGGTACAGGCCGTTGCCGAAGCCGGAAATCCAGATCCGCTGGTCCGGCGCCTCGATCAGGGCGCGCGCATCGCGCAGCGTCGCCAGCGCTTCGTCCTCGACCTTGACCAGGATGCCGGTGTGGCCGTCGAGCCGGTACAGGCCGTCGACGCCGCCGGCCCAGAGCCGGCCGCGCCGGTCGATCAACACGCTGCGCAGCACCTGGGCGGCGCCGATGCGTTCGATCTTGCCGCTCGGCAGGATCCGGTACAGACCGGCCGCGCTGGCGAACCAGGCGGTGCCGTCGCGGGCGAGGGCGAGTTCCTGCCAGGGCGATTGCCGGCTCAGTTCGCCCGGCAGGGCCAGCAGCAGCTCGCGCGCGCCGCTGCGCGGGTCCATGCGCTCCAGGCCGGCCAGGGTGCCGATCAGCAGCGAGTCGCGCCACGGCAGCAGCGAGACGATCTGGCGCCCGGCCTGCGAGTCCGGCGGTTCGTAACGATGGATCGCGCCGCTGGCCAGGTCGAGCCGGGCCAGGTATTCGGAATGGGTACCGATCCAGATCGCGCGCTGGCCGTCGAGGGCGAGCGCGGTGACGTAGCTGTCGGGCAGGCTGGCCGGATCGCGCGGGTCGTGGCGATAAGGCACGTAGCGCTGGCCGTCGTAGCGATGCAAGCCGCCCTGGGTGCCGACCCAGATGAAGCCGTGCGCGTCCTGGGTGAAGGCGGTGACCGAGTTCTGGCTGAGCCCGAGCTCACTGCCCAGGCGCG
Organism: Lysobacter sp. CA196; assembly: GCF_052078695.1. Classification (NCBI taxonomy): domain Bacteria; kingdom Pseudomonadati; phylum Pseudomonadota; class Gammaproteobacteria; order Lysobacterales; family Lysobacteraceae; genus Lysobacter; species Lysobacter sp. CA196. The sequence goes on along the minus strand of NZ_JBQJIN010000047.1, from coordinate 2,669 downwards.
AGAAATAGAAGTCGCGCGTGGCCGCATCGGCACGCTGGGTCAGCGCCGCCATGCACAGGAGCAAGGCGATCAGACCGGCAGTCAGCAGGGCGACAGGGGAAGAGGAACGCACGGACACCGTGGCGTGAAGCGCAACAGCCCGCAGTTTAGGCAGGCGCCCGTTGCGGCAACAAGCACTACGGACTCGAATCGCCAGACAGGACAGGATCCTGCGGGTTTCTTCACGCCGCCCGCATTCGCCCGGCATTGCTAAACTGCGGCAACCCTCACGACTTGATGCCTGTGGCCGCGATCGAACTGCCCCTGTTGTCCGATGTCGACGCCGAGAGCCGCACGCTCTCGCTCGGCGCTTCCGCTTCCGAACTGCACGGCGCCTTGTGCGGCTGGCTCGCCGGCGGCGGCGCCTCGGTGCGCGACTGGCCGGCGCGCGTGCTGGCCGACCCGGCCATCGCGACGCCGGCCGAGAACGGCGCGCTCGATCGCCTGCGCGGCGCCAGCGCCTCGCAGCTCGGCGACCGCAGCTTCGGCTTCGACCTGCTGCTGCCCGACAGCGAAGCGCCGCTGTCCGAGCGTAGCGGCGCCTTGTTCGACTGGTGCCGCGGTTTCCTCGCCGGTTTCGGCCTCGCCGCCGGCGAGGCTTCCTCGCTGTCGGAGGAAAGCCGCGAAGCGCTCGGCGATCTGGCGCGCCTGGCCGCGGCCTCGCCGCAGGACGACGGCGACGAGGACGACGAAGAAGCCTTGACCGAGATCGAGGAGTTCGTGCGCATCGTCGCGTTGTTGTTGCACGGCGACGTGGCGATGGCGGCGCAGCACCGGCATCGGTTGAACTGAGATGAACGCGGCGCTGACGATGCCGGCCAAGGCCTATGTGCGCCGGCGCAAGCAGTTGATGGCGATGGCCGGCGACGAGGCGATCGTGATCGTGCCGTCGGCCAACGAGCACATCCGCAGTCGCGATACGCATTATCCGTTCCGCCAGGACTCCGACCTCAGCTACCTGACCGGTTTCCCCGAGCCCGAGTCGGTGTTGGTATTGGTGCCGGGCCGGCGCCATGGCGAGACCCTGCTGTTCTGCCGCGAGCGCGACCGCGAACGCGAAGCCTGGGACGGCCCGCGCTACGGCCCGGAAGGCGCGGTCGAGGCGTTCGGGCTCGACGACGCCTATCCGATCACCGACCTCGACGACATCCTGCCGGGGTTGCTGGAAGGCCGCTCGCGCGTCTACTACCACTTCGGCCGCGACGCCGAGTTCGACCTCAAGCTGATCGGCTGGCTCAACCGGGTGCGCGCGATGGTGCGCCAGGGCGCCCAGCCGCCGCACGAGTTCCTCGAGCTGGGCCATCTGCTCGACGAGTTGCGTTTGTTCAAGGATCGCGACGAGGTGCGCTTCATGCAGCGTGCCGCCGACATCAGCGTGCTCGCCCACGAAGCGGCGATGCGCTCGGCGCGTCCCGGCATGCGCGAATACGAGCTGCAGGCCGAAATCGAATGCGTGTTTCGCCGCCACGATGCCGAGCCGGCCTACGGCAGCATCGTCGGCGCCGGCAGCAATGCCTGCGTGCTGCACTATCGCGCCAACAGCGCGGCCTCGTCCGACGGCGACCTGGTCTTGATCGACGCCGGCGCCGAGTACCGCGGTTACGCCGCCGACATCACCCGCACGTTTCCGGTCAACGGCCGTTTCACCGCGCCGCAACGCGCGCTGCACGACCTGGTCGGCGCCGCCCAGGCCGCGGCCCTGGCCCAGGCGCGCCCCGGCGTCGCCTACGAGGCGGGACATCTGGCCGCGGTCGAGACCCTGACCGAAGGCCTGCTGCGGCTCGGCCTGCTCAAGGGCAAGCTGGAAAAGAACCTCGCCGAAGGCCACTACAAGCGCTTCTATCGGCACAAGACCGGGCATTGGCTGGGCATGGATGTGCACGACGTCGGCGAGTACCGCTTCGACGGCGAGTCGCGCCTGCTCGAACCGGGCATGGTCTTCACCATCGAGCCCGGCTTGTACGTGTCGCCCGACGACAGCAGCGTCGACCCGAAATGGCGCGGCATCGGCATCCGCACCGAAGACGACGTGCTGATTACCAAAGACGACCACCAGGTGCTGACCGACCGGCTCGCGCGCAGCGCCGACGAGATCGAGGCCTTGATGGCGCGGTGAGCGCTGTCGCCACCACGAATCTATCCCTGTAGGAGCGACGTGAGTCGCGACAAGGGACGCGCAGAGATGACGTGGCCATCGTCATTCGTCGAAGCGGCGCTCGCTCGCCAGGGTAGGAGCGGCGCGAGCCGCGACCGCCATGTCCCAATGTCGCGTCGTGTTCGGGTGTGTTCCTGTAGGAGCGACGTGAGTCGCGACCGCGACCTATCAATCTCGCGCTGACGGCGGCCGTAGCCCGTCAGGGTAGGAGCGGCGCAAGCCGCGACCGCGCTGCAATGGTCTTGCGGCGCGACGCTCATGCAAGATCTAGATCTAGATCAAACGCCAAAAGCTTCCGCCACTAAAGCGGCGGGTTACTTTCTTTTGTCTAAAGCAACAAAAGAAAGCTAATGCGGAGTCAATATCCAAGTGCATCACCCCGAAGCGTTTTTCAGTCGCTCATAAAGCACCTCAGCCGGCGAGCGCCAATCCAAGGTTTTGCGGGGACGATTGTTCATCTCCCAGGCCACCTTGC